>DAIDHI010000086.1 GCA_027452025.1 Elusimicrobiota bacterium | reverse complement strand
ACGGCGGCGGGCAAGCCGGTTGTCCTGGCGCTGGAACTGGGGGGCGAGAGCGCGAGCGGCCCCTCGGAGATCGTGGATACGGGGATGCCGGAGCCGGCCGCGGATTCGCCCGCCGGCACCTGGAAGGATGTGACCGACGGCGTCAAGGCCGAGCCTCCGGCCGGCCTCTCCAAGGCCCAGAAGATCCTGGGCGGCAAGGTCAAGATCATCAAGAAGCCCTCATGAAAAGCCTGCAGAAGCTGACGGCCAGCCTCAAGAGGCTCCCAGGCATCGGCCCCAAGCAAGCCGAGCGCCTGGCGATCTTCCTCCTTCGCTCCCCGCAATTCGAGACCGACAATCTCATCGCCGCGCTGCGCGAGGCCAAGGCCGCCATCCACCTCTGCCGGCAGTGCTTCGACTTCACCGACCGCGAGGTCTGCCGGTTCTGCGCCGACCCAGCCCGGGATCGCGCCGTGCTCTGCATCGTCGAAGAGCCCCAGGACGTGACCGCCATCGAGCGCTCGGGAGGATTCAAGGGCCTCTATCACGTGCTCCACGGGTCGTTGTCGCCGCTCGACGGCATCGGCCCGGAGGCTTTGCGCATCAAGGAGCTCTCCGATCGCATCAAGAGCTCCGCGACGCCGATCGCTGAGGTCATTTTGGCCACGGACCCCGACACGGAGGGGGAGGCCACGGCTCTTTATCTCGCCGAGCAGCTCAAGGCGTTTGCGGGCCTGAGGACCACGCGCATCGCCCATGGCGTCCCCTTGGGCGGCGACCTGGACTACATCGACGAGCGCACCTTGTCCCACGCCCTTGCCGGGCGCAGGGCCTTTTCCTGAGAAGACGGAGGTTCCTCATGAGGTTCGACAACGTTCTCGAGACGATCGGCAACACCCCGCTGATCCGTCTCAACCGCATCGCCGAGGGTCTCAAGCCGCGCATCGACGCCAAGGCCGAGTTCTTCAATCCCGGGGGCTCGGTCAAGGACCGCATCGGCACGGCGATGATCGACGACGCGGAGCGCCGCGGACGCCTCTCGCCCGGGGGCACGATCATCGAGGGCACCTCCGGCAACACGGGCATTGGGCTGGCCCTGGTGGCCGCCTTGCGCGGCTACAAGCTGATCTTCACGATCACCGACAAGCAGTCGCGCGAAAAGATCAACCTGCTCAAGGCCTTGGGCGCGGAGGTCGTCGTCTGCCCCACCGCCGTCGAGCCGGAGGATCCTCGCAGCTACTACTCCGTGGCCAAGAAGCTGGCCCAGGAGATCCCCAACGCCTACTATCCGAACCAGTACGAGAACCCGGAGAATCCCCGAGCTCACTATCTGAGCACCGGGCCGGAGATTTGGAAGGACACCGAGGGCAAGATCACCCACTTCGTCGCCGGGATGGGCACGGGCGGCACGATCAGCGG
Organism: Elusimicrobiota bacterium; assembly: GCA_027452025.1. Lineage (GTDB taxonomy): Bacteria > Elusimicrobiota > Elusimicrobia > UBA1565 > UBA9628 > DAIDHI01. The sequence goes on along the minus strand of DAIDHI010000086.1, from coordinate 105,764 downwards.
CATCGGCAAGTACCTCAAGGAGCGCAATCCCAAGATCAAGATCATCGGCGCCGACCCGGTCGGCTCGCTCTACTACGAGAAGATCAAGTTCAACCGGGTCGGGAAGGCTCGCCCCTACGTCGTCGAGGGCATCGGTGAGGACATCTTCCCCGGGACAATGGACCTCGAGATCGTCGACGACGTCGTTCAGACCCCGGACAAGGAGTGCTTCGTCACCACCCGGCGGCTGGCGCGCCTGGAAGGGCTTTTGACCGGCGGCTCGGGCGGAGCGGCCGTTTGGGCCGGCCTCAAATACGCCGAGCGCCTCTCGGCCGACGATTACATGGTGATCCTGCTGCCCGACACGGGCATGCGCTACCTGTCCAAGATCTACAACGACGAGTGGATGCGCGAGAATCAATATGCCGAAAGCGAGCTGCGCCTCCATGCGCGCGACGTGCTCGGCCTCAAGCACCACGCCAAGGGCCGCAAGCTCATGACCGGCAAGCCGCAAGACACCCTGCTGGCCGCGCTTGAGGCCATGCGCAAGCAGGACATCTCGCAGCTGCCCGTTTTCGAGAAGAAGCGGCCGGTGGGCGCGATCTACGAAGACGACATCCTCGGGCTCATGCTCAAGGGGCGCAAGATCAAGTCCATGATCGTGCGCGAGATCATGGGCGAGGCCTTGCCCGTGGTGGCGCCGGAGGCCCGCATCGAGACGATGATGAGGCTCATCACGCCCCAACGCTCGGCCGTCCTGGTGCAGACCGGCAAGACGAGCTACGACATCGTCACCAAGTTCGATATCCTGCACGCGGTGTCCAAGCTCACCGACGGCCGGGCCGCCGAGCGTTGACCCCGAAGCCGACGCGGTAGCTCGACCGCTTGCCCGCGAGCGCTCGCGGGGCTATGCTTGAGGAGCCATGGCGGAAGCCTCTGGACCCCTCCTAGAAGCGGCGCTCGACCAGGAGCGCCGACGCAACGCGCTCGGGCTGTGCCGATTGCGACTGGCGGGGGTCTCCTTGGTCTTCATGATCGCCCTGGTCCTGGGTTTGCCGCGCGCGGAGCCCGGCTGGCGGGCCGCCCTTGCTCCTATCGCCCTCTATTGGGCGCTGAGCGCCGCCGTTTACGCCTGGGTTCGAGCCGCTCCGGCCCGTCACCGCTCGGCGTCCTACGCTCTCGCGCTTCTCGATGCTCCCTTCGTCTTTTGGACGCAGCGCTCCTCGCTGGCGACGTCGGTCTCGGCGGCGGGCGCGGCCAGCTTCGCGCTCGCGCTTTATTGCGTCTTGATGGGGCTGGCAGCGCTCTCCCTGGAGCGCCGGCTCACGCTGTTCGTGGGCGTCGTCGCGGCCGCGCTGGAACTGGAGCTCATGCGCCAGGCGCGCGTCGGCTGGGGAGCGCGTTCGGCGGCGCTGGTGGTCCTGGGCGTGGCGGGCGCCGCGGCTGCCCAACTCATCGCCCGCGCCCGCCATCTGGTCTCCACCGTGACGCACGAAGGGCTCAAACGGGAGAGGCTCGGCCGCTATTTCAGTTCGGCGGTGGCCGAGCGGCTGCAGAGCCGCGAGGAGTCTCCTCCCGAAATCTGCGACGTGACGGTCTTGTTCTGCGACATACGCGACTTCACGTCGTTGTCGGAAAAGCTGGCTCCGCAGGAGGTCGTGGCCCTCCTCAACGACTACTACGGCAGAATGGTCGAGACTGTGTTCAGGCATGGCGGGACGCTCGATAAATTCATGGGCGACGGCTTGCTCGCCTATTTCGGAGCCCCCGTGCCTGACGACCAGCATCCGCGTCAGGGCGTCGAATGCGCCTTGGATATGCTCGACGAGCTCGACGGGCTCAACCGGTCGCGTCGCGCCGCCGGCCAGGCGGCCTTGCGCATCGGGATCGGCGTCCACACGGGCCGGGTCGTCGTGGGCGACATCGGCTCGCCGCGCCGCAGGCTGGAATATACGGTCATCGGAGATACGGTCAACCTCGCCTCGCGCATCGAAGGCCTCAACAAGGTCCACGGCACCGCCGCGCTGGTCTCCGAGGATACGCGCGGGCGCCTCTCGACGGGTTTTTCCTGGCGCGAGGTCGCCGCCACGGCCGTCAAGGGCAAGTCCGCGCCCGTGCGGGCCTTCGTCCCGGAGAAGATCCGATCATGAGCCTGGGCGCGCTCCTGATCGGGGCAGGCGCTTATTTCCTGGATGCCGTTTTCGCCCTGCTGCCCGTCTCGCTCCTCGTCGTCGCCGCGCGCCTGGCGCCCGTAGAGCCTCGACGACAGGCTCAGCCTCCGGGCGGGAATGATTCGTGGGCCAAGAGGGCTGGGCGCGTCTGCGGCTTGGCTTGCGCCGGCGCCGCGGCTTTCCTGGCCGTCTATCTCGGGCTCAGCGCGCCGGCCCTGGCCGCCGAATGCGCGGTCGTCGCCATGTTCGCGATCCCCGTCGGCGCCCTCCTCCTGGCGGCCGCCTCGGGCGTCGCGGCGATCGCCGCGGCCGTCCTGTGGCGCAGGAGACGGCTCGCTGGAGCCAAGCCTCTTTGCCTCGCATTCCTAGCCGCGGCGGCTGGAAACGCGCTGATCCCGATCCTGTGGACGGGAGTGGTCTTTGCGGCGGCCGAGGCCAATTTATCCGTCCTCGGCGAGTGCTTCCTGGGCGCCTTGGCGCTGGCGACGGCGGTCGCCGACGCCGCGGCGTTGTGGCGCGCGGCCGGGGCCGCCCGGGCAATCTTGGCCTCATCGAGCGCTCCCGGCGGCGCGACGACGGGGGCATGATCCGTCAAAGTTTGCTAAGGTTGCGATTATGCCGGGAAAAGAGCAGCGCTTAGCGACCCTCGCCGTCCATGCCGGCCAGCGACCCGACCCCGTCACCGGGGCCATCATGACGCCCGTCTATTTCACCTCGACCTACGTGCAGGACGGGCCGGGAAAGCACAAGGGCTTCGATTACGCCCGCACCGTGCATCCCACGCGCCTGGCCCTCGAAGCCAATCTCGCCGCCCTGGAGGGCGGGCGCTTCGGCCTGTGCTTTTCCTCCGGCATGGCGGCGATCTCGACGGTCATCGAGGCGCTCGATTCGGGCGACCACGTGGTCTCCTGCCACGATCTCTACGGCGGGACCTACCGGGTCTTCACCAAGGTGTTTCAGCGCTTCGGGCTCGCATTCTCCTTCGTCGACGCCAGCGATCTTTCGGCCGTCGAGGCGGCGCTGACGGCCAAGACCAAGCTCCTCTGGGTCGAGACGCCCTCCAACCCGATGCTCAAGATCACCGACATCCGGGCGCTGTGCGATTTGGCGCACGCCCGGGGCGTCCAGGTCTGCGTCGACAACACCTTCGCTTCCCCGGCGCTCCAGCGCCCGCTCGAGCTGGGCGCCGATGTGGTGGTCCATTCGACGACGAAATACCTCGGGGGGCACTCCGACGTCATCGGAGGCTGCGTCGTCACCAACGACCAAGCGTGGTTCGACAAGCTCAAGTTCCTCCAAAACTCGGTGGGCGCCGTGCCCGGGCCGATGGACTGCTTCCTGCTCCTGCGCGGCACCAAGACCCTCCCGCTGCGCATGGAGCGCCACTGCGAAAACGCCATGACCGTGGCCAAACACCTGCTCGGCCATCCCGAGGTGGCGCGAGTCCATTATCCGGGCTTGGCGCACCACCCGGGCCACGAGATCGCCAAGCGTCAGATGCGCGGCTTCGGCGGCATGATCTCCTTCGAGCTCAAGGGCGACCTCGAGCGCGCGAAGAGGATGATCTCGATGACGAAGGTCTTTTCCTTGGCCGAGTCGCTGGGCGGCGTCGAGTCCTTGATCGGCCATCCGCCCACGATGACCCACGGCTCGATCCCGCGCGAGGAGCGCCTCAAGTCCGGTCTCGTCGACGGGCTCATCCGCCTGTCGGTCGGCATCGAGGACGTCGAGGACCTCATCGACGATCTGGATCAGGCGATTAATCGCAGCCTGGCCGTGGCTTCTCTTTAGAAAAGCCCGGCGCGCTCCGGCCCCAGCGGCAGCAGACGCACCAGGGCAGGAAAAAGCGCATCGACGAAAGCGGGAGGCCCGAAGGTTCCGGCTTCGGCGCGCGGGTTCTGGGTTCGGGCGGCGGGCTGGGGACCTTGGGCCTCACCCCAAGTATACGCGCGACCCCCCCAAAAAGTTCCCGTTCGCGAGGACCGCTTAACGGCGCCGGCGGCGGCGCCGGCTCGCGGGCGCGGGCGTCGCTTGCGCCGGCGCGACCGCGCCCGTCAGCCGCACGTGGCCTTGGTCGTCCACGGTCACGGCCTGGGAGCGCTTGAGCTCCTCGAGGATCGCCTCGGCGGCGAAGCCCGATGCGGCCGTGCGGTGGGCGATGTCGTTGAGCAGGGTCTTCAGGCGCGAAGGCGGGTCCTTGATGCGCCCCAGGCGCTGGGCGTAGGCCGCCGCCGCTCTTGAGAGGGAGGGCTCGCCCGGGGCGAGCGGCACCTCGAGGACGACCGGAGGGGGCGCAGCCGGGGGCTGGGCCGCAAGGGCCGGCGGGACGTTCGCGAGCGGCGCGGCCGGAGTCGTCGGCCGGCGCGGCCCGCGCCGCCGCCGCGACGGCTGCGCCGGCGGCTTGCCGCGAAGGCTTTTCTCGGGATGAGACGTCCAGAGTAAGGCCTGCCGCCCCACGCGCTGCAGCTCCTCGGCGATGACGGCGAGCGTCTTGTCGTTGGTCACCAGCGTGAAGGGGATGTGCAGCGGAAGCGTCGAGTGAAGGATGCCGGCGTGCAGGGACATCACGAAATCGGCGGCATTGGCGCCTCCGGCCGGGGAGACCACCGGAACGCACAGCGGCAGCTCGCCAAGCCGCCGCTCCAGCGGCCGCGGCATCTTCGCCCCGGGCCGCAGGAACACGCGCACGAGCGTGGTGGGCGTGATCGGGAAATCCTCGGGCAAATGCGGGTCGTTGTCTCCGTCGATGAGCAGGACGGAGTCGGCAAAACGGCTTTCGCGGGCAGGGGGCGGCGGGATCTCGGCCATGACGAAGATTCTACTTTCCTAAGACGTTGATGTCGATGTCGTCGGCCGCGATGCACTCGGGGCGGCAGACGTACATCTGGATGTGCGTGGCGCAGCCCGCGCCGGTGGTGAGGCTTCGGTGGTCCCAGGTCACGGCGTGGATCGGCAGGCGGTAGCGGCCCTGGGCGTCCGTCGTCGTCTGGTAGGTGCGCAGGACCGTCTCGGTGTCTTCGCCTTCAAGACTTTCGCAGTCGCGGATCAGCTGCGCCTTGATGACGACGGGCCTGCCGTCGTCGACGCGAGCCTGCCCCTGCTTCACGGTCCAATAGGAGCGGGGATAAGCCACGCAGCCGGCCAGGACCAGTCCGAGCGCGAGCGCAGACCAGTTTCTCACCGGCTCATGTTATCAAAAGGCCCCTGGATAAAAGGCGGTTTTTCGCCTACAGTTGAGGCATGGTCGCCTGGTTGGTCGTGAGCGCGGCGATGGCGTCGCCGGGCTTTTGCGCCGCGACCCCCCGGCTGGCGGACGGCTGCGAGCCCATTCGCGAGGCGATCAGGGCCCTGCCGCCCTCCGGCGGGGTCGTGCCGATCGGGCCGGGCGTCTACGATTGCTCTTCTCCCGTCGCCGTGGAAAGCGACAACGTCGAGCTTCGGGGCGCGGGCGCCGACCGGACGGTGCTGCGCCTGGCCGACGGCGCCGAGTCGCCCGTCCTGGTCGTCGGCAGCCTGCAGGCGGTGCTGGTCCCGCCCCGGGTCGCGCACGTCGTCGTGCGCGACCTGACCGTGGATGGGAACAAGGCTCACCAGGACACGTCCCACGAATGCGGCCACCATGGATGCGCTGGAGACAGCACCTCCATCCGAAACAACGGGATCACCGTGCGCGCGGCCAGCGACGTGACGATCGAGAACGTCCGCGTCCACGACGCCCTTTCCGGAGGCCTGACCACCGAGAAGCGCAGCGATCATCTCGTGGTGCGGGGCCTGGAGGCCGACCACAACTATTTCGACGGCCTGTCGGGAGACGATACCCGGCAGAGCCTGTTCGAGGACCTGTATCTCCACGACAACCGGATGGCGGGCCTGACGATGGACCTCGACTTCGACGACAATCACATCGACCGGGCTCGCGTGCAAGGCAACGGGGACGTCGGCGTATTCGTGCTGCATTCGAGCGGGAACCTCTTCGAGCATATGCGGATCGACGGAAGCGGCAAGGACGGGATCTTCATCGCCGCCGCGGTGCGCAGCGACGCTTCCACGTGCGCCAGCGGCAACGAGTTCCGGGACCTCGTCGTGCGCGGCTCCCGCAGGGACGGCGTGCACCTGGACGACGTCTGCCCGGGCGACTCCGTGACCGGTCATTCGACGATCTCGGGCAGCGGGCGCCGGTGCGTCTACGAATACCCGGGCTCGCGCCTGGCGGCCGACGCGTCCTCGATCTGCCGCTAGAAGCGTCTAGCGCGAGCGCGTGACGCCCCGCCGCGCGCAGACGCCGGAGAGCTTGCAGCGGCTGCACCAGGGCGAGACCGGCGCGCACAGGTTTTGGCCGTAGGGCACCAGCAGATCGTTGTAGATCATCCAATAGCGCTTGGGGAGCTTTCGCCGCAGGGCGAACTCGGTCTCGTCCGGATTCTTGGTGCGCACGTAGCCCAATCGGTTCGAAATCCGATGGACATGGACGTCCACGCAGATTCCGGGCTTGCGGTGGCCCAGCGTCAGAACCAAGTTGGCCGTCTTGCGGCCCACGCCGGGCAGCGCCAGCAAGCCTTCGAGAGTGTCCGGCACGCGGCCGCCATGCCGCTCGAGGAGCTCGGCGCAAATGCGGCGGATCGTCTTGGTCTTGACCCGGTAGAAGCAAACCGGATAGATCGCCCGGCGCAGCCTGGCTTGCGGCAGCGCCAGCAGCTCTCGCGGCGAGCGCGCCAGGGCGAAGAGCCGCTGCGAGGCTTCGGCCGTGACCTTGTCCTTGGTGCGCAGGCTCAAGACCGTGGAGATCAGCACCAGGAACGGGTCGCGCGTCTCGGCGTAGACGCCGACGACCGGCACGGCGAAGCGCTTGACCTCGCGCTTGAGGACGGCGACGACCCGGCGGATGTCGAGGGCCCGTCTCACGGCCGCGTCCCAAGCCGCCGGACGGCGATGGATTTGAAGAGGACGGCGACGAACACCGCAGCCGCCCCATGGGCCTGGATGAACGCAAGCAGCGTCGTGCGCGCCCACTCAGCCATGGAGCTCCGCGGACGGACGTCCGGAGAGCCAGGCGATGCGCTCGGTCTCGACGCGGTCGCGGACGGCGCTCAGCTGCGCGAGCTGCCGGTCGTAGCGCAGCAGAGCGGCAAAGCCGTAGATCGGGATCCAGGAGGCGCGCGCGCGGCGCAGGCGCAGTTGCGCCTCCATCTGGTCGATCGCCGACTCGACGCGCATCAGGGCCTCCAGCTTGCGTCGCGGATCCGGGCCAAGGCGAAGGCGCATGGCGGCGGGTGAAAGCATGGCGGCCACGCCTTCCCGTTCGGAATAGGGAAGGTTCGTCCCAGGGATCGGCTCGGCGAAGGCGGCCTCCGCTCGCGCGGCGCGCGGGCCGTCGGGAAGCAGGGCGTGGTCGAGGCGCGGGCCCTCCTCGTCGCTGGCGAGGCCGCACTCGTCCTCGCCGTCCCGCACGCAGGCGTCCTGCAGGCCGAGCAAGTCGATGAGGACGCGGTAGGCGGGCGCGTCGGCCTCCATATTGAGGTCGCCCAGGATCAGGAAGGGTCGCGATCGCGAGTGTCGGGCCACGAACTGGGACAGCTCGAAGATCTGCGTCAGGCGCAAGGTGAGGTAGCGCGCGGAGCCTGAGTCGCCGATGAGGCGGGTGTCGTAGACGTCGAGCGGGCCGCGCGGGGTGCGGACCCGCGCCATGAGCGCCCCTTTGTTGGCGAGGGCCTGGCGGCGGTAGAGCTTCCACGGCGAGGGCCGGCAAGTGTAAGTCAGGGTCCGCGTCTGCGCGATGGGATAGCGGCTGAGGATCGCCAGTCCCGCGCCCGGCGGCCACCCGCCGTCGAAATAGGCCGAGTGCGTCAGGCCGGAGGCAAGAGCCATGCGCCCGACCGCGGCGGGGCCGGGCGCCTCCTGAAGGGCGGCCACGTCATCGCCGTCGTCGCGCAGAGCCGCGGAGATCGCGGCCAAGCGCTGCTCCAGCCGGCCGCGCGCGGAGGCGGCGACGTTGAGCGTGACGGCCTTGAGCGAGGACGCGGCCGCGGCCGGGGCCGCCGCCAACGCGGCCGCCAGCATCAACGCGGATTTCGCCGGACGGAGCATGCCCTTAATTGTAAGATATTGCCCGCCCATGATCCTTCTCGCCGCGGCGCTTCTAGCGCTGGCCCCGCCGTCCCGGGGCCAGGACCTCGAGCGGGCGTTTTGGCAGGCCCATCCGCTGGCCGCGCGCACCGCCGCGTTCCTGCGCTGGCCCGAAGACATTCCTCTGGCGCGCTTCAAGCGCCTGGACGAGGCTGAGATATTCCTGCTCAAGCACCGCCTTCGCCTGCCGGCCAAGATCGAGGGCGCGACGCCCGAGGACATCGTCGCCGGCAAGCTCAATGTCGAAGTCGGCGTCGAAGTCGAGGGAACGGTCACGCGGGTCTACCGCGCCTTCGACCGGGATTACACCTTCGATTTCGGCGACCTGCACCTCGAGATCACGCCGGAATGGCGCAAGCTGCATCCGAGAATGCCGCTGCCCAAGCTCGGCCAGCGCGTGAGGGTGCGCGGCTGGACCTATTACGATGTCTTCCACAAGGCCGAGGACGCCGAGGGTCGCGACCATTGGCATCGCAAGACCCTCTGGGAAGTCCATCCGGTCTTGGACGTCCAACCGCTTGGTGTCCCTCTTGGTGTCAGGCCTTGAATTGTTTTCCGTTTGGAACCAAAAGCGGCCCCGGAACGTATATTGTTCATGGGTCGCCCGCCTCGCCTTTGCGAACGCGGCGCCATCTTCCACCTGACCTCGCGTGGGAATGGCGGGCAGGCCATTTTCCTAGATAACCGCGACTTCGAGAAGTTTCTCGCCGTTCTCGTCGAGGCGAAGAGGCGAATGCTCTGCCGCGTTTTCGCCTATTGCCTCATGACGAACCATTTTCATCTCGTCTTGCGCCTTGACCGATGCTCGGTCTCGACGACGATGCAATATCTGCTGACGCGCTACGCGTCCTGGTTCAACTTCCGGCGCCGGAGGACCGGGCACTTGTTCCAAGGCCGGTTTAAATCGATGCTGTGCGCCCGGGACGCCTATCTCCTGGAGTTGCTCCGTTATGTCCACCTCAATCCCGTCAGGGCCGGCTTGGTCTCGAGGCCGGAACTCTGGCCTTGGAGCGGCCATCGCGAGTTGCTGGGGCTGACGCATGGAGAGATCGCCGATGCCGCATTTCCGCTCTCCCTGTTCGACCGCGCCGGGGATTCGGCGAGAGATGCCTACCGGCGCTTCATCGACGAGGGCATGGCAGGCGGGACGTCGTTTGAGCCGGTCTTCGGGCCGGCCGGCTCGGCCGGCATCGAGCTCCCCGAGGGACAGCGGTCGGAGCCTGAACCGTCGCCGAGCCTTGCGGAACTAGGGCGAGAGATCGAGGCGGAGACCGGAATCTCGATTCGCGCGTTGAGCGGCCCGAGCCGAGCCAGGCGGGTGACAGCCGCTCGGCGCGACCTTGTCAGGCGCGCGATCGGAGAAGGCTGCGCACCCTCCGCGGTCGCCGCATTCCTCAATCGCTCGGCGTCCGCCGTCTCAAAGGCCGCGGCGTCCTGAACAAGGAAAATAATTCAAGGCCTGACACCAGCCGGGGGCGCCGCGATGAACCTTTGGAGCGCCTCGTTCCAGGCCTGGCGTTGCTCAGGCTCCCAGGGCAAGCCCTCGGCCGCGGAGACCACCGCGAAGAGGCGTTCGTTGGGGCCTTCTCCTTCGAAGAGATCGGCCAGGGATCGGGGAGACCGGGCGGCCTCGGCCAGCCGGCGGGCCAGCGCGCGTCCGGCGTCCTCATCGAGAGAGGCCAGGGCGAAGGCCGGTGCGACGGAGCTCGAGCCGGCAAGCCAGTCCGGGATCATCCAGCGGGGCCCGAGCTCGGTCTGGAAGCGCTCGGACCGAAAAAGGGTGCGTCTAAACAGGCGGTCCCAGCCGTCGGCCCCGGCCTCGGCGACCACCTTCCGGGCGAAAACGCGGTCTTCCGGCGAGATCGTCTCTCCGGCGGCCAGCCGCGCGTAGGCCTCCAGGCCGAGCCGGCGCCAATCGAGACGATCGGCTCCTAAGTAAGCGGCCAAGAGAGCGGGGCGGCCGAGCGCCAATTGGTAGGCCCAGTCGGAGCGCGCGGTGGCCGTCAGCCGCGGCAAGCGCAGCGCCTGGAGAAGGCCGCGCAGCGCGTCGTCCTTGCCGGCGTCGAAGGCGCCTTTCCAGGCGGCGTAGCCCTCCGCGTCGTGGATGTCCTGGCTCGACAGCCGGCGCCAGCGCTGCGAAAGCTCCTCGCGCATGTCTAGGACGTCGCGGGGCGACAGGCCCAAAGCGGGCGCCTCCGCCAGAAGGCGTTTTCCGAAGATCTCCGTCAGGCCCACGGCGAAACCTTCGGAGAGGACGTTGTAGGCGGAATTCTCCCCGAAGGGCCGGCCGTCGTAGCCCAGGGCGGCGTCGAAGAGGGCGTGGGCGTACTCGTGGGCGTAGGTGACGAGTTGCCAGATCTTTTGTTGGATCGGCTCGCCCCGGCCTCCGGCGCTGGCCACCAAACCCTCGCCGTTGGGCTGCCCGGGGGCGATCTTGACGGCGTGTCCCGTCTCGGCCGACCACGAATGCTCCGACTCCGGGGCATAGGAGGCCTCGACAGGCAGGGGACGATAGAGCTTGGGCAGCAGCCGCGCGTAAAGCGATTGGGCCGTCGCGTCGATCTCGCGCAAGGGCGGAGCGGCCGGGCCGCCCGCGAAGAAGCGCTGCGGCGCCGAGACGCTCTGCCAAGCGGCGTCGGAGGGCGCATGGCTGCCGTCGAAGCGCGCGGCGGCCTCGGCCGAAGGGTCCGCGGCGCTGGCGCGGCGCCGCGCGGGCTTTTGGATCATGGCCCGCAGCTCGGCCTCGGTGGCGGGCTTGACCAGCGGCTCGGCGGGCGCGGCGGCCGCCGCCGCGGGGGAGCCGTCGGGTCCGGCGATCTGGGCCGGCGTCGGAATGGCGAGCGAGGGGGCGGCGGCGATGGCGGCGGGGGCCGCGCCGGCGACCGCCGGAGCGTCGAGCAGAACGATCAGCCTGGGAGCGGAGCTTTCGGAGGGCGCGGCCGCCGCCGCCAGGCAGGCCCAGACCAGCGCGACCGCCGCGGCGCTCATCCTAGGCTCCCTGGAGCAGCGCGCCTTCCTTTTGGAGCAGCCGGCGCTTGGCGGCCACGCCGCCCGCGCCGGAGTAGCCGGTCAGGCGTCCGTCGGCGCCGACGACGCGGTGGCAGGGGATGACGGGCGCGAAAGGGTTGCGGCCGAGGGCCGCGCCGACGGCGCGCGCGGCCTTGGGCTTGCCGATGCGCCGCGCGATCCAGCCATAGGTGCGCACCTGGCCCCGCGGGATCTCCGCGCAGGCCTTCCAGACGGCCTGCTCGAAAGTCGTGTAGCCCTTCATCCGCGCGACGGCTTGCGCGATCGTCTTGACGGTGGTCATGGCCTCATTATACGGGCCGGCGCCAAGCTCGGGCAGAGCCCTTCGGCCCCGCGGCGGTGGGTCTTTAGGCGGGGACGATCTTGCCCAGGATGCGCCGCCCGCGCGCCCCCGTGGCCTGGGGGCAGTTGTTCGGCCGGCCCTGCCAGGCGCGCAGGCCGAGCCAAGCGAAGCAAGCCGCTTCCTTGGCCATCACGGGCAGGCCGTACTTGTCGGAGGCTACGACGGGCGCGGGCGAGACCTCCGCGGCGAGCGCGCGCATGATCGAAGGATTGCGCGCGCCGCCGCCGGCCACGACGACTTCGGCGACTTTGCGCGGCGAGAAGCGCGCGTAGGACAAGGCGATCGACTTCGCGGTGAACGCCGCGAGAGTGGCGAGGACGTCCGGCAGGCGCGCGCGCCCCACGCGAGCGAAGTGGCGGCGCAGGAAGGCGTCGCCGAAGTCGTTCTTGTCGAGGGACTTGGGCGGGCGGCGCGAGAAATAAGGATGACGCAGCATCGCGGCGAGCCGGCGCGCATCGACGCGCCCGCGGGCGGCCAAACGGCCGTCCTCGTCCATTTGCAGGCGCCCGTTGGTGGCCAGGCGCGCGGCCAAGTCGAGCAGGCCGTTGCCCGGTCCGGTGTCGAACGCCGTCCACAGGCGCCCGCCGCCGGCGATGGAGACGTTGCCGATGCCGCCGATGTTCTGGAGCGCGCGCATCGGGCCGCGGGAGAAGAGAAACTCGTCGAAAGCGGGCACCAGGGGTGCGCCCTGCCCTCCGGCGGCCATGTCGCGCGGGCGAAAATCGGCGGCGACGGGCAGGCCGGTGCGCTCGGCGATCACGGAGGGCTCGGCCAGTTGGAGAGTGTTGGCCGGCCGCGCGGCCGGCCCGTGCCAGACCGTCTGGCCGTGCGAGCCGATCACGGCCACTTCGGCGCGCCCGCGCACGCGGAGCGCGGCGGCCGCGAAGGCCTCGCCGAGCTCGAAGTTGAGCCGCGACAGCTCGGCCGTCGCAAGATTCGGGGCGTTCAGAATTCGCCGCCTGAGGGCGGCGGGAAACGGCCGGGTCTCGACTCTCAGGACGCGCACCGAGCGCCCCGAAAAGCCCACGAGCGCGGCGGTGACGCCGTCGCTGGAGGTGCCCGACATCAGGCCGATCGCCAGAGTCACGTCAGGAAAGCCCCGCCAGTTGCTCGCTGGCCTTCCACAGTCGGGCCGCGGCCGCGGCGTCTTGCGACGCCGCCGAGCCGGGCCTCTCCTCGAGCTTGTCGAAATAGCGGCCGGAGACGTCCGCGACGTCGGGGCCGTCGCAAAGGCGCACCAGGGGCCGCGCGCCTTTCTCGGGCGAGGCGAAGACCAGGCCGAAGAGCGCCTTGAGCCAGCCGGGCAGATCGCGGAAGATCCTCGTGCTGATCACGCCGGGGTGGACGGCGTTGGCGGTCACGCCCGGCGGCAGACGGCGGGCGAGCTCGCGGGTGAAGAGGACGTTGGCCAGCTTCGAGTTGGCGTAGGCCTGCCAGCCGCTCCAGCGCCGCTCGAGCTGAAGGTCATCGAAATCCAGGCGGCCGCTTTTGTGCGCCTCGGAGGAGACGTTGACGATCCGGCTGGGCCGCGTCGCCTCCAGGCGGTCCTGGAGCAGGCGGGTGAGAAGGAAGTGCCCCACGTGATTGGTCCCGAAGATCAGCTCCAGGCCGTCGGCGGTGGTCCGTCGCTCGCGCGTCCATATTCCGGCGTTATTGACCAGCGCGTCCAGGCGGCCGTGGCGCTTCTTGAACTCGTCGGCGGCGCAGCGCACGCCGGCTAGGCAGGCCAAGTCGAGCTCGAGCAGCTCCGCGCGGCCTCCGGCTGCCGCCACTTGCGCGCAAGCGGCCTGCCCGCGCGCGGCGTCGCGGCAGGCCAGCACCACGAGCGCGCCGGAGGCGGCCAGCGCGCGCGCGGCTTCCAGGCCTATGCCGGAGCTGGCTCCCGTGACGAGGACGGTCCTGGGCTCTCTCACGGGGCGGCGGAGATCGATCCCAGTTTGAGGAAGCCGCCGCCCTTTTCGGAGAAGCCGAAGAGCCCCGAGGCGTGAACCGTTCGTCCGAGCAGCGCTTCGGCTTCGGCGTCGGAGAGGCCCGAGACTCCGAGGCGGTAGCCGGCGTCGTCGATCACGTAGTAGGAGCCGCCGGTCTGCGCGTCGGCGAACTTCTCCAGCGTTCCGGTCACGCGCACGGCGCGGCCCTGCCAGTTCTCGCGATGGCCCCAGAGTTCGGCCACGCTCACGGAAGGCCTCTCGGAGAACCGGGCGCGCAAAGCCGGCCCAAACACGGTGCCGGCGGCGGCGCCGGCGGCAAAGACCACGAGCGCGGAGGCGATCCTGTTGAGCCTCATAGCTGGGAAAGAGTAAAGAAGCCCCGGATGCGGGAGAGCAAGTCGCGCTGCGCCTCGCTCAGCAGCCGTTGGCGGGATTGCGCGTCCAGTCCCCGCCGGGCGGCCTCGAGCTCCACGCGCCGCTTGGCCAAGACGAGCGAGATGCTCTCGGCCAGGGCCGGGCGCTTGGCGAGCACGTCCTGCAGGCCCTCGCGGTCGAGGCGATAGCAGTGCACGTCGGTGGCCGCGACGACGGTGGCCGAGCGGGGCTCGCCCGTCATGAGGCTCATCTCGCCCAGGAAGTGCCCGGGGAGCAGCCGCGCGACCGTCTTTTTGGCCGAGCCGTCGCCTGAAGCGATCGTGACCTCGGCCTCGCCGTCGTCGATGATGTAGAGCCAGTCGGCGCGGGCGCCTTGGAGGGTCAGCGACTCGCCCCGGGCGAAGGGCGTGCGCTTGAGGCGGGAGGCGAGCAGGGACAGCTCCTCCTCGCCGAGCGCGGAGAAGATGTCGACGCCTTTGAGCGCGGCCAGCCGCCGGCGGCTCTCCGCTTCCCGGGAGCGCTCCGCCACTTCCTCGCCTTTCTGGACGACGATCACGGCCCGGGAGGGGATCGATACTTTCATGCCCTCGCGCGCGAGCGTGTAGTAGAGGCGCGAGCGCATCTCGGAATCCGTGTAATCGACCAGCGAGAAGTCCTCGATCCAGTAGCGCAGCTCGTAGCGGGCCGCCTCCGGCGCGAAATCGAGCAGCACGCAGCGCGCCTGCGGCCGCGCGGCGACGTTGGGTCCGGCCTCGCGCTGGAACGCCCGCTCCACCGCCTCGATGACGGCGTTGGGGGAGCGGTCGTAGTAGACGCTGAACGGGATGTCTCGCCGCAGCGGAGGCAGTTTCGGCGAGCGGCGCGAGAGGACGATCACGCTCTCCTTCATCAGGGTGCCGTTGGGCACGATGACGAGATGCCCGGCGTCGGCCTCGATGGTCGTCTGGCGCCAGCGAATCTCCTTGACGACGCCCTCGTGGGCGCCGACGCGCACCCGGTCTCCGGCCGAAAGCGTGCGCTCCAGGTGCAGTGCCATGCCGCCCATGACGTTGCCCAAGGTCTCCTGCAGGGAAAACGCTATGACGGCCGTCACGACGGCCGAGGTGGCGACGATGCCGGTGAGATTGACGCCGTTGTCGGCGAGGATGAGGAATCCGGCCGCCAGATACGCCGCGGCGAGGAGGAGATCGACAAGAAGCGCCGGGGCTTTCAGGCGCAGGCGCGGCAAGACGACCTCGAAGGCGAGCAGGGCCGCCGTGTTGACGGCGGCGACGGCGAGGAGGAACTGCGCCAGGCCCGAGGCCGCGCGTAGGAGAGCCGGAGACGCCGTGCCCGGCCCCCGCAGGGCGCCGACGGCCAGAAACGTCAAGCCGGCGAAGGCGGCCAAGAGGCCGGCGCGAAGCAGGCGCTTGCCCATCGCCGATAATTCTAGCTCTTTGGAACCAATTCCGGGCCTGCTTCGTATACCTTAGTATGGGGCTCTTTTTTCGTCGTCCCGCGCTCGTCGGTCTGCTCGTGTTCATAGGCGCGGTTCTAGGCGCGCGAGCGGCGGGCCGGCTTCGTCCCAGCCAGGGCGGGCTCTCGAGAGGCGACGTCGCCCTTGAAGCTCGCGTGGCCTCGCCGCTCAAGGCCGAGCGGCAGGGATCGAAGTGCGTCCTGAAGGCGGCGTCGAGCGCGCGCGTCGAGGCGTTCTTTCCGCGCTCGTTCGGCCAGGGGCGGATTCCGCTCACCGGGCAGTCCGCGATCTTTTCGGGGAAGCTGCGCCGGCCGCGCCCGGCGCGCAACCCCGGGGAGTTCGACGAGCGCGCCTTTTTGGCGGATCGCGGCATCGGCTGGATACTCGCCGTGCGCCGCGTTCGCGCCGTCGCCCCGGCGCCTTGGCGTCTGCGGCCTTTGGCCGCCGCGGAGAGCCTGCGTCGCGGCGCCGAGAGAGTCTTCTCGTTGGAGTTGCCCGATCCGGTCTCGGCGCGCGTGCTCGACGGCCTGGCGCTCGGCGACAAGGGGCCGTTGCCCCGCGCCGTCAACGCCGCCGTCCAGGACGCCGGAGTCATGCACCTGCTCGTTCCCTCCGGCGCGAAGGTGGGCCTGGTCTTGGCCGCGGCGGCCGCGCTCGCCTGGGCGCTGGGCCTGTCGCCCTGGCCGCGCTTTGCCGTGTCGGCGGCCGCGGGAGGAGCCTACACGGTCATGGTCGGCGCGGAGCCGCCCTACGCCCGGGCGTATTGGTGCGCCCTGGCGCTTTCGGCCGGCTTGGCCTGCGGCCGCGAATGCGCGCCCTTCGAGGCCCTGGTGCTTTCGGCCTGGGCGGTCCTTCTCGTCGAGCCTCGCGATTTGTTCTCCCTCGGCTTCCAGATGACCTATGTCGCCGCGCTGGGACTGTGCCTGGCCCTGCCGCGCCTGCAGGCGCGGCTGCCAGAAAGCTGGCCGGGTCCGTTGCGCTGGTCCGCCGAGGCCGTGGCCGTCAGCGCCGTGGTGCAGGCCGTCCTGGCTCCGCTGCTCGCGGCCGCCTTCGGGCGAGTTTCGCTCGTCGCCGTGATTTCCAACGTCGCGCTCGTGCCGTTGGCGGCCGTGGCGACGGCGTGCGCCGGCCTGGTGTGGGCCGCCGCCGCGGCGGGATGCGGCCGCCTGGCCTTCGACCTCGGCCGGGTCGACGGGCTCCTGGTCCGGCTCTTTCTGGCGGGCTGCCGCTGGTTCGCGTCTTGGCCGGAGGCGTCCGTGGACGTCCCGGCTCTCTCGGGCGCGTCGGTCGCCGCCTACTACCTGGCCCTGGCGGCGGTCTTGGCCTGGCCGCGCCGACGCTGGGCGAAGGCGCTGGCGGCGGCGGCGGTCCTGACCGCCGCGCCCCGCGCGCGGGCGCTGGAGCGAACGCCCGGAGTCGAAATCCTTTATCTGGCCCTGCCGAAGGGACAGGCCGCCATCGTCACGTGGCAGGGGCGCCGGCGCTGGCTTGTGGAGGGCGGCGCGCGGGCCGGGCCGATCCTTCGGGCGTTGAAGGCCCTGGGCGGGCCGCCCGTGACCCATATCGTGGCCGACGAGAGCCCGTCCTCCACCCGCGCCTTGGGCCGCCTCCGCGCCCGGGCGCCCGGGGCGGCCGTCGAGCGGCGCGCCGCCTTCGAGTGGCGGCTGGGCCGCGGGGCGTTCCGCTTCTGGCCGCCCGCGCTCCGGAGAGGGCCGGACGAATTTAGTATAATCGGAGTTCGCCGCCGTCGCGCCGTGACGGCGAGCTCCGATGGCATCACGTTCCAAATCCGAGAGGCGGGCGATTAATTCCGCCATTATCTTTTACAACCACTCCAAGCCCGAAGCGGTGAGGATGCTCAGGATCGTGCAATCGGCCCTCAAGGCCCGCGGCGTCAAGGTCTGGACGGGGCACGACCACGGCATCAACGACAAGCTCCGCCTGGCCGACATCGCCGTCGCTCTGGGCGGCGACGGGACCATGCTGCGCGCGGCGAGGCTGCTGGCGCCTCATTCCGTGCCTCTTCTGGGCGTCAATTCGGGCGGCCTCGGCTTTTTGTCCGGCACCGACGCCTCGGAGTTCAAGCGCTATTGCGACGCCATCCTGCGCGGCCAGTTCTTCCTGGAGGAGCGCTGGATGATCGAAGTCGAAGTCCAGCGTCGAGGCCGCCGGATCTTCGGGCCCAATATCGCCCTCAACGACTGCGTCATCCGCTGCGCCGATCAGGCGCGCGCGATCTCGCTGCGCGCCCGCTCGGCGGAGCGTTTCGTGGCGGACTACTTCGGAGACGGGCTTATCGTCTCGACGCCCACGGGCTCCACGGCCTACGCGCTGGCCGCGTCCGGTCCCATCGTGGACCCCAGCCTCGACGTGCTCCTGATCGCCCCGATCTGCCCGCATACCCTCACGCAGCGGCCCCTGATCATCCCGGCCTCCGAGCCGCTCTCGATCCGCCTGACGGTTCGCCACCCGCACGACTCCGCGCCGAAGGTGCTCATGTCCTTGGACGGGCAGCTTGGCTCCTCGCTCCAGATCGACGACGAGGTGCGCATCTCCCGCTACGAGAGGCCCTTCAAGCTCCTGCTCAATCCTAAGCGGTCTTACTATGAGGTCCTGCGAAGGAAGCTCAAGTGGGGGGAACGCTGATGCTGCGCTCGCTGGCCATCAAGAATTTCGCGATCATCGACGAGCAAGTCCTCGAGCTGCAGGACGGACTCAACGTGCTCACCGGCGAGACGGGCGCCGGCAAGTCTATCCTCATCGAGGCGCTGGGGTTCTTGCTCGGCGCGCGCGGCAGCTCCTCTTGGCTGCGCGCCGGCGCCGCCAAGCTCGAGGTGACGGGCTGGTTCGACAAGGAGGACTTCCCCAAGGACGTCCGCGCCCAGTTCAAGATCGCGCAGTCTCCGGTCATGGTGAGGCGCGAGCTCGACGCCTCGGGCAAGACGCGCGCCATCATCAACGCGCAATCGGCGCCGTTGTCGGTTTTGGCGGCCCTCGGCGAAGCCTTGGTCGACTTCCACGGCCAGCATGAGCACCAGACTCTTTTCAGGAACGCGGTTCAGCTCGAGCTTCTCGATCGTTTCGGCGGCTTGGACGAGGAGACGGCCCGCGTCGGCGAGGCTTACCGCGCCTGGGCGGGGCTCAAGGCCGAGATGGATTCCGCGCAAATGTCCGACGAGGAGCGGCGCAAGCGCGTGGAACTGGTGCGCTACCAGCTGCAGGAGCTGACCGAGGCCAACCTCAAGGCCGGCGAGGAAGAGGAGATCGAGGCGACCTTGCCGCTGCTCAAAAACGCGGAGCGCCTGCGGACCTTCGCCTCGGCCGCGTACGAGGTGCTCTATGAGCAGGAGCCGTCCGTCCTGGGGCAGTTGCTCAAGGCCGAGCGCGCCCTGGCGGAGCTGGCGCGCGTCGATGCCTCCATGAGGGAGCGCCACGACGGCCTTGAGGCGGCGCGACTGGCCCTCGACGAGGTGACGCACGCTCTCGGCGCCTACCGCGACCGCGTGGAGGCCAGCCCCGAGAAGCTCGACGCCCTGCTCGCGCGCTTGGAGACGATCTCCCGACTCAAGAAAAAATACGGCCCCACGGCGTCCGACGCCATCGCCGCCAAGGACGCGCTCGCGCTGGAGCTTTCGCGGCTTGAAAACTCGCAGCAGCGCCAGGGACAGCTCGAGGGCGAGTTGGCGGCCGCGCAAAAGCGCCTCGACGCGGCTTGCGAGGCCATTCACGCCGCGCGTCGCCAGGCGGCCAAGAAGCTCGAGAGCGCCATCCTCAAGGAGCTGCGCGCTCTCGGCATGGCGTCGACGGAGTTCTCGATCGGCGTCGAGATGGAGGATGGCCGCTACGGCCCGACCGGTTCCGACGAGGCGGAGTTCATGCTCGCGCCCAATCCCGGCGAGCCTGCGCGGCCGCTCAAGGACATCGCCTCCGGGGGCGAGCTCTCCCGGGTGATGCTGGCCTTGAAGACCGTGCTGGCCAAGGCGGACCGCATTCCGATCCTCGTCTTCGACGAGGTCGACGCCGGCATCGGCGGGACGGTGGCGCGGGCCGTCGGCGAGAAGCTCTCGGCTCTCGGCAAGACTCACCAGATTCTTTGCGTGACGCATCTGCCTCAGGTCGCCTGCTTTGCCCGCGCGCACTTCGCCGTGGCCAAGGAAACGGACGACGGGCGCACGCGCGTGACGGTGGAGCGGCTCTCCGGCCAGCGGCGCCTGGAGGTCGTGGCGCTGATGCTCGGCGGCCGCGAGGCCACGGCGGCCAGCCGCAAGCACGCCAAGGAGCTGCTCGAAGCCTCTCACTCTTAACCTATGACCCAGAAAATCAGGACTCGCTTCGCCCCGTCTCCGACGGGATTTCTCCACATCGGAGGCGCACGGACGACGCTTTTCAACTGGCTCTTCGCGCGCCACCACAAGGGCACGTTCATCCTGCGCATCGAGGACACCGACGAGGTGCGCTCGACGCAAGACTCCGTGTCGGCCATCTTGGAATCCATCCGCTGGATGGGCATGGACTGGGACGAGGGCCCGCTCGACAATGACCGCGACCAAGGTCCTTACGGCCCGTATTTCCAGATGAAGCGCCTGGAGCTCTATCAGAAGTACATCAAGCAGCTGCTCCAGGAGGGCAAGGCCTACCCGTGCTACTGCTCGAAGGAAGATCTCGAGGCCATGCGGCGCCTGGCGCAGCTCGAGAAGCGTCCGCCCCGCTACGACGGGCGCTGCCGCAACCTGACCGACAAGCAGAAGAGAGACCTGGAAGCCCAGGGCAAGAAGGCGTCCATCCGCTTCCGCATGCCGGACGAGGGCGTCACCGTCGTGCCCGACATGATCCGCGGCGACGTCAGTTTCGAGAACAAGCTGCAGCAAGATTTCGTGATCCAAAAGACGACGGGCGGCCCGACCTACAATTTCGCCTGCGTCGTCGACGACCACCACATGGAGATGAGCCACGTCATCCGCGGCGACGAGCATCTCTCCAACACGCCGTCGCAGCTCCAGCTCTACCGGGCGCTGGGCTGGGAGCCGCCCAAGTTCGCGCACCTGTCGATGATCCTGGGCCCCGACGGGTCCAAGCTCTCCAAGCGCCACGGCGCCACGTCCGTGCTGGAATATAAGAACCAGGGCTTCCTGCCCGAGGCGCTGCGCAACTACCTGGCGCTGCTCGGCTGGTCGACGACGGACTCCCAGCAGCTCTTCACGCCGGAGGAGCTCATCGCCCGCTTCGACCTGGAGGGCTGCCAAAAGAGTCCCGCGACCTTCGATCCGGTCAAGCTGACCTGGATGAACGGCGAATATCTGCGCAAGCTGCCCGTGCCGGAGCTCGTGCGCCGCGCGAGTCCCTTCCTCGAGGCCGCCGGCCTCAAGCCCAACGGCGGGCCGCAGCTCGAGCGCGCCGTGGCCCTCGAGCACGAGAAATACAAGCTTTTGACCGAGGTGCCCGGGCTCGTGGACTTCTTCTACAAGCCGCTGCAGTTCACGCCCAAGGCGATGGATAAAGTGTTGCGGGCCCCCGGGGTCAAGCAGGTCCTGCTGGACCTGGCCGAAGCCCTCAAGGACTTCGCGCCTTTCACCGACAAGGCTTTAGAGGAGTGCATCCGCAAATTCTGCGCCGAGCGCGGGCTCAAGACGGGCCAAGTCTTTCATCCGCTGCGCGCGGCGACGACGGGGCGCACCGAGGGCCCCACGCTGTTTTTGATGCTCGAGGTGATGGGCCGCGACATGGTCCTGTCGCGACTGCGCGAGACGGCGGCCAGGCTCAATTAGAGCTCAAATAGGGCCGGCCCGCTTGCGGCCGCCGGTCCAGTAAGATAACATAAGAAAAGGATTGAAGATGAAGAAGAGAGCCACGGCCGTTAAGAGGAAAGCGGTCCGGGAGCCGGCGCGCAAAGCGGCCGCTCCCAAACTGAACCTCGCACCGATCCGCAAGCAGTTGCTCGCCATGCGCGACGACCTGCGCAACACGGTGCGCAAACAGGAGGGGCTGGACACCTCCGATAACGGCGATTCCGTCGACCAAGCCAGCCTTTCCATCGAAAAAGAGCTGCTCTTCGAGCTTTCCGACAACGAACGGCTGACCCTCGACCAGGTCGAAGCGGCCCTGCGCAAGATCGATAAGGGCACCTACGGCCTCTGCGAGTCCTGCCAAAAGCCCATCGCCAAGCCCCGCCTCCAGGCGCTGCCCTTCGCCCGCTACTGCATCAACTGCCAGTCCTCGGCGGAGACCGCTCCCGAGCTCGCCGAGCAAGGGCCGGACTTCCGGGGCATCGGCGAAGAGTCGTCCTCGGCGCGCGAAGCGTCGTCCTGAGCCCGCTCGACTTGAAACTGTAACATCGGCGGCCTACACTGGCCGCGATGGACGGGAAGTTCTTCGTTTATAAGGATAACCAGATCCTCGGTCCCTTCGCGCCCGAGGAGATGGGCCAGGCGTTGGTCGGCCCCGAGACGCTGGTCTGCGAGGAATCGCTTTCGGGCCGGCGCGACGCCGACTGGCGGGCCTTGCGCGAGGTTCCCGAGTTGTCGCAAGTGCGCGTTCTGGAGCCGGCGTTCTTCGACGAAGCGCCTCCCGGCTCGGCCACCGGTGCTCTCGAGCGCCTTGAACTCGAGTCGTTGGGCCTGCCCCGCGACGACGACGGCCAGGAGTGGATCCAGTCGCTGTTCGAGGACGCGGACTTCCGCCGGCGCTTCGGCATCCTGCTTCCCAAGGGCGAGGACAAGACGCAGGAGCTCTCTTTCGCCAGCGGCCGCATCGCCGAGCTCAGCGGAGAGGTCGAGGCGCTGCGCGCCCGCATCGAGGAATACGAGAAGCTCCAGCACGCGCAGTGGCGCAAAGTTGATCTGCCGAAGATCCTGGAAACGGCCGTCGAGCTGCCGCCCCTAGACCCTAAAATCGTCGAGCTGCCGCGCCCGGCGCAACCGCCGCCGGATTCTCCTGCGCCGGTCAAGGAGCCGTCCTGGACGCTGCCGCCGGTCGCGGCGATGCCGCCCTTCGAGCCGCCCAAGCGCGAGGCGGTCTCCCCGCCGGTCCCGGCGCTCGCCCCGGCGCTGGAGCAGCCCCCGAAAGCCGAGCCGGCCGCGCCGGCTCCCAAGCCCGGTCTCAAGCTCAAAATCGCCGGGGTCAGCCGCCTTCGCGTTGCCGACGAGCCGGCGTCCGAGCCGCGGCAGACGCAAGCCTCCCCGGCTCCCGCATCCGATCTGCCGCAAGGACGCACCTTCGACCTGGAACTCCCCTCGGCCTCCTCGGCCCCGGCCGAAGCCTCCCTCGCGCCTGCGGCCGAGGAGATTCCCCTGCCGCCCGCGGCGCGGCCCTTGGAGCTCAAGATGCCCGAGGCGCCGCTCGCGCCGCCGGCGCCGCTCGGGCAAGCGCCGCAGTCCCTCGCGCCGGCGACTTCGCCGATTTCCCTTGAGCCGGCGCCGATCTCGCTGGAACCTCCGGAGGGCGCCCCGCCGCAGTCCGGCGAATCGACGCCCTCAAGCGAGCCTGCGCCCGCCGCGACGACGCTGCAGCCGGTGCCGATCCCTTCGCCGGCGACCCCGGCGCCGATTCCCCTGACGGCGGTGTTCGGGTCCGGAGAAGCGCCCCTGACCGACGGCGGCGCGATCCCCGTGTTTTCTTCGGCGCCCGTCGATTTGGGCGCCCAGGCCGGCGATCTCGCGGCCGCCGCCTCGCCCGCGGCGACCCCGGGCTTGGCGGACGCGGGAGCGGCCGCCGACGTGGTGGCGCGGCTGGCCAGGCCGCAGACCAGCGCTCCAACGGCGGTCAAGCCGCCGCGCCGCGTCAATCGGATGGTGGTGACGCTGCTCCTCGTCCTCACGGTCGTCGCGGCAGCGGTGTTCTTCCTGTTTTTCCGCAATCCCAAAGATCTGACGACGATGGTCAGCATGGGCTCGGACCAGAAGCCGCTGGGCGCCGAGGTTCCCGAGCAAACCGAGCCCAAGCCCTTCGCCGCACCTCCGGCGGCCGCCCCGCCAGCCGCCGTTTCCCCTGCGCCGCAGGCGTCTCCGGCGCCCGTCGCCTCGCAAGCTCCGACCGCGCCGGCGCCCGCGCCTCAGCCCCCGGCGTTCCCGGCTCAGCCCCAGGCGTCGCCGGCTCCCGTCGCCTCCCCGGCTCCCCCGGCTTCGCCCGCTTCGGCGGCGCCGGCCGCCGACGCAGGCGACGCCGCGATCGCTCTGGTCAAAGGCTTCCCGCTCGACGGGAGCCGCGGCACCGTGGGCGCCTGGCTGCAATACTCGTTCGCCGCCAATCCCGGGGACGGGGCCAAGGAGCAGTGGACGGCGGGAGCGGTGGACGCGAACACCTATCTGGTCCAATACCAGGTGACCGGGGCGGCGCAGCCGGTGAATTACGTCTTCGAGGCCGATCTTCAGCGCCAGATCGTGCTGGGCCGAAATCCGGACGCCCGCCAACTGCTGGCGGGGGAGCCCGCCAAGCCGAAGAAGCGCCCCTCCAAGCCGCGCCGCAAGGCCAAGAAAAAAGCCGCGCGCCGCAAGCCGCGCGCCGCGGCCCCGAGCCGTCCGCCGGACCTGCTGCCCTTGCCGACCGACGCCGAGCTCATGCCGCCGGCCGAGGACGACGCCTCGTTCCACGATCCCACGGTCCTGCAGCAGCCCGGGGAATGACCGGGATTGACAAAGACGGGAGGGGAGGCTAACCTTCTAGCGAATCGTGGCCAACGCCCAACACGTCATTTCCCTGGGTCTTCCCCGGCGCCTGGCGGATTTGCTTGTCGTCGAAAAGCTCATTTCCCAAAAGCAGCTCGAGGAGGTCCTCGCCGCGCAGCGGCAGGGCGGCGACAAGTTGGGCACGATCCTCATCGAAAAAGGGTTTATTAAGGAGGAACAGCTGCTGGAATTCCTCAGCCAGCAGGTGGGGATCAGCTACGTGTCGCTCTCCAGCATGGAGATCTCGGAGGACGTCGTGGCCTCCGTTCCCGAAACCCTGGCGCGCCAGCACACCCTCATCCCCTGCAACAAGAGCAAGGACCGCATCACGGTGGCCGTGGCCGACCCGCTCAACGTCATGGTCCTCGACGATCTCAAGATGATGACGGGCTGCGACGTCAAAGCCGTCCTGGCCTCAGAGACGGAGATCCTTGCCGCCCTCGACAAATTCTACAAATCGGCCTCTTCCCAGGAGGTCCTCGACGAGATCGTCAAGCAGAGCAACGTCTCGGCGGAGGCCGCGGAAGGCATCGAGGCCGTCGAGGACAAGCCCGAGGAAGAGGACATCGTCTCGCTGGAGAAATCCGCCGAGGACGCGCCCGTCATCAAGATGGTCAATCTCATCCTCGCGGGCGCGGTCAAGGCCCACGCCTCGGACATCCATATCGAGGCGTTTCCAAAGGATATTCGGGTCCGCTACCGCATCGACGGGGTGCTCCACGAGCAGCCGGCGCCTCCCAAGAAGTTCCACAACGCGATCACCACCCGCGTCAAGATCATGTCGAATCTCAACATCGCCGAACGCAGGGTGCCGCAGGATGGGCGCATGAAGCTCAAGATCGAGGGCAAGGAGATCGACCTGCGCGTCTCCGTCCTGCCCTGCACGCCCGGCGAGAAGATCGTCATGCGCATCCTCGACTCCTCGGGCTTGCGGGTGCAGATGTCGCAGCTCGGCTTCGAGCCCGAACCCCTGGCCGTCTTCAAGAAGTGCATGGAAATGCCCTACGGCATCAACCTGATCACGGGGCCGACGGGCTCGGGCAAGTCGACGACCCTCTATTCGGCGCTGGCCAATCTCAACACGCCGGACACAAACATCATGACGGCGGAAGACCCCGTCGAATACCAGCTCCACGGGATCAACCAGGTGCAGTGCAATCCGCAGGTCGGCCTGACGTTCGCGGCGGCGCTGCGCTCCTTCCTGCGCCAGGACCCGGACGTCATCATGGTCGGCGAGGTCCGCGACCTGGAGACGGCGTCCATCGCCATCAACGCCGCGCTGACCGGCCACCTCGTCTTTACCACCTTGCATACCAACGACGCGCCCAGCTCCATCACGCGCCTCGGCATGATGGGCGTGGAGCCGTTCCTCATCAGCGCCTCCGTTTTGATGGTCGAGGCGCAGCGCCTCGTGCGCGGCATCTGCCCGAAGTGCCGGGAAGCCTACGAGGTCGACTTGGGGTGGCTCGTCAAGCTCGGCGTGCCGGAGCAGCAGCTTCAGTCCCAGGGCGGCAAGGTGACGCTCTACAAGGGCAAAGGCTGCGAGCACTGCGCGAGCACCGGCTACCGCGGCCGCGTCGGCCTCTACGAGGTCCTGGAGGTCACCGACGCCGTGCGCGCCGCCGTCCTCGACAAGGCGCCCGCCCGCGACCTCAAGAATCTCGCCATCAAGCAGGGGATGCTCACCCTGCGCATGTGCGCCATCCGCAAGCTCCTCGCCGGCATGACGACCGTCGAGGAGATGATCCGCGTCACCGCTTCAGACGTCGACACCTGAGGGTTGTCATCATGATCTCGATGAGCGAGCTGTTCATGCTGATGCACGAGAGAGGGGCCTCCGACCTCCATCTGACGGTCGGCGCGCCTCCGGTGCTGCGCATCGACGGGCAGCTGATCCCGACCCCTTTCGAGCGCCTCAACCACGAGACGGCCCAGCAGTTGATCTTCTCCCTGCTGACCGACCAGCAGCGACAGCGCTTCGAGGCCGACAACGAGCTGGATCTGGCCTTCGGCCTCAAGGGCATCGGCCGCCTGCGCATGAACATTTTCCGCCAGCGCGGCGCCGTGGGCGCGGCGGTGCGCGCCATCCCCTCGTCGTTCAAGACCTTCGAGGAGATCGGCTTGCCGGCCGTGGCCTACGACTTGATGAAGATCCCCAAGGGCCTGATCCTCGTTACCGGCCCGACGGGCAGCGGCAAGTCGACCACCCTGGCCAGCATGATCGACTACATCAACGAGCATCGCAGCTGCCACATCGTCACCGTGGAAGACCCGATCGAGTATGTCCACAGCCACAAGAAGTCGATCATCAACCAGCGCGAGGTGGGCCAGGACACCGAGACCTTCGCCGCCGCGCTCAAATACGTCCTGCGCCAGGACCCCGACGTGATCTTGATCGGCGAGCTGCGCGACCTGGAGACGATCGCCGCGGCGCTCACGATCGCGGAGACGGGCCACCTCGTCTTCGCCACCTTGCACACCAACGACTGCGCCCAGACGATCAACCGTCTCATCGATGTCTTCCCGCAGCACCAGATCGAGCAGGTGCGCGTCCAGCTTTCCTTCGTCCTTCAGGCCGTGATCTGCCAGCAGCTGTTGTCCCATGCCTCGGGCACGGGCCGGGTGCTGGCCAGCGAGGTCTTGATGGTGACCTCCGCCATCCGCAACCTCATCCGCGAGCAGAAGGTCGAGCAGATCCAGCTCGCCATCCAGACCGGAGGCAAAGTCGGCATGCAGACGATGAACCAGTCTCTGGCCGATCTCTACCGCAAGCAAAGGGTCACGTTCCAAGAGGTCGCGGCGCATTCGCTGGATTCCGAGGACCTTCGGAGGCTTTTGCAGCGCTCGATGACGCCGGCTTAACCATCGGAGAAAACCATGCCGTCATTCGCCTACAAAGCCAAGGGAGTCGACGGGAACGTCCTTCAGGGCGTCATCGAGGCCGAGGAGCAGCGCGCCGCCATCGACCGCCTGCGGCAGCAGAAGCTCGTCATCCTCGAGATCGGGGAAAAGAAAGCGGGGCCGCTCGATGCGATCAAGGGGCTGCTCAAGCCCAAGGGCAAGGTCACCTCCCAGGACCTGGTGCTCTTTTCCCGCCAGCTTTCGACGCTGGTCAGCGCCGGCGTCCCTATCGTCCAGGGCCTGGCGATCCTCGAGTCGCAGACGGAGAACCCGAGGTTCAAGGAGGTGCTGGGCTTGGTGCGCGGAGACATCGAGGGCGGGCTCTCGATCTCCGACGCGCTCAAGAAGCATCCGGACTCCTTCCCGGATCTCTACACGTCCATGATCAAGGCCGGAGAATTGGGCGGCATCCTGGACACGATCCTGGAGCGCGTCACGGGCTACCTCGAGGCCTCGGAGGCTCTCAAGGCCAAGGTCAAGTCGGCTCTGATGTATCCGGCGATCGTGTTGTCGATCTGCGCCCTCGTCACCGTCTTTCTGCTCACCTTCGTCATCCCGACTTTCAAGACGATCTTCGCCGGCTTCGGCGCCCAACTGCCCATGCCGACGCAAATGCTGCTCGACCTGTCGGACTTCATGAAGGCGCATTTCCTGATCCTCGGGTCCATCCCGGTCGGCATCTTTTACGCCTTCAAGAGGTTCTACAAGACTCCCTACGGGCATAAATGGGTGGACGGACGCACGCTCAAGGCGCCGATCTTCGGCGTAATCCTCAAGAAGGTCGCCGTGGCGAAGTTCACTCGCACGCTGGGCACGCTCATCAAGTCCGGCGTCCCGATCATGCAGGCTCTGGAGACCGTCTCGCAGACGGCGGGCAACGTCGTCGTGTCCGAGGCGGTGCTTTCCTGCCGAGAGTCGATCCGAGAGGGCGGCCATTTGAGCGACCCGCTCAAGAAGTCCGGCCTCTTCCCGAACATGGTCACTTCGATGATCTCCGTCGGCGAGGAAACGGGGGCCCTGGACATCATGCTCAACAAGATCGCCGACTTCTACGATATGGAGGTCGACGCCGCGGTCAAGGGCCTGACGTCCCTCATCGAGCCGCTCGTCATCGTCGTCATGGGCGTCATCATCGGCTCGATCGTCATCGCCATGTTCCTGCCGATGTTCAACATGGGCGAACTGGCGAGCGACGCGGACAAGTGACCTCCGGGGCGGCGCTTCTGGCCGCCGTCCTGTGGGCCAGGCCGGCCGCCGCGGCCCGTCCGCCGAGGGTGGTCGAGCAGCGGGGGGGGTGCCCGGACCTTTGCTGCGCCTACGGCTCCTGGCGGGCTCGTCGCGCCGTGCGTCTCTACGACCGGCCCAATGGCCGCAAGGTCGCGGCCGTCGTCAAGGAAGGCGAGACGGTGACGGCGGGCGACAGCGAACTCTTCGTTCGTCCTCGCAAGGTCAAGGTCACCTATTCCGACCTATTCGGCGACTCGCCCATGCCGAAGGGCTCCACGCTCTACCTCGTCCGGCCCCTCGTCGACGGCAGCTGGCGGGTCTGGTACAAAGGGGTGTTCGTCGATGGGGTGCGGCCCATCTGGGACGCGAGCGAATCGGCCAAGGTCAAGAGCGCCTGGTGGGTCCAGGTGCAGACCGGAGACGGCGCCCGGGGCTGGACCAAGGACGGCGCCGCGGCTTTCGACGGCAGCCGGCTGACCAGCTGCGGCGCGTCTAACTAGACTCCGTCGGCCTCCATGCCCGCCCAGCTCGAGGCATGTGGCGGGGCGAAAAGCAGGCTCTAGAGCTTGTCGAGGGGGTCCCTCGATCAGCGCTTCAGGCTCAATACGAACAAGGCGTCCCGAGCGCCGCCGGCGCAGCCGTGCGTCATGGCCAGCGCCACGTGGAAGGGCGAGCGCGCGATCAAGGCCTTCCACTGCGCCAAGTCGTAGCTGCGCAGGTCGTAAGAGGATTCCAGCAGCCGCGTACGGCCTCCCTCGCGCAGTTCGACGAAGTTCAGGATGCGCTCGCGCCGGGATTGGCGGGTGGGCGCCAGGCTGATCATGTGATGCTTGGCCCTTTTCTTTCCCCAGGCGCAGCTCCAGTCCTCCTCGTCGTCGCAGGCGCGCGCGTACTCGACGAGGTCGAGGCCCAGGATGTAGATCCCGCCGCGGCGCAGCGACGCCGCCGTGGCGCGCAGATGGGCCAGGGCGTCGCGGTCGCTGGAGAGGTGCCTGAAGGTGCCCAGGAGACAGAAGGCGGCGTCGAAAGCGCGCTCACGACGGAAGCTCCTCATCTCGCCGACGACGGCCTCGGCCCGCGGCAGGCGCGCGAGGCGCTTGCGGGCGTAGGCGACGGCGCTCTTGCTGCGGTCGTAGCCGGTGACGCGAAAGCGCCGTCGCGCCAAGGCGTGCAGAAGCCGGCCGGTCCCGCAGGCGGGCTCGAGCCAGGACTCTCCGCCGTTTCCGTGCAGCCGAAAGAGGTCCTCGAGCAGCCGGGCTTCCTGCGTCGTGCCTTCCCGGTGGAGCAGCTCGTAGAGCGCCGGGTCGTCGTAGAGCGCCGTCTCGTTCACGAGGCCGCGATCCGCTCGAAAAGCTTCTTTTGCCGCAGCAGGCGATGATATTTGACGCCGAAACGGTGCGCCTCGTCGCGCAGCTGCTGGAGCAGGTTTAGGGCCGGGCGGCCGAACTGAAGGATGACGGACTGCGGCCGCCCCGGGATGAACACTTCCTCGATGCGCTTGGCCAGCGAGCAGAGCGGGATTTTGACCCCGGCCTCTTCGAGAGCCCGGCCGGCGGCGGCCAGCTGCCCTTTGCCGCCGTCGATGACGACGAGGTCGGGAAGCTTGCCCTCGTTCTTGAGCCGGCTGTAGCGCCGGCGCACGGCCTCGGCCATCGACTTGAAGTCGTCGATGCCGACCGTCTCCCGGATGCGGAAGCGGCGGTAGTGATCCTTGTGGGGGCGGCCGCCCTGGAAGCAGGACATCGAGGCGACGGTCTCGTGGCCTTGGAAGTGGGAGACGTCGAAGCACTCGACGTGGAAGGGCGGGTGCTCGAGTTCCAGGGCCCGCTGGAGGTCGGTGACCGACTGCGAGGCCGCCACCGGGAGGGCGATGTCCTCGGCGCGCACGGCCTCCACGCGCACCCGCTCGCCGATCTTGGACAAGGCTTCGATATTGTCGCGCAGCTGGGCGGCGCGCTCGAAGTCCAAGCGCGCCGAAGCCTCCTTCATCTCGGCCTCGAGGCGCTTTTTGAGGGCGGCGTAATCCCCGCGGAAGAAGAGGACGACGTCGTTGGCGTAGGCGCGGTAATGCTCGGGCGAGATGAGTCCCGCGCAAGGCGCCGGGCACTGACCGGTATGGTAATAGAGGCAGGTGTTGATTTTGCGCGGATCCAGCGGCTTATCGAAGCCGAAGTCCCACTTGCAGGGCCGCAGCGGGAAATAGTGGTGCCGCCAAAGGTAGTTGAGAAGCGTGCGCACCGGCCCCACTTTCGGAAATGGCCCGAAATAGATTCCGCCGTCGCTGACCTTGCGGCGCACGAGCTGCACCCGCGGGAAGTCCTCTCCCATCGTCACCTTGATGTAGGGATACGACTTGTCGTCCTTGAGAGCGACGTTGAAGAAGGGCTTGTGCTGCTTGACCAGGCGCTGCTCCAGCAGCAGCGCTTCGCGCTCGGACTCGCACGGGATGTAGTCGATCTTGCGGATGAGAGGCGTCAGGACCGAGTTCTTGAGGTCGCCGCGGCTGGGGTTGAAGTAGTGGGCCACCCTCTTGGCGAGGTCATTGGCCTTGCCGATGTAGAGAATGTCGCCTTGGGCGTCGCGCATGAGGTAGACGCCGCAGGCGTGGGGGACGTGGCTGCGGTCGACGGGCTCCATAACCTTGATTTTACCCGATCGCCCGCAGCCGGCGGCGGGTCTCGGCCCAGGCGCTCGACAGGGGCTCCTTCGGTCCCGGCGCGGCGCATTCGCGCAGCAGAGGGAAGCCGCGGGCCGGGCCGATGGTCCAGCCCTGGGACTGCGGGATCTCCGAGCGCTCCGCCAAGCAGGCGGGCGCCCGGCTCGACACCGGGCCTTCCCCGAAGGCGGATTCCAGCAGGACGGCCGCTTCGGTGAACGCCTCCCTGGGAAGCCGGCGCTTCGACCAGTCCGCCCAGCGCGTCAGAAAGCAAAGCCCGCGCAGCAGGTCGTAGTCGTAGAAGCGGGGAAAGCAGGGCGAGAGCCAAGCGGGATCGATCACGCGGCCCGACGTCGATCGGAAGAGCTTGTGGGCGAGCAGGTAGCGCGCCCCGTTTTCCAAGAACAGCTCCTCCGCGGCCGAAGCGCCGCGCCGGAGGGCCGCGCCGAGCACCGCCTCCAGAGCCGGCACGGTGGAGACCAGAGAGCTCTTCCTCGAGCCGCGGTAGGCCCGCGCGTCGCAGTTGAGCCCGCCGTCGGCAAGCTGATATCTCAGAAGCCAGGGGATCATCCAGGGCAGCTCGGCGTCGACGTCTACGCCGCACGCAGACAAAACCTGATGCATCGTGCCGACGGCGCAATGGCAGGTCACGTCCCGCCGGGGATCGGCTCCCGGCGGCAGCTCCGCGTCGGCCGGGGGAAAGAACGGCAGATAGCGGCCGCGCAGCGCTTGGCTCATCGCCGAGACGGCCGCCTTGGGGAGCAGGCGCTCGAGGCCGAGCTCCCAAAGCAGCGTCATGCGCCACCAGGGCGAATCCCACTTCGGCCAGTAAGGGTCCCGGGCAAGGCTGTCTTGCGCTTCCGACGAGGAGAGATAGGCGACGGTTTCCCCGACGGCGTCCTCGGTCATGCCGGATTTGACGCCGGAACGTCAAACTGGTTTAATATCCTTCTATGGCACAAGCTAAGAAGTCCAAGCGCCACGCGTCGGCGATGAAAGCGTACCGCCAGTCGGTCACGCGCAATCTGCGCAACCGCGAGATCAAGAAGGATCTGAAGCTGGCGGCGCGCGCGCTCACCGATGCCGCGCAGGCCAAGGATACGGGGAAGCTCGCCGAGTTGGTCGCGACCGCTTCCGCCGCCATCGACAAGGCCGCGCACAAGGGCGCCATCCACTGGAAGGCGGCGGCCCGCAAGAAGTCCCGCCTCGCCCAGCGCGTCGCCGCGCTTTCCTCCGCCGCTCCCGCGAAGTCCTAACCGCTTCAGGCGCTGGCGCAAAGGCCGATCACCAAGTGCTCGAGTTCGACGCGCGCGTCGAGCCACGTCTTGGATTTTAGGTCCGTCTCCGTTCGGAGGCAGCGCTTGAGGTCCGCGCGCAGTCGCGCCTCCGGAAGCCTCGTGAGCCTTCCCAGAAAATCCCGGTCCCAATAAGAGTGCAGCCGCAGAGCGCGGAAGATCGCGTCCTCGGGCACGGCGCCGGCTTGCATCCTTTTGGCCTTGAGCTGGCGCGAGACCGCCGAGCTGATCTGGGACAGAGCGCGAAACGCCTGGTCCTCGGGCTTGCCTTCGGCGAGGAACCGCCGCAGGTGGGAGAGCGACTCCTTGAGCTTGCGGTCTTGGATGAGGCGGGCGAGAGCGAACGGGTCGCTCGCCTTGCGGTAGCCGAGGCTCTCCAGCGCCTGCTCGCCAGTCACCTTCGTCGAGCCCGAGAAAAGCAGCGCCTTCTCCAGCTCCTGCTTGAGTACGCCCCAATCGGTGCCGGCTTCGGCGACGAGCGCCTGCGCTGCCTCCTCGGAAAGCTCCTTGCCCGCCCGCTTGGCCTCGGCCCGCAGGCGCGCCTGAGCCTCATCCTCCTTGAGCGGCGAAAACACGCAGACCGCCCCGGCGGCCGCGGCCGCCGAGGCTAAGGCGTCCTTGGCGTCGACCTTGCGTTCCTCCGAGAGAAGCACGAGGGTGGTGGTCTTGACGGGGTCCTTCAGGTAGGCCGCAAATGCGGCCCGGGCGGCGGCGGGAATCTTGGGGTTGGAGACGACGACCAGGCGGCGGTCGGAAAAGACGGGCAGCGTGGCCGCCTCGGAAACGATGGCCGCGGCCTCGTCGTCGACGTCCGCGGAAAACTCCCGGTAATTGAAGTCG
This sequence comes from Elusimicrobiota bacterium, assembly GCA_027452025.1. Classification (GTDB taxonomy): domain Bacteria; phylum Elusimicrobiota; class Elusimicrobia; order UBA1565; family UBA9628; genus DAIDHI01. The sequence goes on along the minus strand of DAIDHI010000086.1, from coordinate 72,780 downwards.
TCGGGCTTGAAGGACGCCTTGAGCTGCTCCAGCGCCTCGCGCTTGGCCGAGGCCTCCTCGCCGGCGAGCAGGTAGACGCAGCGGAAGGTCCCGGCCCGCCATTCCTTGAGCAACTCCGCGGGCCTCAGCTCCACGTCAGCGTTTCGCGGCGGCCGCGTAGCCCTGGAGGACGCGCTTGACGATGTCGCGCGAGAGCTCGTCCCAAAGGTCGGCCTGAGCTTGCTGCTCGGTCTTGCCGCCGGGAAACATCGAGGCCGGGTATATCTCGAAGACGTCCATGTTGCGCTCGGTCCAAAGGACGGCGCCCGTGGCGCGGTCGATGAACTGCAGATCGGTCTTGATGTCGAGCTTGTAGGCCGTCGGGTTGAGGCTGGCGTCGTACTGAACGGGCGTCAAGATGTAGCGGGTGATCGTCGGCGCGACGATGCCGTAGGCCGCGGACTCCGGCGCGATCGGTACGTTGCCGTCCCTCAGGAATTGGTCGCGGATGGCGAGCATCAAGGCGTCTTCCAGGCCGAACTGCTGGGACCTGTTGACGACCGTGCGGATCGCCACGGGCTTGATCGCGCCCGGAGGCAGGCTGCGCGCCAAGCGAGTGTTGCCGGCGCAGCCCGCGGCCAGGCAGGCCGTCGCCAGCAGCGCCGCGGCGGTTCGCATGGTTCTCAGTAGGGATTGGTGACCGGGGCGATGGGCGCGGTCGTCGGCGCGGCCGGGGCGGTGGACGGGCCTTGGCCGGTGATCCACCGCTCGGAGGTCCCCGTGACGGTGCCGAAACCTTGCACGACGCGGGTCACGACTTGGTTGGCCAGCTGGGTCCAGAGGTCCTCGCGCGCCTGCTCCTCGGTCTTGCCTCCCGGCAGGGTCTGCGCCGCGAAGGTCTCGGAGGCCTCCATGTTGCGCTGGACCCATAGGTCGGTGTTGGTGGCCCGGTCGATGAACTCCAGGTCCATCAGGATGTCGAGCTTGTAGGCGGTCGGGACCAAGGTGGCGTCGAACTGGATCGGCGTCAAAATGTAGCGCGTGATGGTCGGCACGACGATCCCGTCGGCCTGCGCCTCGGGCACGATCGGATAGTTTCCGTCGGCGAGGAAGGCGTCGCGGATGTCGATCATCAGCTTGTCCTCCATGCCGTACTGCTGTGTTTTGTTGACGACCATCCGCAGGGCGATCTTCTTGATGTTGCTGGGTAGGATCTGGGGCGCCGGCCGGTAGGCTACGTCCTGGCCCGCGCAGCCTGCGATGGCGGCGGCCGCCGCCAAAAGGACAAGGACTCTTTTCATGGGATTCTCCGTCATTTTACGACAATATTGACCAGCCTGTTGGGCACGACGATCGTCTTGACGACGGCCTTGCCGGCCGTGGCCGCCTGCACCTTCTCCAGTGCGAGCGCGGCCTGGGCGACCTGCTCCTGCGCCGCGTCCGCGCCGAAATCGAAGGTCGCGCGGACTTTGCCGTTGACCTGCACCGCGTATTCGACGCGGCTTTCCTTGAGCTGGGCCTCGTCGTAGCGCGGCCAAGGCTCCTGCGCCAGGCAGGACTTGTGGCCGAGCCGTTCCCAGAGCTCCTCGCTCACGTGGGGGGCGAAGGGGTAAAGCAGGGAAAGCAGAGCCTCGAGATCGGCGAGGGCGGGCTGGGCCTGCGTTTGGATCTCGTTGGCGTAGATCATGAGGGCGGAGATCGCCGTGTTGAAGCCGAAGGACTCGATGTCGTCTCCGACCTTTTTGACGGTGCGGTGGCGCAGGGCAGAGAGCCCCTCGCCGGCGGCCGGCTTTTCCGTGCCCGTCACTAGGGTCCAGACCTTTCGCAGGAAGCGGGAGACGCCTTCGATCGAGCGCATGTCCCAGGGCTTTGATTGCTCGAAGGGCCCCATGAACATCTCGTAGAGCCGGAAGGCGTCGGCGCCGTACTTCTTCAAGACGGCGTCCGGATTGACCACGTTCTTCTTCGACTTCGACATCTTCTCGATCTGGGAGACGAGCTTCTCGCCCGTCGCCGCCAAGACGGGCTCGCCCTGGGCGTCGTAGTCCGTCTCGTCGTAGCCGTGGTAGACGCCCTTGGCGTCCCGGTGCGAGAACGAAAGAATCATCCCCTGATGGCGAAGCTTGGCGAATGGCTCCGGCGTAGAGACGTAGCCTAGATCGTAGAGGAGCTTGTGCCAGAAGCGGGCGTAGAGCAGGTGGAGCACGGCGTGCTCGGCGCCGCCCACGTAGCAGTCGACGGGCATCCAGGCCTTCTCATATTGAGGAGAAAAAGCCTGACGAGGATTCTTCGAATCGATGTAGCGCAGGTAATACCAGCAGGAGCCCGCCCACTGCGGCATCGTGTTGGTCTCGCGCTTGGCCGGGCCGCCGCACTGGGGGCACTTGGTGTTGACCCAGTTGGCGATGGCGGCCAGCGGCGACTCCCCCGTTCCCGTGGGCTTGTAGTCGGCGACGTCGGGCAGCAGCACGGGCAGGTCGCTCTCAGGGACGGCGACCTGGCCGCACTTGTCGCAATGGAGGATCGGGATGGGCTCGCCCCAGTAGCGCTGGCGCGAGAAGATCCAGTCGCGCAGCTTGTACTGCACGGCCCGGCGCCCCAGGCCGTTTTCCTCGGCGTAGCGGATGATCTTTTCCTTGGCCTTCGGCGTGGGCAGGCCGTCGATGAGAGGAGAGTTGACGGCCACGCCTTCCTCGGTGAAAGGGGCGTCCGGGTCGGCTTGGCCTTGGGCCGGCGAGACCACGGCCGGGACGGGCAGGCCGTAGCGCTTGGCGAAGGCCCAGTCGCGCTCGTCGTGGGCGGGCACGGCCATGATCGCTCCGGTGCCGTAGCCGCCCAGCACGTAGTCGGCCACCCAGACGGGGATTTTCTTCTTGGTGAGGGGATGGAGAGCGTAGCCGCCGGTAAAGACTCCGGTCTTTTCCTTCTGCAGCTCCGTGCGCTCTAGATCAGACTTGGCCAGGGACTGGGCCACGTAGCGCTCGACCCCGGCTTTCTGCGCCGGCGTCGTCAGGCGCGCGACTAGCGGATGCTCCGGCGCGAGCACCATGTAGGTGACGCCGTAGACGGTGTCGGGCCGGGTCGTGAAGACCGCCAGCTCCTCGCCGGCCTCGGTGCCGAAGCGCAGCTCGGCGCCCTCCGAGCGGCCGATCCAGTGCCGCTGCATGGCCAGCGTGGACGCCGGCCAATCCAGGCCGGCCAAGTCCTTTTCCAAGCGATCGGCGTAGGCCGTGATCTTGAGCACCCATTGCCGAAGACTGCGCCGCTCCACTTTGGACCCGCAGCGCTCGCAGGCGCCGTTGAAGACCTCCTCGTTGGCCAAGCCGGTCTTGCACGAGGGGCACCAGTTGATCGGCGCCGTGGCCTCGTAGGCCAGCCCCTTCTTGAACATCTGGAGGAAGATCCACTGCGTCCACCTGTAGTAATCCGGATCGGTGGTGTTGATCTCCCGGTCCCAGTCGTAGGAAAAGCCGAGCGCCTGGATCTGCCGCTTGAAATTGGCGATGTTCTTCTCGGTGACGGAGCGCGGATGGGCGCCGGTCTTCAAGGCGAAGTTCTCGGCCGGCAGGCCGAAGGCGTCCCAGCCCATCGGGTGCAGGACGTCGAAGCCCTGGCGGCGCTTGGCCCGGCACAGGATGTCGGTGGCCGTGTAGCCCTCGGGATGGCCGACGTGGAGGCCGTCGGCGGAGGGATACGGGAACATGTCGAGGCAGTAGAACTTCTTGCCGGGCCGGGGGATGGCGGGAGCCTTGAAGAGGCCCTCCTTGGCCCAGCGCGCCTGCCACTTCGCCTCGATCTCGGCGAAAGGGATATGCTCGACCTTCATAACGACAAATTATATCAATTTGGCGCTACCGACCCACCGAGAACAGAAAGGCCTGAGTCGGCGGCGCCGCTCAGCCGAAGCGGTAGCGCGCGGCGGCCCACAGCCAAAGCGCCGCGAAGGCCGCGCCGAAGACGCTGAGCTTCCAGCGCGAGTAACCCAGGTCGTCATCCAGGAAGGCGCGAGTCCCGAGGACGTGGACGGCTACGCGCCGCCCCCGGGACAGCGCATGCCAAAGCGGGCCGACCGCTTCTTGGTCGAGCGTTTTTGCGCCTAGCGGCGCGAAGTAAACGACGTTGCGCCGTATGGAGGTCAAGACCGGAGAGCGCCGCCGCCGCTTGGCGACGATCGTCGCTTGAGCCGGACGGCCGAAGCGCAGCGCGGCTTCGCGGCGCAAGATGGCCGCGCCGTCGCCGGCGGTCAGGAATAGAAAGAGCCAGACTCCCAGCGCCGGCCAAAGCCGCCGGAAGGCGCGAGGATCGACGACGATCATTCCACCATCTTCTTGAGCAAAATGCGCGCGCGTTCGTTGCCGGGATCCAGCTGCAGCGCGGCTTGGGCCTGGGCCGTCGCCTCCTTAAGGCGGCCCTGCTCGAAGTAGACCTTGGCCAGGTTGACGTGGGCGTCGACCTGATCCGGCTTGACCGCCAGGGACTTCTTCCAATATTCGATCGCCTCGTCGGGCCGGCCGGTCATGTAATAGATGTTGCCGATGTCGTTATAGTTGCCCGGGTCCTGAGGCGCCAAGCGCGCCGCTTGCTCAAAGCGCTGGAGAGCCAGAGGCCAGGCGCGGACCTGGGCGTAGAGATAGCCCAATCGCGCGGCGAGCTGCGCGTTTCCGGGGTCCTTGGAGAGCGCGTTTTCGAGCCGGCGGGCTTGCTCCTTGACCTCGGGCGTGGCTTGGATATCGAAGGCGGGCTCGCGCTCGAGGCGTCGTTCGGCCAAGTAGGGCTGGGCGGCCAGCGCGGCCCAGCCGCCGACCGCGCACAAGCCCAGCGCCGCGGACAACGCCGGCGCGGGCAAACGGACTTCGCGGCGCTCGCACAGTGCCGACGCCGCGCCGAGGCAGGCGAAGGCGAGGAAGGCCGTGGCTCCGAAGCGCAGGTCCGGCGAGACGAAGTTTTCCGCGAAGATCGTCGCCGCGGCCAGGCCCGCGGCGAGGGCGGGGCCGGTCGGCCGCCTCTTGAACAACAGAGCCAGCAGCGAGGCCGGCACGTAGACGAGGAAGGCCAGGCCCACGATCCCCGTCTCGCACAGCGTCTGGAGATACTCGTTGTGGGCGAAGTTGACGATGAGCCGGCCCTGCGGCCACAAGGCCCTGAGCGCGGGCGAGGCGTAGGCGGGGAACTCCGCGAAGAAGCGCCCGAGCCCGCAGCCAAGCCAGGGATGCGCCCGCCAAAGCCGCCAGGCGCCGTCCCAGATGAGTCCGTGCGTCCACTGGCGTCCGCGGAAGGCGAAGGCCAGCGCGCCCGCCGAGAGGGCCAAAGCGGCGAACGCGGCGACCTTGCGCCGGCCGGGCAGCCGCAGGTCCGCCCAAAGCGCGCCGGCCGCCAGCGCCCCGAGCCAGGCCGCGCGCGTCCCGGAGGCCCAAAGCCCGGCGAGCTGGAGCAGAAGGCAGCCCCAGGCGGTCTGGCGCGTGAAGCGGTCGGGCGCGGCGGCGCCGAGCGCCGCCGTCGCCGCCGCGGCCGCCGCCAGATACGTGCCAAGCAGCACGGGGTTGCCGAACGTGCCCGCGGCGCGGCTGACCGCAGACGGCGAAAGGGCGATCGCCGCGGCGCCCGCGGCGGCCAGCGAGAGCGCCAGCAGCGCCCACTGGGGCCGGCGCAGGCGAGCGAAGAGTTGGCTGGCGCCGAAGTAGGACGCGCAGGCGAAGAGCTCCCGGCAGAGTTCCGGAAGGGACGCCTGGCGCTGGGGAGAGATCGCGAAAAAACCGAGGGCGGCCAGCCCGTAGAGCGCGACGGGAAGGTCCAGCGGCGAGCGCTGCCACAGGCGTCTTCGCGCGGCGTCCAGGAGCGCGAAGGCCAGCAGCAGGCCCGTCGCCGCTTCCAGCCCGAGCAGCTTCCAGCGCAGGATCTTCTCGTCGGGCACGAAGGCGAGGACGGCGCAGGCCGCCGACCAGCCCGAGAGCCAAAGCCAGCTTTCGGAAGGGGCCGGCTCAGCGCTTCGTGATCTGGACAAGCAGGCTGTCTTGCTTGCGAAACATCGCCGCCTTCTGCCTGGGCGTGGCGTCGTCGTAGCCGATGAGGTGCAGCGTGCCGTGCACGGCCAGCGTGAGCGCTTCCTTGAGCACGGAGTGCTCTAGCTCCTTGGCCTGGACGCGGGCTTGGCTGGCGCAGATATAGATGTCTCCGAAGGCAGCCTCCGCCGCCGGCTGCCCCGGCAAGGTCTCCTTGCCGTCGTACTCGAAGGCGATGACGTCGGTGTCGTGCGTGTGATTGAGGAATTTCTTGTTGAGCTCCAGCATCCGGCGGCGATCGACGAAGACCACGTTGAGCTCTCCGCCGCGCCCGATGCCCTCGGCGCGCAGCGTCGTCAGGCAGGCTTTCTTGATGAGGCCGGGCTTGCGCGCCGCCGGCGGCAGCAGGCGCAGTCCGAAGACGTTGACCGTTATTTCTTGTGTTCCCATTGTCCGTAGGCTCTGATGATGCGTTTGACCAAAGGGTGGCGCACGACGTCCTCCTCGGTGAGGCGGTGGAACTCGACGCCGTCGACGCCCTTGAGGATGTCGGCGACGCGCACGAGGCCGGAAGGCACGGAGGTGGAGATGTCCGACTGGGTCACGTCTCCGGTGACGACGATCTTGGAGCCGTTGCCCATGCGCGTGAGGAACATCTTCATCTGCTCGGCGGTGGTGTTTTGAGCCTCGTCGAGGACGATGAAGGCGTCCTCGAAAGTGCGGCCGCGCATGTAGGCCAGCGGCACGATCTCGATGACCTCGGTATCTCGCCAGTTGCGGAAGCGCTCGGGGCCGAGCAGGGTGAAGAAGGCGTCGTAAAGGGGCTTGAGATAAGGGTTCATCTTCTCGAGCAGGTCGCCGGGAAGAAAGCCGAGTTTTTCTCCGGCCTCGACGACCGGGCGCGAGAGGATGACGCGGCTGACCTTGCGCGATTCCAGGGCGCGCAGGGCGCAGGCCACGGCGAGGAACGTCTTTCCCGTGCCCGCCGGGCCGATGCCGAAGACGAGGTCGTTGCGGAGGATGGCCTCCACGTAGGCATGCTGGTTGGGCGTGCGCGCCCGGATGATCTTGCCGAAGGCGGAGCGGTAGATGCCGTCCTCGGGCAGCGTCGGCGCGTTGAGATTGATCGCGTCGGCGGGGGATTTCTCGCCGGCGGCGCGGCGGCGCAGCAGGGTCAGGCGGTCGCGGATGCGGCGCAGGGCCTTCTCGACGCGAGGCGCGCTGCCTTTGATGGAGAGGCGCAGCTCGTTGCTCTGGACGTCTTGGTTCAAGAACATTTCGACGCCGAAGTCGCTCTCCATCTGCCGCAGGACGGCGTCCTGCTCGCCCAGCAGCTCGAGCGCCTGCTCGGGCGAGTCCAGGGTCAGCCGCTTGGTGATCACGCCGCCATCCTACCAAAAGGCATAGCGGCATCGGAAAACCCGAGGCGCTCCCCGAGAGCCAGGGCGGCCTCGCGCTCGCCGGGCCGCGGGCCGGCGGCAAGGATGCGCGCGCGCCAGGCCCAGAAAAAGAAGCGCAGCCGCCAGACGCTGACCGGCAGCCCCGCGGCCTCCAGGGCCCGCAGCCACCGGCCCAGCCGCGCGAAGGTCTCCTGATCGGGAGCTTCGAGGACGCGACGAAGCGCCGCCTCGAGCTGGACGCGCGCGGCCTCGACGCCGGGTAGATGGGAGGCGGAGAGGCCGTGGGCCTGAGCCTGCGCCAAGAGCTCCGGGACCTCCTCGGCGCCCGGCCGCTGCAAGGCGCGCGCCCAGCGCTTGAGGTACGCCCGGCGCCTGGGCTCGTCTCCGGGCCCCGGCATGAGCAGCCTCCAGGCGGCTTTGCGCGGCTCGGCGCAGAGGGCGTCGAGCTTCCAGCAGCTGCCGCCCAGGCGCTCGCCCAGCCCCGCAAGGAACTCATCGTCGCTGAGAGCCGGAAATTCCTCGGCCAGGGCGGCGAAGGTCGCGCCGCCCGCATCCTCGGGCGAGAGCCAGCACGTCACGTCCACCCGGTCGCGCTGGTAGACGAAGGCGCGCGCCTCCAACTCCTCGTCGGTCGGCAGGAAGCGCGCGCGCGCCTCCATCGCGCAAAAGGAGCGGTCGCGCCCGGCCAGGCCGGTCTTTTCGAGCCTCTTGGGCGCGCTTGTCTCGCAGCGCCAGGCGGGCAGGCGCGGCGCGGGCCAGCCTATATGCGAAAGCAGCGCCGCCTGCGCGGTCGCGCGCTCGGCGGAGAAGCGGCAGGGCCGGACGAGGCGCTCGTAGACGACGGCGCCATCCGAGTCTTCGACGTTGGACGGGGCGGCCGCCAGCAGCCTCCTGAGGCCCGGCTCCGGGTCGGCGCCGAAGCGGGCGGCCAACTCCGCCGCCCGGGCCGCGTGCTTGAGGCACTGCGAGGCCTCGAGACCGGAAACGTCGTCGAAGAACCAGCCGCAGCTCGTGAACATCGCCAGCCGATGGCGCTGCATCTCCATGAGGGACAGGGCTTCGCGGCGCGCCTCGAGACTCAGCGCCCCGCGGGCTTGCTCTTCCAGCCACTCCTGCGGCCGCGCGGGCCGCGGCACGTAGGCGTCGCGCGCGGCGCGAAAATCGCGCAAGAAGGCGCCGCCTTCCCTCTCCAGGACGGCGTCGCACTGGCGCGCCAGCCAATCCAGGGCGTCGCGCAGCGGCCCGCGCCATTGCTGCTTCCAATCCGGGCGATGCCGGCAGCCGCAGTCCCGCGTCCAGCGCCCGAGCTCGTGCTCGCAGCTCCACGCCGTCCGCGGCCGGATCTCGACTTCCTGGGGCGGTGGAAAGCGCGCCAGGAACGCGGCGTAGGACACCGGCTCGACGCCGGCCGCCGCCAGCCCGCGAAACGTCTGGGCGAGGGCCGCGGCGCCGGCCTTGTGGTGGTGTCCGAAGAACTCGCCGTCGGCGGCGGCGCTGACGAGCTGAGTGGAGTCGTCCGGATGAAAGCGGGCCAGGATCTTGCGGCAGAGCAGGTCCGGCTGGGAGAAGACGTCGCCGGAGACGATGCCCTGGTGGAGGGATTGATGATAGAAAAAAATCGCCAGCGAGCGGCCGGGATGCGTCCTCGAGCGCCAGCGATACGGCCTCGTCGGCTGGAGCGTGCGTTCGTCGACCGCCTTCCACGCGTCGTCGGGCGAGCCCGCGCCTCGCACGCGCGCCGCCTGCCTGGGCGACAAGATCGTGAAGCGCAGGCCTTCCTCGGCCAGGACCTCGAGGGTTTCCTCGTCGACGCCCGTCTCCGGCAGCCACATCCCCTCGGGCGCGCGGCGAAAGCGCGCCCGGAAATCCTGGACGCCCCAGCGCACGAGCGTTCTCTTGTCGGAGACGCTTTGCAGGGGCAGGATCGCGTGGTAATACGGCTGGGCGACGGCCGGCCCGTGGCCGTCGTTCTCCTTCGCCCCGGACGCGTCGGCCTCGAGGATGCGCCGGTAGAGCAGCGGCTGCTCGCTCTCGACCCAGGAAAGCAAAGTCGGCCCGAAGTTGAAGCTCATCTTGCGGTAGTTGTCCGCCATGTCGACGATGAGGCCATTGGGGCCGATCATCGGGCAGGCGGCGTTGGGGCCGTAGCACTCGTCGAAGATGCGCTCGTTCCAGTCCCGGTAGGGGGTCGCGGACTCCTCGGGTTCGATCGCCTCCAGCCAGGGGTTTTCTCGAGGCGGCTGGTAGAAATGCCCGTGGATGCAGGCGAACTTGTTGTTCACGGCGGCATTATAGCTTTTGGTCGTGCTATGATCTGCTCGTGGCCCGCTCGGCCTGCCCGCTGGCGCTGGTATTTCTCCTCGCGCTGCCGGTTTTCTCCGGCGCGCAGCCGTGGATTTACGGCTTCACGATGCCTTCGTGGAACAGCGATGCCTACGGCGGCGACGCCGCCGCTCGCAGCCTCGACGGGATGGCCGCCACGGGCGCCAAATGGGTGGCCGTGATCCCGACTTGGTATCAGTCCCGCGGTCGGGACTCGACCATGCGGCGCACCTACCAGACCGCCACCGACGACTCCGTGCGCAAGTTCATCCGCGAGGCCAAGGCGCACGGCCTGCGCGTCATGCTCAAGCCGCACGTCAACACTCTCGACGGCAAGCCGGTCCGCCCCCGCGACGCGGGCGCCTGGTTTCGCGCCTACGACCCTGTCATCTTGAATTACGCCCGGCTCGCGCAGTCGGAAGGCGTCGAAATACTCGTCATCGGCACGGAGCTGACCTACGTCGCCGGCCCCAATCACCGCGCCCAGTGGGCCGACCTCATCCGACGCGTGCGCGCCGTCTACTCCGGCAAGCTGACCTTCGCCGCTCACGCCTACGACTTCGGGGAAGTCGACTTCTGGGGCCTGCTCGACTTCGTCGGCGTCGACGGCTACTTTCCGATGCTGGGCGGCCACAGCGAGCGCGCGATGGTCTTTCAATGGAAGGCGCTCTACCGGCCCGTGCTGGAGCTTGCCTGCCGCGCCTACGGCAAGCCGCTCCTCTTCACCGAGATCGGCATCTCCAGCCAAAAGGGCGCCAATCGCAAGCCCTGGGCCTGGAACGACTTCGGCGCGGCGGACCCCCGCACGCAGGCGGATTATTTCCAGGCTTTCATCGACGCCTTCAAAGACGAGCCCTACTTCGCGGGCTTCCTGCAGTGGTGCTGGAGCCTCGACGCGAACGACGGCGGGCCGGCCGACAAGAGCATGACGGTGCAGGGAAAGCCGGCGCTGAAGGTGCTCGAGGCTTATTTCAAGGAACTCGACTCGCCGCAGGCGCGCTCGCGAAAATCCGCGCGCGCCGCGCGGCGGCTGTTGCCGCTTCTTAGGTCCATAGGCTCGGCGCCGGTGCTTTAGTCAGCGTCCGGCCGTCTTTCCGCGCGGCAGCACCACGATCCCCGACGGGTCGATCGGGAAGCGCTGCGCGTCTTTCGCCTGCGAGTGGCCGATGACTTCCTTGGCGGCGATGTCGTTGAAGCGGTCGATGACGACCCTCTTCAAGCGCGCCTCGGCCCGGACCTTGCAGAAGTCCATGATGATCGAGTCCTCGATAACGGCGCCGTCGTGGACGTGCACGCCCCGCCCGATGATCGAATTCTTGATCGTCGCGTTTCGCACGAAGCAGCCGTCGCCGATGATCGAGTTGATGATCTTGCCGTCGATGATCTTGGCCGGGGGGCCGTCGTAGCGGCCGGAGTGGATGAACCAGCGGCGGTTGTTGAGGTTGAGCTTCGGCTTGGCGCCGAGGATGTCCATGTTCGAGTGGTAGAACGCCGCGATCGTGCCCACGTCGCGCCAGTAGCCCTTCTCCTCATAGGGCTTCAGTCCGGGGAGGACGTTCTTCGAGAAATCGTAGGCGTAGGCCTTCAGGCGCTTGTGGATGTCGGGCAGGATCGACTTGCCGAAATCGAAGCTCGGGTCCTGCAGAGCCTCGTCGTTCAATAGCTCTACGAGGACGTCCTTGTCGAAGATGTAGTTGCCCATCGATGACAGAGCGTGCGCGGGGTCGCCGGGCATGGGCTTGGGATTGGCGGGCTTCTCGACGAAGGCCGTGATGCGGCCCTTGGCGTCGCTCTCGACGATGCCGAAGCCCGAGGCCTGCTTGACCGGCACGGGGATGGTCGCCACGGTCAGCTGCGAGCCCTTCTCGGAGTGGAACTGCAGCATCTGGCCGATGTCCATGCGGTAGATGTGGTCGGCCCCGAAAATGGCGACGATGTCGGGGTCGAAGTCGTGGATGAGGTTGAGGTTCTGGCGCACGGCGTCGGCGGTGCCCCGATACCACATTTGGCCCAGCCTCATTTGAGGGGGCACGACGGTGATGAACTGGTCGCGGGTCAGGCCCACCGTGCGCCAGCTCACGCGCAGGTACTCGATGAGGCTCTGGGACATGTACTGCACGAGGATGTAGATCGACATCACGCCCGAATTGACGAAGTTGGAGAGGACGAAGTCGATGATGCGGTACTTGCCGCCGAAGGGCACGGCCGGCTTGGAGCGCTCGTGGGTGAGCGGATAGAGCCGTTCGCCCTTGCCGCCGGCGAGGATGATGCCGAGGACCCGTTTGGTCGGTGCGATATTCAGCGCCATGGGGCCGCCTCACTGTCCATAGGGGTCGCCTCCGTAGACGGCGTCGGGGTCTTGGAGCGGCGCGGGCGCGGGCTTGGGGGCCGGCGGCGGCGCCTGGATCTGGACCTGGGCCGGTCCTGCCTGGTCGTCTTGATGCGCTCGCAGGATGGCGTCGACCTCGGCGTCCATCTTGTGCTTGGCCGCGTCCTTGAGCCGCGAGTCGTCGATGACGAGGACCTCGCGCCCTTCGTCGGTGCCGGCCGTGATCTCGGTGAGGCCCGGCGTGGTGATGCCCGTGGAGACCTTCACGGGCAGATAGACGGAGCCCTCGAACTGGATGAGGGCGTTGGTGGGGGCGATAAGCACGTCGTGCTTGACGACGGGGACGATCTCGCCTTCCCACTGCGTGCCCGGGGGAAGGAAGACCTGCGGCGTGCCTTCGATGTAGAAGGTGGCGCCGGGCGCGGCGCGCTCGCCCTGGACGTCCAGCAGGAAATGGGTGACCGCGCCCATTTGCTTGCGCTCCTGATGGCGCGCGTCCCAGAACACCACCTTCTGGCCGTCGTGGATCCACTGGGCGTCCTCGGGACGCACGCGGGCGACGAGGCGCAGCTCCTGCGCGGCCTCGAAGAGCAGCGCCCGGGCCCTGACCCAGTCGCGCGGCTTGACGTAGGTGCGCATGAGGTAGCAGTCCCGCGGGCACATGATCTCGGTCGGCTGGTAAACCTCGCGCCAGCGCTGCTCGAGCACGCCCTTCTCCGTGGTCTGGTGGGCGTCGAGCAGGGCGGCCATCTCGCGGTTGGCGAGGTGGCCGATGGGGTGGCCCGCGTAGGCCCAGCCGCCGTCGGGGGTGAGGATGTCCTCGACTCGCCCGTCGATGGTGGCCTTGAGCCGCACGATATCGGCGGGCACGACCGTGCCGTTGACCTGCACGCGCAGGGCCAGCGTGCCGCGGCGCACGGCCGCCGTCTGCTCGGCGCGGGCCGGCGAGAGCGACAGCGCGAGCAGGCAGGCGGCGAGGGTCATCGAGCTTGGCCGGCCAGGACGGCCTGGCGCTGGGCGGCGATCTTGGAGTTTTCGCCAGTCCAGACGTGGGTCAGGAAGGCGGCGTACGTCCACGGCATCTTGCGCTCGAAGAACGCGGCCAGGGCCTCGGCGTATTGCTGTATCTCCCACTGGGCGTGGGCGTCGGCGCGCAAGGAGAGGAAGTTCATGAAGCTGCGGGCGTTGACCGTCCAGTAAAACTGCGTGTAGGCGTTGACGGGCAGGACCATGCGCGCCATCTCCCGGGCCACGCCGGCTTCCAGGAGCTCTCGGTAGGTCGCCAGGCAGGCTTTGATCTGCTTATTGAAGAGGCCGGTGAGCTTCGCATGGTCCAATCGCGGAGCGCTCACCGAGCCCTGCTTGTTCTTGACGTCTTGGGCTCGCCACCGGCTCGGGATGTAGAATTCGTCCTTGACCTCGGTGTAGCGCGCCGAGATCTCGTTGTAAGAGGCCATTCGGTGGCGGATCCACTGGCGCATGACGAAGATCGGGCAGGAGACGTGGAACTTGAACACGGCGTGCTCGAAAGGCGTCATGTGCTGGTGCTTGAGCAGATAGACGATGAGTTTGCGGTCGGCCTCCTCGCCCTTGGAGACGCCGCCGTAGGAGACGCGCGCGGCGTCGACGACGCCGCGGTCGCCTCCCATGAAGTCTACGAGGCGGACAAAGCCGAGGTCTAGGACGGCGGCGGAGTCGGCGGGGCGGGTCATGGTCGGCCTCCTGGGGCGGTCAGCTTGTGCTCGAACGTCAGCGGCGGCGGGGGGGGCAAGCCCTGGCCGGCGTCCTTGAACAGCCGCATGTCCGGCAGCTTGGCCGCGGCTTCGGCGGAAAGCTTGGCCCAATGCACGATCCTCAAGTCGGGCAGAATGTCCTTGCCGTCATAGCTGACCATGGTCCCGTCGAGCATGGAGTCGAGCTCGAGGGTCTCGGCTCCCGAGGAAAGCTCGAGCGGCACTACGGCGACGGGGCCGAGGACGCGCAGCTTGCGAAGGGCCCCGACGACCGCATCCCGGGACCGGTCGCGAGCGCGCTGCTCGGCCTCTGGATGAAGCGCCATCGCCGAACCCGCGCGAAACCCGGCTTGCCGAGCCGTTTTCTGGGCCAAGTCGCTCATGACGGAGGCCCAGTCGCGGGCCGCGTCCTTGGGCGCGGGCGCCGCGCCGATGAGCACGAGCGTGGCTTGGTCCGGCCTTGGGACCAGGGCCCGGGCCCGGTCGGCGAGCGTCGCCACGAGGAGGGGATGGTCGTCGAGCGCCTTGGCGAGGACGATGGGGACCTTGACGCTTAGCCGGCGGTCGGGACCGTCGTTGTGAGCGTGAGGGGCGTTCATCAGCGAGGCCGACGGTCGGTCGCGCATGCCGAGGAGGTAGCGAATCTGGTCCATGTCCTCCGAATAGGACGAGAGCAGCAGAGGCACCACGACGATCTTGCGGGCGCCCTGCTCCTGCAGCGCGTCGATGCCGGCTTGCATGTTGGCGCTGTCGGCCGGCCCGGCCGAGAAGTCGAAGGGCACCTTCTGACCGAGGGCCTTGCGCAGGCCGTCGATGGTGTCGTTCCACGCTTGAGAGCCGCCCTCGCCCAGCAGCAGGACGCCGTAGGGCTTCTCGCCCAGAGGCGCAGGCCCCAGCGACGCCGCGCGCGCCGGGGCGCCGGCCAGCAGAGCGGCGATCAGAAAGGACGCGGAAGCGGCCGCGGTGTTCATCGGCCCCGAGCGCGCGCCAGCGCGGCCTCCACGCGCTCGCGCAGCTCCTGAAGGCTGACTGGTTTCGTGACGAAGTCGTCGCCGCCGGAAAGCGCCGTGCTCAGCTTGTCGTGCTGGCTGTCCCTGGCGGTCAAAAAGAGGATCGGGATGCGGGCGCCCTTTTTCTCCAGCGCGCGGATCTTCTCGCAGGCGGCCAAGCCGTCCATGCGAGGCATCATGACGTCCATGAGGACCAGGTCGGGCTTTTCCCTCTTGAAGGCCGAGACGGCCTCAACCCCGTCGCCGGCACAGGCGGTATCGAAATCCAGGCGGCCCAACTGCGTGGCGAGGACCTCGCGGATCGCCGGGTCATCGTCGACGACGAGGATCTTCTTGCGGCGCGGCTCCATGGACGCTAAGGGTCGAAGACCCAGATCGAGGACTTTCCGGACGTGCTCGTCACGGCCGCGACGAGGTCGTCGGGCTTTCCGGGGCGCGAGACCAAGGCCGTCGCCGTGGTGTAGCCGCCGAGCGGCGCCGTCCAATCCTTCTGGAGGGCGACGCCGTTCCAAGACATGCGAGCCAACTCGCCGCTGCTGAAGAGCCCGAAGGGCTCGGCCAGCGCTCCGAGCATGGCCGTGTTGCGTACGACGTAGAGGGAAGACTTGCGGTCGCCTCCGGGCACGACCAGAATCTCGGGATGGAACTCGAGAAGCCGCCCGTTGTTGTCGTCTCCGTCGGGCCAGCGCATCCGCACGGGCGTCTGCTCGTAGGGCTCCTCAGTGCTCCAGGCTCCGTGGCGAAACTGCGCGCGAATCCGGTTGTTGGAGGTGATGTAGACGAAGGCCGGCTCCCCGTCGTCGAGCTTGGCCCGCGTGAAATCGTAGAGCCAGTCCGCGCGCGGATGCCGCAGCGCCGGCCGGCCCGGGCCGTAGCGGCCGTCCTTGAGCCGCAGCGGATAGACGGCGGAAAACGGGAAGTCGGTGTCCTCCAGCTGCTGGACGGCCAGCAGGCGCTTGCCGTCGTCGCCCGCGACGGGGTGCACGAGCCAGGGCAGCTCGGAAAGCTTTTTCCAGCGTCCGGCTTCCACTTGATAGACCGCGGTCTCGACGCGCCCCAGGGACTGGTTGTCCAGCGAGACGAAGAGCTCGGCCTTGCCGTCCCGGTCGAGGTCGGCGGCCGACAGCGAGACGATTCTCGGATTGACGCCGCCGATGTAGCGCACCGCCACGGGCTTGTCATCGTGCGGCGGATAGGGGAAGAGATAGATCGTGGCGTTGTCCGCCAGCGCGAGCTGCGGCTGGCCGTTTCCCAGGAAGTCCGCCACCGCCATCGCTCGAATCTTGAAGCCGAGCTCGGGGCCTTTCCAGCGCGGGGTCCGCACGGACGTGCGTCCCGGTTGCGGCGCGGCGGCCGCGGCCGGAGTCGCCGCCGGGGCCGCCGCGGGAAGCTCGCCCAGACGCGCGCGCATGCCCGCGGCGACATCGGCCGCACGTGCGAGCGTGCCCACGGAATAGAGCTTTTCGACGTCGGAGATGACGCCGGAGGCGACGGGCGTCTCGAGACGGCCGAGGGACTGTCCGGTGACCGGATGCTTCAGCTCCGCGCCTTCCTTATAAACCTCGAACGGCTGGCCGACGGCGGCGCCGGCTTGCGCGCCCATGTCGAGATAGACGCCGCGGGAGTCCACGCGCACGACGTAGCCCAGAGGTTGCGCCGCGGAGACGCCGGCCGACGCGGCAGTGAGCGCGAAAAGCGTCAACGCGGCCGAAACGAGCATGGTCCGAGGTTATCATTTTTCAGCGCCTTATGTTACAATGCCAGCGACGATGCCCCAGCCGTACCGCTATCCCAGCCTGCGCACCGGCACTTCGCAAGACCTCCTCTCCATCGTCACCGGCGCCGCCGAACGTTCGATGGCTCGCGAAGGCGCCGTCCTGCCGCGCAAGAGCGAGGCGCAGCGGTGGTGGCTGGAGGCCCCGTTCGTGGCGCTGGGCGCGGTCGTCGCCGGGGTGGTCGAGAGGATGCCCGCGGAGTGGGCGCTGCGAGGGCTGGACCGGGCGCTGAGCGCCCTCGCCGGCCCGGCGCCCTATCCCTTCGACGCGGCCAGCCCTGTGATGGGCCGGGCGCGGGAGCTGGCGCGGCGCGTGGAAAAAGACGCCGGCCGCGCGCCCGCCCTGCTCGCGGTGGTCTCGCACCCTCCGGTTCTGGGCGACCTGGCCCATCTGAACTTTCAGTTGGTGCGCCACGCCGTGCTCGCCGCCCGCGCCGTGCGCGGCCGGCCCTGCAGGCCGCGCCTGGTCGTGGCCATCGACCCGTTCGCCCTCGACACGGTCCCGCTTTACGAGGAAGGATTATATGCGGGCGTGATGGGCCGCTACCATCTCGGCTTCGACCGACTGGCCATCGGACGCAATCCGATCAGCGCCTGGCTCTTGCGCCGCTGCGCCTGGAGCCGGATGGCGCATCGCCTTTTGGCGTTGCTGGCGGGCGGCGGCGAGGCCGGGTTGGTGCTGGCGGGCGGCGTGCCGTCGACGACGCGAATCCTATACGCGGTGCGGGAGTGGGCGGGCCGCCAGCGCCGCAAGGGGCGCTGCAAGGCTCGCGCGGGCCAATCCCTCGCGCGGCTGCGCCAGAGTCCCGCCTTCTCCGCCTTCGAGGCCTCGGGTCTGGCGACCGCTCACGAGCCCGAGCGTCTGGCCGAGGCCTATCTCATGGGCGCGGCGGCGGGGCTGATGAGCGACGGGCGCATGCCGGCGGCGGCGGAGCGGGGGTCCTTGACCGAGGAGACCGCTCGCGCGGCCCGGGACTGCTTGGAGGCGTTCGGCTTCACGCCCGAGGCGGCCGATTCGGCGCTCAAGGAGCTGGCGGAGGAGATCGCTCGGGAGACGCCCTATCGGGCCCGCTTGTTCCAGGTTCTCGCCGGCCGCGTGCTCGCGCGGGGGCGGCCCCTGGTGTTTTTGCCGATCGTTCACCACATCGACGGCGGCCTGTCGATCGAGGAGCGCGAGGCCTGGGCTTGGATGAGCGGAAACGGCTCGCGGCTGCGCGCGGAAGACGCGAGCGGCCGCTCCTTCCGCGGAGCGCCCGACGACTTCGCCGTCGCCTTCGGAAAGGAGAACTTCCGTTGAGCCGGGTCTACCGCACCGTCCACGATCTCAAAGGCTTCTCGCTCAAGAGCTGCGCGTCGATGCCCGAGCCTACGGGCGTGCTCATGTGCCCGCCGGATCACTACGACGTCGTCGACGTCAAGAACCCTTTCATGGCGGGGCAGGCCGGTTCGGTCAACAGGGGGCTGGCGCGCCGTCAGTGGGAGGACGTCAAGGCCGCCTTCGAGCGCGCGGGCAAGCCCGTCGACCTCATCGAGCCGTTGCCGGGACTCGAGGATATGGTCTTTTGCGCCAATCAGACGTTCGTGGGCGTCACGCCCCGAATGGAGCGCGTCTGCCTGCTCGGGCAGATGCGGCACTCGTCTCGGCGGCGCGAGGTGCCCGCGTTTGCCGCCTATTTTCAATCCCGAGGCTATCGCGTCGCCTCGCTCAAGGATCCCGCCGTCCTGTTCGAGGGAGCCGGCGACGCCGTCTGGCATCCCTCCAAGCGGCTCATCTGGGGCGGCCACGGCTTTCGCACCGAGCCCGAAGCCTATGAGGAAGTTTCTCGCCTCTTCGACGCGCCGGTCGTTCTGCTGAAGCTCGTCAACGAGCGGTTCTATCATCTCGACACCTGCTTTTGCCCGTTGACCTCGGAGGCCGTCCTCATCTACCCGTCGGCCTTCGACGCGGCGAGCTTGGAGCTCATCCTGAAGATTTTTCCGGTCGTGCTCACGGCCGGCGAGACCGAGGCCGTGCGCCGCATGGCCTGCAACGCCGCGGTGGTCGATTCTCGCGCGGCCATCGTGCAGCGCGGGTCTCCCTCCGTCGCCCGCCATATGGCCGTGATGGGGCTCGAGGTCATCGAGGTGGACACGACGGAATTCATCAAGGCCGGAGGGAGCGTCTACTGCCTCAAGATGTTCACTTACTGACGCGGGCGGCGCTGTTGTGCGCTTTCCTGGCGGGCGCGGCCGTCGCGCAGGAGCTGCCCGACGGAGTCGCCGCCTACGACATGGCGCTCTCGGTCCCGGAGACCGCCGGCAAGGCCGTCCTCGACGGCGAGCTCAGGCGCACCTACGTCGGCCGCCGGCTGCTGGCCGAGACCGCGCGCGTGCCGTGCCGCAGCGCGCACGGCGGCGCGCCCGTCGCCTACCGGCGCAAGCCTCGGGCGCTGGTGTTCGATTTCCGGGCGCTGGCCGCCGCGGGCCGCGACGACGCCGTCCTGGACCTCGCGCGAGAGCTGTGCCGCGCGTCCATGGGCTTGCCCCTGGAGCTGCCGCAGGAAACGCCGGCGTGCCGACAGACCGAACTGCGCTTCGCGCTCGAGCTCTCCGTCCGGGATTCGGCCTTTGCCCGCGGATTGCGCCACGCCCCGCCGGCAAGCGAGCGCAAGCGCGTCGCTCGGGAGATCGGCCTCTTCGCCGACGATCCGTCATCCTTCTACCGCGAGGCGGCTCAGGGCGAGCCGCCCGAGGTCGCGGCGCGGCGGGCGTCGGAGGAGGGCGAGAACGGCCCGGCGCGAGTCCGCGAAGCCATGGAGGACTTCGACGGCCGAGGCGCCGAGGAACTGCGTCCCTTGGCGCGGCGCTGGGAGAAGCGTTGACGCGCGCCTCCCGTTGGCCTATACTCGTGGGGATGAGGCTGCTGGCTTGGACGCTCGCCGTCGTCGTCGCTCTCCCGGGGCTTTCGCTCGCCGCCGCCCCGCGTCATCGCAAGAAGGCCAAGAAGCGGGGCTACGACTACGCCGCCTCCCAATACAAGGACTACAAGGTTTTGACGGGCGGCGCGCATTACCGCTTCGACAAGGACGGCAATCCGATCGCGGCCTCCAAGCGCCTCAAGGTCCGGCGGCATCGCAAGAAGGCGGCGGCGCCCGCGGCCGCGCCGCATTACGCCCCGGCCCATTTTCCCGGCTCCATCGCCAATCCCGACGCGCCCGCCTCGCCGGCCGCGGGCCCGGCCGCGGGCCAGGCCGCGCAGGCCGCCGGGGCACCGCCGGCTTGCGCCGGCGACGTCTGCTCTCAAGGAGCGACCCCGCAGATTCCGGCTTCCCAGCCGTGATCCTGCACCTGGCCGGGTCCGTGCTGTTTCTGGTCGGAGGGGGCGTGGCGATCTACCGGGGGCGCTGGTGGTCCCGCCAGGGCTTTGACATCCACGTGATGTATGGCACGCACTCCCACCGCGCCGAGACCCGCCGATGCGATCCCGGAAAGACCAGTTGGTGCCTCTTCCTCTTCTGTCTCGGCGCCGCGGCGATCGCCCTCGGGCTTTGGCAGCTTGCCGGGCTATGGCTGTCGCGCTAGTCTAATCGGCCGCAATCGAGACGGCGAGCTCGGTGCGAGGCTCGGTCGGGGAGGCTTCCAGCGGCAGGTCTTCCAAGGCCGATTTGGCCAGGCACACGCCCTTGCCGTCCTCGCGGCAGTAGTAGAACGACGCTTCGACGAGGGCCTCGGCCCTGCCCGCGGGCTGCACGAAGTTCAAGCGCGCGGGGAGCTGCGCCTGAGCGAGCGCGCCCTTGCGCGTCGAGTGCTGGAAGGTGATCAGGCCGCTGGTCTGCGCGACGCGGTAGCGAAATGGCGCCCGCGCGTCCAGGCGGTAGCCCTTGGGCAGGGAGACCGACAACAGGATCGTCGCCGGCGCGTCGGAGTGGACGCGGGCGACGGGCAGGACGCTCATGAGGGGGGTCGGCATCGGGCCGGTCTGGGGATCGCCGCTTAAGGCCGGCAGGCCGGACAGCGTCCAGCGCTCGCGGCGACTTCCGTCGGCCGACAGGCGCCAGAGCGCTCCGGAGCCGTCGGCCACGAGCCAGCCGCCCCGGAAGGGCGCCACGTCCTCGGGGCGCGAAAAGCCGCGAGCCAGCACGGTCGCCTTGCGCGCGCGGGGATCGACGCGCTCGACGGTCCCGCGGCCGAGGTCGGCGACGACGAGGGAGCCGCCGCTGGCGGCCAGGCCCTGCGGCCACCCCAGGCCCGAGACCATCGTCCTGATTTCGGGGTTGGCGACCTCGACGGCGCCGACGGAGCCCGCGGCGTCGTCGCTGACGAAGAGCGTGCCGCTGGAAAACGCCAGGGCGGCGGGCTGCTCGAGCGCCGCGGCGGGCAGAGCGCCGTCCTCATGCCGGTCGGCGCCCGAGCCCGCGTAAGCCGAAAGCGCCCCGTCATGGGTGTTGTACATCATGATCTTGTGCGGGGAAGCGGCGGCGATGTAGAGGCGGTCGTTGCCGAAAGCCAGCCCATCCGGCCAGCCGACGCCGACCGTCTGGCCCACGGTGCGCAGCATGCCTTGCGCGAGGTCGGCCTGCCGGATGCGGTCGTTGCCGCGGTCGGCGATGTAGAGCATTCGGCCGTTGAGGGCCAGGCCGAGCGGATGGTCGAGCTTGGCTTGAGCGAAGGGGCCGTCTTGCAGGCCGCGCTCTCCGGAGCCGATGACGGAGAGAACGCGCCCGGAATAGTCGGCGACGACGACGCGGTCGTGCCCCGTGTCCGAGATGAAGACCCGGCGGCCGGCGGGGTCGACCAGCAGGCGGCGGGGCGAGAAGGCGGCAGAGCCGGCGGCGTCGCGCTCGAGCCTGAGCGCCAGCGGCCGTTTGCCCGGCCGGGGGGTCGCGCCGGCTTTCGCCAAAACGCTCGCGACGCCCTGTTCAAGGTCCTCGCCTGCCGCGAGATAACGGCCCGCGGGGCGGCCCAGGGGATCGATCAGGAGAAACGACGGCGGCGCGGCCGCCGCGCCGTAGGCCCGGGCCAGCCGTCCCCCGGCGTCGACGGCGACGGGGAAGGGAATGTCCTCATCGACGATTAATTTACGCAGGAGCGGGCGCGGGACGCGGCCCTCCTGGACGCAGACCACCGCCAGCGCATCTGGATGCGCGGACGCCAGCTTTTCGAGGCCGGGCAGGCCTCTCAGGCCGGCGGCCCGGGAAAAGTCGCCAAAGGCGAAGACGACGGCCTTGCCGGAGAGAGCTCGCGGCGGGGGAGCGCCGGGGACGTTGAGCCAGCCGGCGGCCAAGGAGAGGGCGAGGGCCAGGCGCGGGGCGCCGGGGAGGTTCACGCGGATTATTGTATCATCTTGCGCATGCCCGAGTCGGAAGGCTCCGTCGAAAGCTCCCCATCCTTGGGAGTCGCCAGCGCGCGGCGCTGGCCGTGGCGCTGGGTCTGCCTGGCGGTCTCGCTGGCCTTCCTGGCGAGGGTCCTCTTCGGCTCCGGATCGCTCTGGTCGGCGGCCGGCTTTTTCGCCTTCGGAGCCGCCTGGTACGTGCTGACGTGGCGGCGCGCCCGGGAGCTGGATTCGCCCCGCCCGCGCTAGTGGACTGGAGCCCCTTCGCCGTCTGCCCTCCGGGGCGTAAGGCGCCCGCGCCTCGCGGCCGCGCCACGGCCGAGGGCTTGGGCGACCGGCTGCGCACGGCCGCCTTCGCCGAGCTTCAGGCCCGGGAGGCGTTTCGCTGGGCCGCCGCCTCGCTGCCCGACGCCGCGCAGGACCTGCGGCGCGCCTGGACGGAGATCGCCGACGAGGAGGACCGCCATCTGCGCTGGCTGCTCGGGCGCATGGACCAGCTAGGCGTTTCGCCCGCGCAGCGCGAGGTGTCGGACGCCCTGTGGCGCTCGCTGACCGCGTGCCGGACGACGGTGGAATTCACGGCCTTCATGAAGCGCGCCGAGGAGCGCGGGCGCGCGGCGGAGCTCGCCTTTGAGAAGATGCTGTCTTCGCGCGATCCCGCGACCGCCGCGATCTTCGCGCGCATCGCGCAAGACGAGGAGCGCCACGTGGCGCTGGCGGCCGGCGCCGCTCAAGGCGCGTAGGTCGTCGGAACCGACGGATTGATCGGGTAGTAGATCTCGAGATTGCGGCCGTCGATGCGCAGTCCGAGCGTCACGTCTCCGGGCTGATAGCTGTCGCCCGTGGATCCAACCCGCAGCGGCGTCGTGATCAGCACGCGCCCGTCGGACGGGATCTGCCGCTCGTAGCGGTGCAGGCCGCTGAAGTCGCTTCCGTCTTGAAACATCAGGGAGATCGAGCGGTCGCCCGTGTAATGGGAGAAGTGCCCGTTGCCGTCGCTATCGAAATCGGGCGTATAGATCAAGTGGTAGACGGTGCTGCCGACGCGCACGGGATAGCCGACGTCGTAGACGCCTTTGGTGATCTGATAGAGGGAAAAGGCGCGCCTGAACCCCTGGGCTTGGACCACGAGCTTGATATCCTTGGGAGAGTGATGGAAGATCCCGATGCCCTCGATGTGAAAGACGAACGGGATGCCGTTGAGGACGGCGTTGCCGTAGCCTCCGGAGCAGATGATGCAATGGGCCATCGCCGCGCCGTTGAGGAAGACCGGCCCGGGAGCGCCGTCGACGTACAAGCCGACGAACCAGCCGCTGCGGCTGTCGTCGTTCTCCGCCTTGAGGCCGAAGACGTGGACGGTGCGATCGCCGGCGGGAAAAGTGGTGGCGGAGCGCCACAGGACGTTGAGCTGCTCATCGAGGTCGACCACGGTCGCGGGGCGCCCGAGCCGGGAGGCCTGGGCGTAGCGGTCCGGCGGAGCCACGACGGAGGCCCAGGCGCCCGTCGGGGCGGCGGCCGGCGCGGGAAGGACGACCGCGGAATCTTCGGGGGCCATCTGCCGCAGCTGCGCCAAGGCGGAGCTCTGGGCGGCGGCGGCGCGCGGCAGGCTTGCGGCTAGGACGAGCGCTGCAACGACCATGCGCTATTATGTTCCATGGGCCGCCCGCTTTCCTGGGCCATCCGGGCCGCCCCGGCGCCGCCAAAGGTCCTAGGAAGCGGGACTGGAGGTCCCTTGAGGTTTCGTCCAGTCCGGCTATACTAGAGGCATGAGGTCCAAGGGACCGCTTCGCGCGCTCCTCGCGCTGCTCTTGCTCGGCGCTTCGGTCGCGCCGCTGCGCGCCGACCAGAGCCTGGACGATTCGGCGTCGCAGCAAGCCTCCGTCGGCCGGCATGTCTTCGACGGAGCCTCGAGGCTGGCCGGCGGGCCGGCTTCGCCGGTGGAAGAGGCGGCCGACAGCGCCCGCGGCGGCGGTCTTCTCGCGCCCTCGGCCCGGGCCGCCCGCAAGGACTCGGTCGTCCCCGCGCCTTCTCGGGCCTCGAAAGGGCCGCGCAAGGAGAGCCGCTTCGAGCGCTTCCAAGACCGGCTCTTCACGGTCTCCTGGTGGGGCTATCACGCGGCCTGGGCCGTGGACACGACGATGACTGGCCTCGGCATCGCCCAGCACCGGGGCTTCGAGGCCGATCCCATCAACACTCTATTCGGCAAAAGGAACGTGGCTGGGGTGGTCGGCTCGCTGATCGCGGTGCATGTCGGGGTCTCCGCCTTCACGATGTGGCTCCATCACAAGGCCCAGAAGCACCATGGCCTGGCGCGCTTCCTGCTGAACGGCGCGGCCATCGGCATCAATATCGCCGGGATCGCCGCGCATGTCAGCGGCGCGCTGTCCTGGGTTCCGCTGTTCTGATCTCTCGAAGGGGTTCATGAAGGCAAAGGACCTGTCTCGCGCGCTCCTCGCCCTGGTTCTGCTCGGCGCGTCAGTCGCGCCGGCGCGCGCCGACCAAGCGCTCGATGACCCCTCTCCCCAGGAGATCGCGGCCGGCCGGCACGTCTTCGATGGAGCCGCGGCGCTCCGCGGCCGCGCGGCCTCGCCTGTCGAAGAGGCGGCGGACGCCGCGCGGGGCGACGGCCTTCCCGCGCCATCCAGGACTGCGGCCGGCCGCCGGAATTCGTTCGTTCCGGCGCTTTCGCGGCCCTCAAAGGCGCCGCAACCGCGCGGCCCGCGCATCGGCGACCGGCTCTTCAACATCTCCTGGTGGATGTACCATGCCGCTTTCGCGGTGGACGGGACGATGACGGTCATCGGCATCGCCCGAGGCCTCGGCGCCGAGTCGGATCCTCTCGGCACCTTATTCGGCAGTCGAAACATCGCGGGAGTGGCTGGTTCGGGCATCGCCGTGCATCTCGCCACCTCGGCCTTTACCCTCATGCTTCATCACAAGGCCCAGAAGCTCGACGGCTTGCCGCGGTTGCTCATGGAGGGAACGGCCATCGGCCTGAACATGGCCGGGGTTGCCGCGCACGTTTGCGGCGCCTTGTCCTGGGCGCCGATGTTCTGACGCGGCGGCTCGCCGCGTCCCAAGAAACCGGAAAAGTGCTTTAATTCCCAAGCAGGGCAGGTGGCGGAACTGGCAGACGCAGGGGACTTAAAATCCCTCGGCCGAAAGGTCATGTGGGTTCGAATCCCGCCCTGCCCAAAGATCTATGGCCGACGATTCCGGACGGACGGTGCGCATCGCCAGGCAAGGCTGGCCCTTCATCGGCGCCGGCCTGGCCGCCTTTTTCGCCGGGCTGGGAGCGCTGGTCTTGGCGGGCGCCAGCCAAAGGCCTTGGCTGTCGGCGGTCGGAGGCATCCTCTGCGCCCTGGGTCTGGGCTTTGCCGCCTTCTGCTTGTATTTTTTCCGCGACCCGGACCGCCCGGGGCCGCTCGACGCGGATAAAATCTACGCTCCCGGCCAGGGCGTCGTGCTCAGCGTGGGGCGCGAGGGGCCCGGCGACGGGTTGACTCTTCGCATCTTCCTCTCCATCTTCGACGTCCATGTCCAGCGAGCGCCCTGCGCGGGCAAGGTCGTCGCTTCGGACTACGTCAAAGGATCCTTCCTGGCCGCCATGAAGGATCAGGCGCGCGGCAACGAGCGCAGCATCGTCACGATCCAGCCGGAGGGCCGCTCGCCCGTCGTCGTCGAGCAGATCGCCGGCCTCGTGGCCCGGCGCATCGAGACGTGGGTGGGCCCCGGCGATCGGGTCCTGGCCGGGCAGCGCTACGGCATCATCTATTTCGGCTCGCAGGTCGCCGTGCATTTTCCGCCTTCGGCGCGCTGCGTGGTCAAGCCCGGCGACCGCGTGGTGTCGGGCGTGACGCCCGTCGGGGAGTGGGCCTGATTGGATAGGCTGGCCCTCAAGCGCGGCGGCCAGGTCCTGGCGCCGTCGATCCTCACCGTCGGCAACATGGCCTGCGGCTTCTACGCGCTCTTGGCCGTGCAGCGCCAGCAGTTCGTCTCCGCGGCCACGGCCATCCTCGTCGGCATGGTCTTCGACGCTCTCGACGGCCGCATCGCGCGCCTGGTCCACGGCGAGTCGTCCTTCGGCATCGAGTTCGACTCCCTCTCCGACTTCCTCACCTTCGGCATCGCCCCGGCGCATATGATGTACGCGTTCATCCTCAAGGACTACGGCGTCTTCGGCTATCCGATCGCTTTTCTTTACGCCATGTGCGGAGGCCTGCGCCTGGCGCGCTTCAACGCCGTGGCCCACGACAGCGGCGGCAGCAAGACCCATTTCACCGGCCTGCCGATCCCGGGCGGCGCGGGATTCCTGGCGTCGTTCGTGCTGCTGTATCAGATGATCGAGGAAGGCCGGCCCGGCCACACGTGGAAGTTCATCATGGACCAGATCCCGGCGCTCTACGGTCTGATGCCGGCCATGGTCCTGGTGGTGGCTTTCCTGATGATCTCGACGATCCCCTACCCGGCCTTCAAGCAGCCGAGCGTCCTTAGGCCGAGGTCCATCCGCATACTCCTGGCGATGGTGATCGCGGCGATGATCATCTTCATCTTCCCGCAAAACGCGGTCTTCGTCATCTTCCTGATCTACCTGCTGCTCGGCCCCGTCGGCTGGGTCGTGCGCCGGACCCGCGGGCTGCTGCGCTCGGGGCCGTCGGCCGCGTAGCTACTTCCTGGGAAAAAGCGCCGGTCCCTTCTGAATCCTGCCGCTGGAAGTCTGCGCTCCGGCCAGGACCTGTTCGGCGGTGAGCGCCTCCGGAAACTGCCGCACGCCCAATTGCGACTGGATCCTGGCCGCGGTGTGGGGCATGAAGGGGTCGATCCAGCCGGCGACGATGCGCAGCGACGAGACGAGGTCGAAGAGGATGATCTTGACCTTCTCCATGTCGGTCTTGGCCGCTTTCCAGGGCGCCTGGGCGTTGACGTACTGGTTGAGCTCGGAGATGACGCCCCAGACGAGGCCCAGGGCGCCGGAAAAATCCAGCCGCTGCATGCATTCGTCGTAGGCGGCCGTGCGCTGGGCGACTTTGGCGGGCAGGAAGTCCTTCTCGGGGTTGAATCGCTTGGGCAGCACGCCGCCGAGATAGCGGTCGACCATGTCGACCACGCGGTTGAGGAGGTTGCCGAGATCGTTGGCCAGATCGGCGTTGTAGCGGCGGCGCAGGGAATCGAGAGAGAAGTCCCCGTCGTTGCCGAAGGGCATCTCGCGCAGCAGAAAGAAGCGGAAGGCGTCGATGCCGAACTCGCGGGTGATGTCGTAGGGATCGAGGAAGTTGCCTTTCGACTTCGACATCTTTTGGCCTTCGACCGTCCACCAGCCGTGGGCGAAGACGGTCTTGGGCAGCGGCAGTCCCAGGGCCATGAGCATGGCCGGCCAGATGACGGCGTGGAAGCGATAGATCTCCTTGCCCACGATGTGCACGTCGGCCGGCCACAGCTCCTCGAAAGACGCGTGAGGGGAGGCGGCGGCGGCCGAGACGTAGTTGAGCAGGGCGTCGAACCAGACGTAGACGGTCTGCTCGGCGTCGCCGGGCACGGGCACGCCCCATTTGACCTTGGCGCGCGAGATCGAGATGTCCTTGAGGCCTTCCCTGACGAAGGCCAGGATCTCCTTGCCGCGGTGCTCCGGAGACAGGAAGGCCGGGTTGGCTTGGTAGTGGTCGAGCAGCCTCTTCTGGAAGCTGGAAAGGCGGAAGAAGTAGCTCTCCTCTTCCACGAGCTGCAGGGGACGGCGGCAGTCGGCGTTCGGGCACCTGCGGATATTCTTCTCGTCAGCCGGCGCCTCGGTCTCCGTCCAGAATGTCTCGTCGGAGAGGCAGTAAAAGCCCTTGTAGTGGCCCTTGTAGATGTCGCCCGACTGCTGGAGCTTGGCGAAGACCTCCTGGACTTTCTTTTCGTGGCGGGGTTCGGTGGTGCGCACGAAGTCGTCGTAATGGACGTCGAGATGCTTCCACAGGTGCCGGAACTTCTCCGAGATCTCGTCGGCGTATTCCTTGGGGCTGACGCCGTGCTCCTTGGCCGCCTGCTCGATCTTGAGGCCGTGTTCGTCTGTGCCCGTCAAAAGATAGACGGGGGTCCCTCGGTGGCGGTGGTAGCGCGCAAGCACGTCGGCGGCCACGGTGGTGTAGGCGTGGCCGATGTGCGGAGCGGCGTTGATGTAGTAGATGGGGGTCGTGATGTAGAACTTCTTCATTTCGCCAAGGCTCCTTGGGTTTCGAGGGCGGCCAGCGTCAGCACGGCCCGGGGATCGGCGTTGGCGCGCAGCGCCCGGCGAAGCTCGGCCAGCTCGCGCAGGGGGCGGTCTACCGCCTCGAAATCGGCCTCGCCGGACAGGGGCCGCAGCCGCAGCCGCTGGCCGAGGGCGAAGAGAGCGAGCTCGGCTTCGGCGCGCGCCAGATAAAGCTCCTTGGGCAGGGAGTCTCCCGCGGCGATCGGCCCCAGCGGGCCTTGCGTCAGGGCCGCGGGCCAGCCCTCGCGGCGGGAAAGCTCGAGGGCCCGGCTGGCCGAGCCTTCGCACAGGGCGGCCAGCTCCCGCGCCCGCCCGGCGTCGACGCCTTGGGCCGCGAGGATCGCCGCGACCGCTTCGTCGGGAAGCGGCGAGCAGCGCAGCTGGAAGCAGCGCGAAAGCACGGTTTTCGGGATGCGGTCGCGCTGGGAGGTGACGAGGAGCCAGAGCGTCTTGGGAGGAGGCTCTTCCAGGATCTTGAGCAGCGCGTTGGCGGCTTCGATCTCCAGGGTGTGGGCGTCCTCGATGACGGCGACCTTCCAGCCGCCGAGCAGGGACTTGAGCTCCATGTCCCGGCGCAGGTGCCGGATGGTATCGACGCGCAAGCTCCGCTGCTTGGCGGCTTCTTCCTCGCGCAGCGCGGCCTGGTAAGCGGCGTCCACGGCCTTGACGTCGGGGTGGACGCGCTTGGCCACGGCTTGGCAGTCGCGGCAGTCGCCGCACGCAGGCCCGTCCGGGGGCCGCCGCGGGCAGACGAGGAGCTGGGCCAGCTCGTGGGCCAGGCGGGCCTTGCCGCAGCCTTCGATGCCCGACAGCAGGATGGCCGAGGGCAGGCGTCCGGCGCCGATGAGGCCCTCGAGGGCCTTGACGGCGCGGGCCTGGCCGGACAGGCGAAAGAGGCTCACCTCCGGCGCTCCAGGCGCTTCAAAACCGCGGCGAGGATGCGGCGGTGCAGCTCCTCGACGGGCCGGCGGCCGTCCAGCAGCGCGGCCTTGGCCTTCGGGGCCAGGGCGCGGTAGCCTTCCCGCACCCTCCGGCGGAACGATTCGGGCTCGCGTTCCAGGCGGTCGTGCTCGCGGCCGGCGTCGCGCGAGTCGAAGTCCTCCTCCGGGATGTCGAGCACGAAGGTCAGATCGGGCTTTAGGCCTGCGGTGGCCAGGGCGTTGGCGGCGTCGATGGTCTTGAGAGGGATGCCGCGCGCGCGGCCTTGATAGACCTGCGTGGACAAGGTGTAGCGTTCGCAGACGACGACGCGGCCGGCTCTTAACGCCGGCCGCAGCTTCTCGTCTGTGTGCTGGGCCCGCGAGGCCTCGTAAAGGAGCAGCTCGGCCAGGGGACGGACGGCATGGTCGGGCGAGAGCAGGATGCGGCGCACTTCCTCGGCGAACGAGGTGCCGCCCGGCTCGCGCGTGTGCACCACCGAGAAGCCGCGCTGCCTCAAGGCGTCGGCCAGGAGGCGCGCTTGCGTGGACTTGCCGGACTTGTCGGGGCCCTCGAAGACGACAAAGAGCCCCCGAGGGGCTTTGGCTGGCACCACGGGATTTTAGCAAATCGGCCCTACAGGCCGGAGGGCCAGGGCGTGACGTAGTCCTGCCAGGAGATGCGGCTGAGATTGACCGTCGTCGTCATGATGCCTTGGCTCGCGGCGGAGCTGTAATACCACGTCACATGGGAGTTCGAGTTGAGAGTGACGGTCCCCTTTACCATCAAGACGCCGTAGCCGAGCGTGCTGTTTCCGCCGCCGGTCGGCCCCGTGAAGTTGCCGCCGATATAAAGCAGTCCGTCGACGACCGGGGTGATCGGATAGGTGAGCGTCGAGGCCGATTTATACGAGCTGTAGAGCCCGGGGCAGCTGTTGGGATACTTGCTCTGCGCCACGGTGTCGCCGAAGGTGGACAGATAATAGCTCCAGTCGTTGCAGTACTGCATCCAGGCCTGCTGAGGGACGGCGGCGCTGATGGATTGCCCGCTCATCGAGCCGTTTGGCGTGGTCACGTTGCCGAGAATGACGATGTTGCCCTTGAGCGGGCCGCCGAAGCTCGACCAGTTGCCGGTCACGTAGTAGGTGTGGCCGCCGGTGTCGTCGCAGGAGCCGCTGCAGCTCGTGGTGTCGAAATGCCCGCAGGCCGCGCAGGCGCAGGAGCCGGTGCCGCCGGCGCAGGCGGCGTCCTCAGCGGCGGCCGAGCTCTCATAGGACATGAAATCAAGGGTGGGCATGGACGGGAGCGACGAATCGTAGGAGTGCCACCACCAGCAGTTGGGCGAGTCGCAATTGGGGGGCGTCGCGCCGTTGGTGTCCAGGCCGACGATGTCCGAGGCGCTCCAATAGCTGGGATAGAGCGCTCCGTTGGGCGTAATCGAGCTTTGGCTGACGACCGAGCCCCACTGGATAGTCATGTTGTTGCCGCTGACGTCGACGCCCGCGCCGCCCATGATGGCGACGTCGCTGAGAGTGGAGTTGGCGTAGACGGCCTCTATGCCCCGGACCTCGCGGCCCAGCGCGTCCTTGCCCACCGAGATGATCGTGGCTTCCTGGGTGCTGGGGCCGCTCGAAATCGAGATGGCGTAGCTGCCGCCGGCGACGTCGTCGTAGGCCTGATCGAACTTGTAGCCGCTCATGAGGGTCCCGTTTTGAAGGTCGTTCCACGTCACGGTGGAAGCGGTGACGGCCCGATAGCCCTTCTCGATGCCCGACTCGGCGAGGTGGAAGGCCGTCGTCGTCTTGGCCTGCTTGGCCGTCCAGACGGACTCGCGCTGCGCGTAGTAGACCATCAGCGGCACGAGGACGCTGGCAACGATCAGCAGGGCCAGGACGATCAGCAGGATCTGCCCGCTTTGCGACGCGAGCCTCTTGGCGCGCATCAGTTCATCACCCGGACGTTCTGGATGGTCAGCTCGAGGACCTTCTTTCGGCCGAGCTGTATGTCCTTGGTCATGGTCATCGCCACGCTGACGATGGTCGGATCGTCGGTGCGCGGGAACGTGAAGGCGATGAAGCCCAGGTCCTTGCTCAGGGTCGACTGGTCGGAGTTCACGCTCATCATGAGGTTGGAGCCGCTTTGATAGAAGCTGATCGAGCGTCCTTCGATGTCCGTGAACCGGATCCGGGAGTAAGGCCCGCCGCCGCTGGGCGGGGTGTCGATCGCGATCGTCCCGTCCACCGCTTGGCGGATGAAGCGATTGATGGTGTCCAGGCTCGAGCGCGCGTCGCGCTCGATTTCGTTGCGGGCCGTCGTCATCAAAAAGAAGTCTTGGAGGTTGCGCAGCAGAAGCGGGCCGGCGCTCGCGATGATGCCGAGGATGGCGACGACCATCATCAGCTCGACGAGCGTATAGCCGGTTCGGCGCGCGGCGTTCCTCATGGGACGGTGACGTTCTCCTTGGTCGTCTGTCCCGGCGACACGGTGATGCCCGAATAGCTCTTGCTCTGCGTCGTGACGTTGCTGCCGCTGATGGTCGGAACCCAGACCATCAGGTTGTAAGTGTAGCCGCCGCGCACCGGCAAGGAGTACGTCCCGTCGGCCTTGCTCGAGACGGAGTAGATGATCGGGGACATGGCCGGCGCCGACGAGCCGTAGATCACCGGCGGCGTGGAGGAGATCGTGCCGCTGGAAGCCACGATCAGCGCGCCCGTGGTCAGGCTCGCGCCGTTGCTCATGATGGATCCCGCGATGGCGCCCAAGGCTCCGGAGACCGTGAACGTGCCGATGAAGACGGTGCTCGTCGGGTTGACCGTGGCGGAGAGAGAACTCGGGCTCGATGACTGGTCGGAGTCGAGCACCGGACTCACCGTATAGGTGCCGGTGGAAAGGTTGTGGATGATGAACAAGCCGGAGGTGTCCGAAGTCCCGGAGCCGGCCTGGTCGCCCCCGATGGAGGCCTCGACGACGTAGTTCGGCAGGGGCGTGGTGCCCGTCGTGAGATAGCCTTCGAGGGCGCCTCCCTTGTTGAGCTCGAAATCCGCCTCGGTGATCGCGCCCTGGCTGACCGTGGTGCTCTGCACGACCTGGATGTATTGGGGCGCCGAGGCGTTGTTGGGGTTGATCACCTCGGTGACGGTGCCCGTCGCCGTCTCGATGAAGTAGCAGCCGTTGGCCGACGTGTTCTGCGACCCGGCCACGTAACCGGTGACTTGGATCGCCACGCCGTTGAGGGGGACGGCGTTGGCATCGGTGATCTGGCCCCGGATGAATCCGTTGCTGGTCGACGAGTCCAAGATGACGCTCTCCAGGCCGTTCGTCGAGCCCGCCACCGTGTAGGGGCCGGGAATGACCGTCGTCTGGTTCTGGAGCACGGAGACGGTGGAAATCTGCGCGAAGTAGGAGCCGCTGGAGAGGATCACGTTCCAGCACGCTCCGTTGCAGAGCGCCGCGGGTGGAGACGTGCTGACCCCCGGCAGCGTGAAGGGCGCGTAGAGCAGGTTGAGCGTCCCGCTGGCGATGTAGGCCGCGTAGGCCTGCGTCGAGCCGGAGACCCCGTCGCTGGCCGCGACGCTGGCGCCCACGGCCGGGACGCCGGCGATGGGAAGGAAGGCGGCGCCGCGGCTGTTCTGAGGGGAAAACGGGACTCCGTTGATCGCCGGAAAATAGACGAAGTCGTTGGCGTTGTTTTGCGAGTTGTAGGCGTGGCCGTAGGCGGCCATGTCGGTCAGGCTCAAATTCGGCAGCGGGCTCGAGATGCGCACCAGTTCCTGGCCCAAGGGAAAGTCGTTGTAGGTCCCGAAGGTGATGTAGTTTCCGTTGTAGTACGTCGGCGCCGAGCCGTTGTCCTCGAAGCCCACCACGTCGACGTAGGTGCCGGAGCCCATGCCGTTGACGCGCTCCACGCCGACGCTGCCTCCGTGCCCGGGGACGATGATCATCTTGAGCGGCGGGCTGACGCCGGTGTTCCAGAAGTTGCCGCTCGGATGCGTCCCGCAATCGTTGCCGGCGGCGTCGTCATAGACGGCGTCGGCCGCGACCCATTGGCCGTTGACGACGAAAGTGTTCGTATTGGCGAAGAGATAATAGTGATAGGGAGCCACGTAGGTGCTGATATAGTCGACGAAGATGCCCGTGCCGGGGGTGGTGCAGTCGGTGTAATAGGTGCAATGCTGGGCGCTTTGAAAGTCGAGCGTGACCAGGGGCGAGCCGCCGGGGGTGGCGATGTCGATTTCCGAGGTGGTCGGGTTATAAAGCTCGACGTATTGGGCCTGGAAGCCGGCGAAATCCTGGCCGTTCTGATTGAGGCCGTACTGCGCCGTCGACGCCACGACCTGGCTGATGACCAGGTCGGGATTGATCCACGCGATGCCGGCGATGGTGCCGGAGCCGACAGCCGTCAGATACATGTCCGTGTTCGGCGACGCGAGGCTGGCCCCTTCGTAAGCGTCGAGGGTCTGGGTGAACCCGTCGAAGTAGCCGGCCGACGAGGCGCGGACCGTGTAGGTGCCGTGGTAGACGTCGAAGCCGTAGCGGCCCGTCGCGTCCGTCTGGGCCGCCCAGTCGCTGTTCTGCTCGACGCGAACGTAGGCGCCTTCGATGGGGTTTCCGGAGCCGTCCTTGACGTAGCCCGAGATGCTGGCGTCCAGGGGCGCGAGGTTGGGGTTTTCGTAGAGGTTGTTGAGCGTGAATTTCTTCTCGACGCCGTTGTCCGTCCAGACGACGTTGACCTCGATCTGCTTCATGCCGCTGTCGGGGTAGTCCGAGGCGGCCGTCGTGATGACGTTGTTGGTCATCTGCGCCATGGTCACGTAGGTGTAGCGCGTGAAGGTGATGCCGCCGATCTGTTCGGTCTCCGGCCCGTAGTTGGCCGTGTCGTAGGGAATCGACGGGGTGAAGTTGGGGTCGTAGGCGGTGGCGGTGGTCAGCAGCAGCTCGTAATACGAGAGGTTTTTGAGGGTCTCGATCTTCTCCTGGGCGAGGTTGGTGGCCAGGGTGCGGGTGCGCGAGACGTGGATGGACTGGGTGATGTAGCGGAAGGCCCCGACGAAGCCGAGGATGCCCACGCACAGGATCGCCACGGCGATCATGAGCTCGACGAGGGTCACGCCGGAGCGAGCCGAGAGGAGCGGCGGATTTTTGGGCATGGGCATGCGGCGCGCTCCGTCTCTCGGCGCGGGCGGAGCTTGCCGCAAGTATAGGGCCTTTACGGCCCGAAATCAAGGCAACGGCGGCGTGACTTGCGTCACGAACACTCGGAGTAGCCGCAGTCGTGACACGTGGGCCCGGAGCAGCCTGATTCGTGGGCGATGTTGGAGGAATAGCACTTTGGGCAGTATTCCGCCTGCGGCAGCGCCGCGAGGTCGAGCTTCGCCTTCTGGCCGGCCTCCTCCTCGGTGATCCAGCCGGTCTTTTTCAAGTGCTGGCGCAGGGCGATGGCGAGGGCGTGGGCGATGGAGTTGACCCTGTTTTCCCCAAATCCCACCGGCTTGTCGCCCTTGACGGAGTTGAGATGCTTTAGGATGCGGATCGGGTCGCCGCCCTCGGCCATATACTTGGAGAGCAGGATGCCGACGAGCGAAGTCAGCGCCGAGATCTCCGTGCCGAGCGGCGGGATGTTGGAAAAGACCTGATAGGGTCCCCGCTCGTCGTAGTTGATGTGGATGTGGAGCGGGCCGTAGCCGGTCTTGATCTGATAGTATTCCGACGAGACGCCGAAGGCGGTCGCGGGATCGCGCCTCTTCATCTTCGTCGGCGTGGGCGCCAGGCTCAAGACCTGCTGCGCCTTGGAGCCGTCGCGGTAGATCGTGATGCCCTTGCAGCCGAGCTCATAGGCCTGGGTGTAGGCGCGGCGCACGTCCTCGACCGATGCGCTGTTGGGCAGGTTGATGGTCTTGGAGACCCCGTTATCCACGTGGGCTTGGAAGGCGGCCTGCACGCGCACGTGGATGTCCACGGGCACGTCGTGGGCGGTCGGGAAAAGGCGCTGAACGCTTTCCGGGATCTCCTTGATGCCGCGCACGGCCTTGTGGTTTTCGCTGACGCGGTTCCACAGGTCGTGCTCGGCCAGGCCGAAGTAGCCGTTTTGCCGCGCGATCTCCTTGAAGAGCGGGTTGATCTCGAAGAAGACGTCCTTGGCGTCGGGCGTCTCTCCCTTCTTGAGGGCATCGAGCGCCTTCGCGTTGTAGCGCGTGTAGACGATGGCGAAGAACGGCTCGATGCCGCTGCCTTGCAGGCCCGCGGCGATGGCGATGGTCCCCGTCGGCGCGATCGTCGTGCGGGCGCAATTGCGCGGACGGCGCTCCTCGCCCCGGAAAAAACGCCCTTCCGGATCGTAGATCGAGTCCTTCCAGTTCGGGAACACTCCCCGGTCGCGCGCCAGCGCCTCCGACTCGGAAAGCGCGCTCTGGTTGATGGACTCCATGACCTTGGCGGCGAAGTCCAAGGCCGGCTGCGAGTCGTAAGCCAGGCCCATCTTGACGAGGGCTTCCGCGTAGCCCATGACGCCCAGGCCGATGCGGCGGTTGCCCTTGGCCATGGCCTCGATCTCGGGCAGAGGATAGTTGTTGACCTCGATGACGTCGTCGAGGAAGCGCACCGCCGAGGAGACCGCGCCCTTGAGGCGCTCGAAGTCGAAGGTCCCTTGCCCGATCTCGCCCTCGACGAAGTTGGACAAGTTGAGCGAGCCGAGGTTGCAGGGTTCCCAAGGCAGGAGCGGCTGCTCGCCGCAGGGATTGGTGCTCTCGATCTGGCCGAGCGCCGGCGTGGGGTTGGAGCCCGAGTCGTTGATGCGGTCGACGACGATGAAGCCGGGGTCTCCCGACTTCCAGGCGTGCTCGACCATCAAGTCGAAGATCTCCTTGGCCCGCGCCTTGCCCGCCGCCTCGCCGGTGCGGGGGTTGATCAGGTCATATTCGGCGTCGGAGGCGACCGCGTTCATGAAGCGCTGGTCGATCGCCACCGAGACGTTGAAGTTCTCCATCACGGAGGACTGGGACTTCATCGTGATGAAGTCCTTGATCTCGGGGTGGGTGTAGTGCAGGATGCCCATGTTGGCGCCGCGCCTGGTCCCTCCCTGCTTGACGACGTCGGTGAGTTTGTCGAAGAGCTGCATGAACGAGACCGCGCCGGAGGCGACGCCTTGGGTCTTCTTGACCAGATCGCCCTTGGGCCGCAGGCGGCTGAAGGAGAATCCCGTGCCGCCGCCGGATTTCTGTATGAGGGACTGGGCGGCCAGCGACTTCGTGATGGCCTCCATTGAATCGGGCACGGGCAGGACGTAGCAGGCGGAGAGCTGCTGCAGCTCGCGGCCGGCATTCATGAGCGTGGGGGAGTTGGGCAGGAAATCCCAGGCCGACATGAGGGCGAAATAGCGGCCGGCCCACTGGTCGACGAGCTTGCGCGCCTCGGGCACGGAGGAGTAGACCCGCTGGAGGTTGGCGATCAGCCGGCTGAAATTGGCGTCCCGTTCCGAGGCCTCGGTCAGGCCGTCTTGCAGGAGCAGCAGGGAGTCCTCGCGGCGGTGGCGCACGCCGGCGAAGGCGCCCCAGCGCTCGGCGTCCGGATGAAAGAGGATCTCGGCCAGGGCGATGTTGCGCGCGACGTTCTCCAGCCACGCCTCCAGGCTCGGCGCGTCGCGCAGATACTTATCCTTGATGACCTTGAGCTGGTTCTCGGTGACCCGCACCCTCGCCGTCTTGTGACCCGCCGCCGCCGTGGTTTTCTGTTTCAAGTGTCTCCTCTCCGATTTGGAATGGTCCGGGCGCGCCATATGTCCAGTTTACCAGCCGCGGGCGCCTCTGTCAATGCCTTAAATGATACGAAACACCACTTAACAACATAATAAAACACAATATGATGTGCACGGCGTCCGTCGGGGCCTTCTCGCATCGAATCCGCCACGGGCCGAAAGGCCCGGACCGCCTGGGACCTAAGCCCGGTGGACAGCGGCGGCGTCATTTGGTATCGTTATGTCCGATATGTACGCGATCATCGAAACCGGCGGACGGCAGTTCTGGGTCTCCCCTGGCGAAACCATCCGGGTGGAGAAACTGGACGCCGAGCAGGGCAAGGAAGTGACGTTCAAGGCTCTTTGGGCCGTGGGCGACAACAAGCAATCGTCGAAGTCGGCCGACGTCGTGGCCGAAGTGGTCAAGCAGGGCCGCGGGCCGAAGATCCTCGTCTTCAAGAGACGCCAGAAGAAGGCGTACAAGAAGCTGCGCGGACACCGGCAGTCCCTGACCGACATCAAGATCAAGACGATCTCCATCAACTGACATGGCACACACAAAAGCGCAGGGTTCCTCTTCCAACGGCCGCGACAGCCACGGCCAGCGCCTCGGCGTCAAGCGCTACGGCGGTCAGCAGGTCTTGGCGGGCATGGTGATCGTGCGGCAGCGCGGCACCAAGTTCCTGCCCGGCCTCAACGTCGGGCGCGGCAAGGACGACACGCTCTTCGCCACGGCTCCGGGCGTCGTCGCCTTCCAGTGGGCGCATAAAGACAAGAAGCGCGTCAGCGTCCTGCCCGCCGGCTCTTCCAAGTAGCGGTACGTCCGCTTCCTAATATGGCGGACTTTATCGACAAGGTCCGCGTGCACGTTGCCGCCGGAGACGGCGGCAACGGCTGTCTTTCCTTCCTGCGGGAGAAATATCTCGAGTTCGGGGGCCCCAACGGCGGCGACGGGGGCAAGGGCGGAGACGTGTTCCTGGAGGCGTCGCCGCGCATCACCACGCTGCTCGATCTGGCCCAGCGGCCGCACCTGAAGGCCGCCTCGGGCGGCCACGGCAAGGGGGGCGACAAGACCGGTGAAGCCGGCTCCGATCTCGTCGTGCCGGTGCCGGTCGGCACGGTGGTCTTTCGCGACGGCGTCCTCGTCGCCGATCTCCACAAGGCCGGCCAGCGATATCTGGCCGCGGCCGGGGGCCGCGGCGGGCGAGGCAACCTTTCCTTTAAATCCCGGCTCAACACGGCGCCGCGCCTGTGCGAGAAGGGCGCGCCGGGCGACCGCGTCACTCTCACGCTCGAGCTCAAGCTGCTCGCCGACGTCGGGCTCGTTGGCTTTCCCAACGCCGGGAAATCGAGCCTGCTGTCGCGCATCACGGCCGCGCGCCCGAAGGTCGCGGATTATCCTTTCACGACGCTGTCTCCGAATCTCGGGGTCGCCTCCCACAAGGGCGTGCACTTCGTCGTCGCCGACATCCCGGGCCTCATCGAGGGCGCCCATCGGGGCAAGGGCCTCGGCACGGAATTTTTGCGCCACGTCGAGCGCACCCGCCTGCTGGTCCATCTGGTCGATCCCGCGGGCTTCGGGGACAAGGACGCGTTGTCCGGCGTGGGCGCCATCGAGACCGAGCTCAAGTCCTTCTCGCGCGTTCTCGCCGGCAAGCCGAGGGTCCTGGCCGTCAACAAGCTCGACCTGCCGGGCGCCGAAGGAGTGCTCAAGAAGCTGCGCGCGCGCTTGCGCGCGCGCAAGGTCCTCGGGATTTCGGCGGCCACCGGCGAGGGTGTGGACGCTCTGCTCGACCGGGTCATCGAGGAGCTCTCGCGCCATCCCGCGCCCGAGACCTTCGACGAGGAGGCCGCGCGCGGCGCCGCGCGGGTGAAGGTCGAGCCGGGCTTCCGCGTAGAGCCCCAGGGCGGGGGCGTGTTCCTGCTCAAGGGCCCCTTCGTGGAGCGCGCCGCCGCCATGCTCGAAACGACGCTTCCCGAGGCCGTTGACCGCTTTCAGCGCACGCTCAAGAAGATCGGCGTCGACAAGGCGCTCAAGCGCGCCGGAATCCGAGACGGCGACGAGGTGCGCTGCGGCTGCTTCCAGTTCGAGTGGAGCGACAAGCCTTACGCGCCGCTCCATCGGCTTCGCCGGCGCCACAAGCGCACGCGCATCGGGGTCGGCAAATAATGGCCGGCACGCTTCGGGCCTGCGAGGCCACGGTGTCCGATCCCTCCGACGCGGCGGCCGCCTACCGCTTCTGCCAGGACCTGGCGGCCTCCCACTACGAGAACTTCCCGGTGGCCTCGCGCCTGCTGCCGCGGCGCCTGCGCAAGCACGTCGCCGCCCTCTACGGCTTTGCCCGCATCGCCGACGACTTCGCCGACGAGCCGGAATATGACGGCGTGCGCCGGCAGCGCCTGCTCGATTGGCGCCGCCAACTCCTCCAGGTCGGCAAGACCCCGGCCACGCATCCCGTCTTCGTCGCGCTCGAACATACCTTCCGCGAGCTGGGTCTGCCCGTCCAGCCCTTCGACGATCTGCTGGACGCCTTCCTGCAAGACACCGAGAAGAAGCGCTACTCGACCTTCGCCGAGGTCCTCGACTACTGCCGGCGCTCGGCCAATCCCGTCGGACGCATCGTCTTGATGATCCACGGTTACCGCGACGAAGAGCTCTTCCGCCAGTCCGACGCCGTCTGCACCGCCCTCCAATTGGCCAATTTCTGGCAAGACGTCTCCGTCGACCTGAAGAAGGACCGCATCTACATACCCGAGGAGGACTTCAAGGCCTACGGCTACTCCGAGGGCGACCTGCGCATGGGAGTGGTCAACGAGAAGCTGCGCGGCCTCATGAAGTTCGAGGTCAGCCGCACGCGGGCTCTATTTGAAGAAGGCCGCGTCCTGCCGGAGCGGCTCTCCTGGCCGCTGTCTTGGGAAATCCGCCTGACGTGGCTGGGCGGCCGGCAGGTCCTGCGCAAGATCCGCGACCAGGACTACGACAGCTTGACGCGCCGCCCGTCGCTGTCCAAAGGCGACTGGATTCCCTTGGCGGTGCGCGCGCTGCTGAAATGATCTCGTCGGCGGCGCCGGCCAAAGCCGAGAAGAGCTCCAACTTCTTCCTGGGCTTCCTGTTCCTGCCCGCCGAAAAGCGCGAGGCCCTTTCGGCCGTCTACGCCTACTGCCGTCTCATCGACGACATCGTCGACGCGGGCGACCGGACGAAGGAGCAGGCGCGAGCCGAGCTCGACTTCTGGCGCGCCGAGATCGAAAGCCTGTTCCGCGGCGAGCCGACCCATCCGGTGGCCGCTCGCCTGGCCCCGGCGGTCAAGCGCTTCTCGCTGCCGAAGGAGGAGTTCCTTCAGATGATCCGGGGCTGCTCCATGGATTTGGAAGGCGCGGCCTTCGAGACCTACGCCGACCTCGAATCCTACATGCGCGGCGTGGCTTGCAGCGTGGGGCGCCTCTGCGTACGCATCTTCGGCTGCGAGCGCACGCCGCGGGAGCGCATCGAGGAGTTCGCCGACCTCTTCGGCTTCGCCTTCCAGCTGACCAACATCATCCGCGACGTCGGCGCCGACCTCGAGCTCGGGCGCGTCTATCTGCCCGCGGCCGAGATGCGCCAGGCCGGCTATTCGCGAGAGGCGCTCCTGCGGCGCGAGCACTCCCCGGCTTTCGATCGGCTCATGGAAGGACTCTACAAGCGCGCCAGCGTCTCCTATCAGCGGGCCCGCAATGCCGTCGACTTCAGGGACCGCCCGGCTCTCTTGCCCGCCGAGGTCATGGCCCACATCTACGAGGCTTTGCTCGAGCGCATCAAGAGAAACGGCTTTCGCGTGCTCTTCGGCCCGCGGGAGCGCGTTCCCGGGTGGCGCAAGGCGGGGCTGGCCGGGCGCGCTTGGCTGTATTGCCATGGATTTTGACGCCCTGGTCATCGGCGGGGGCTTCGCCGGCCTTTCCTGCGCCAGCGCCCTGGCCGAGCAGGGCCTGCGCGTCGCCGTCGCGGAGAAGAAGCCGCACCTAGGGGGGCGGGCCTTCTCCTTCCGCGACCCGGAGACCGGCTCCATCGTCGACAACGGGCAGCACCTGTTCATGGGCTGCTACCGGCAGACTCGGGCGTTCCTGCGGCGCATAGGGACGGAGGGCTGCCTTCAGCTGTTGCCGCGCATCCGCGTCGACTACGCCGACGCTCACGGCCGCCGCGACGTCCTGCGCTGCCCGCAGGCGCTGGGATCGCCGCTCCACCTGGCCGCGGGAGTTCTCGGCTTGCGCGGGCTTTCCCTGCGCGACAAAGCGGGCCTCTGGCGCTTCGATCGCGCGATGCGCGCGCTGGACGGAGGATCGCTCGACGCCATCGACGGCCTGACGGTGCGCGAGTGGCTGACCGGTCTGGGCCAATCGCCCCGCGTCCAGGAGCGGCTCTTCGACCCGCTCGCCCTGGGCATCCTCAACGAGCGGCCGGAGCTCGCCTCGGCGACGGGCTTGGTCCAAGCGTTGCGCGAGGTCTTCTACCGCGACGTGGAGAGCACGCGTTTGGCATTGTCCCGCGTCGGCTTGTCCGACCTTTATACCGACGGGTCGCGGCGCTATATCGAGGCGCGCGGTGGCGCCGTTCTGCTCTCCCGCAAGGTCTCGGCGCTCCTGGAGGAGGACGGCGGCGTGGCTGGGGCCTGTTTTGAAGGCGGTGAGAGCCTGCGCGCGCCCGTGACGGTGTCCACGCTGCCGCCCTGGGACCTGGCCAAGCTGCCGCTGCCGCAGCCTCTGCTCGGCTCCTGGCGGCGGCTGGCGGCTGCGCCCATCGTCGGCGTCAATCTGTGGCTCGACCGCCCGGTCCTCGACGTCCCGCTCGTCGGCCTGCTCGGCACGGAGACCCACTGGGCCTTCGACAAGTCGAAGATCCTGGGCGAGGCGGGCGGCGGGCAGTATCTTTCGTTGGTCGTCAGCGGAGCGCGCAAGCTTCTGGCTTGGGAGCCCAAGGCCCTGCTCGAGTTGGCCAAGCGCGACCTCGCCCGTTGCCTGCCGGCCTTCCAAAAAGCGACGATCCAGCGCTGGAAGGTCGTCAAGGAGCCCTTCGCCACGCTGTCTCCCGTGCCCGGCGCCGAGGCCCTGCGGCCGCGGGCCGCGAGCGCCGGCATGAAGGGATTCGTCTGGTCGGGCGACTGGACGCGGACCGGGCTGCCGGCGACGATCGAAAGCGCCGTCGTCAGCGGCCATGCGGCCGCCGAGGCGGTCCGTCGGCTCTGGCGCCGGGGCGCGGCCGACGTCGAAGCGTAGGTCCGGCGGCCTAGGCCTGAAGACTTTGCCGCGTTCCCCGAGGGCCCATGCGGCCGAACGGCCCCGCGCCTAAAATGGGGACATGAGATCACGATCATTCTTCGCCTTCATCGCGTGCGCCGCTTTGAGCTTGCCAGCCGCTTCGGCGCGGGCCGCCGTGGAGGGCGAATCTTCGCGAGTTGAGCTCCCTTCTTCCCATCTTTCGGCGGGCGCGATGAGCGGGTTCGGCTTTGCCCTGCCGGATCCAGGCTTGGCGCCGTCCAGCCCGATGACTTCCATGCCGGAGGCCGCCGCAGCGCCCTCAGCCGCTGCGTCCGTTCCCGGGACTGCCGCCGCCGGTTCTGCGGCGAGAAGCGCCGCCGGAGGCGTCTTCGCCGCGGCGACCAAGGTCTCGGCGGCCTCCGCCGCTTCCGCGCTCTCGTTTTCCGGCGCGCCGGGGCGAGCCGCGGCCGCGCCGGCGCGGCCGCGCCGCTTTGCCGCGGCTGGGTCGGACTCGGCCGAAAAGGCTTCCCAGGCGCTGCCCGACGGCCGGGAGCTTTTCGACGGCGGCCGAGGCCTGCGCGTCAGCGAGGGCGGCGAGTCGGGCGGCTCGGTTCGGGGCGTCTCGAGCCGGCTTGGAGCGGGAAAGGTATCGATGCTGGCTCGCCCCTCCGCGGCGGT
Source organism: Elusimicrobiota bacterium (assembly GCA_027452025.1). GTDB lineage: Bacteria > Elusimicrobiota > Elusimicrobia > UBA1565 > UBA9628 > DAIDHI01. The sequence continues at coordinate 30,135 of DAIDHI010000086.1, read as the reverse complement.
TCGCTCATCGTCCACGCCCCGGGCTCCCGGGCGGGCCTGGTCCGTTTTCGCTCTTGCCGCGGCCCCGGCGGCGATGACCTCGCGCCTGTTGGCGGACCGGTCGGCGAGTCCCGCGCTCGCCCAGCTCGCGCAGCAACTCTCATGCCTGGCCGCGCAGCATGAAGGCCTTGCCAGCGTCCTGCTTGCGTTCTCGGCGATGGGGCTGGGCGCGCTGATCGGCGCTCTTGTCACGCGCGGCGAATTCGAAGATTCCTCGATCGACGGGGCGGCCATCGGCGCGTTGGCGGGAGGCATGGCCCTGCTCGTGGCCTCGAGCTATTTCCTTTCGCCCGTGTTTCTGGCGTATCTCTTGGCGGGAGCCGCCACGATGCCGTTTTTGATGCGCGACTCCGGCGAGCGGATCGATTGGCTCTTGCCCGGGGCGCTCGGGGTGGCGGTGGGTGCCGCCGGTTACATGGCCTTCCTTCTGCTGGCCATGGCCGCCGGTGCCTTGGGAATCCCCGCGGCCGCCGGGACCAACGCCGGCTTGGCTCTGTTGGGTGCGGGCGTCGTGACCGCCCTTGCCGTAAAATTCTTGAATCGGACCTGACCGCGGTGGATTGCTTGAGAGCCCGTCAAAAAGCGAGAATCTGGCGCTGATATCCTCGACGGGACCGGCGATGCCGGACCGAGGGAAAAGCATGCTCAAGCCCGATAAGTGGATCCGCCAGATGTGCCGCGAGCACAATATGATCGAGCCCTTCGTCGACGGGCAGGTCGGCGAGGGCAAGATTTCGTACGGACTGTCCTCCTACGGTTACGACATCCGCGTCGCCGACGAATACAAGATCTTCACCAACGTCTACGGCGCCCTGGTCGATCCCAAGAACTTCGACAACAAGTCCTTCGTCGATCATAAAGGCTCCGAGTGCATCATCCCGCCCAACTCCTTCGCGCTGGCGCGCACCGTCGAGAAGTTCAAGATCCCGCGAAACATCCTCGCCGTGTGCCTCGGCAAGAGCACCTACGCGCGGTGCGGCATGATCGTCAACGTCACGCCTCTCGAACCGACCTGGGAGGGCTATCTGACCCTCGAGATATCGAACACCACGCCCCTGCCCGCCAAGGTCTATTCCAACGAGGGCATCGCGCAGCTGCTGTTTCTCGAGGGCACCGAGGTCTGCGAGACCGCCTACGCGGACCGCAAAGGCAAGTACCAAAGCCAGGTCGGGGTCGTGCTGCCCCGCATCCTCGCCAAGAAATAGCATGAGGCCAAGCGCCTGGATACTGATCCTGGCGATGGCGCTTCCCGCCGCGGCGCGCGCCGCCGGAGGCCGCTCCGTGCTTTCGCAGCTCTGGCAGCGCCGGATCCTCTCGCCGGACAAGGACCAATACGGGCCGACGGAGCTTTTGCTGCTCGGGCGCATGCGTCGCGCCGAGGCCGAGGACGCCTGCGGCTATCTCGACCGGCGCTTCCATAATATCCGCGCCTGGACCGTCCTCCTGCGCGATCACAAGACTCGGCGCGCCCGCCTCGTCCTCAACAAGGAGGGCTTCGACAAGTATCTGTTCCTGCGCACGCAGGATGCCCTGGCCTATTTCCAGGCGCGCGACGTCGAATACAAGACGGCGTTCCGGCTCTCGGACATGGCCGGCCAGCCGCTCTTCGATTCCGGCGGCCTCCTGACGGACGCCGGGCAGACGGTCTACGACCGCTTATTGGCCCGCCTGCCCGTCTATTACCGTCTGCCGGACGGCCAGGTCCTGGGCAACCGGGCCCCGCAAAAGGCCGAGGCGCCGCCGCAAGAGGAGCGCCCGGGAGCGCAGGCCGCGGGCGCGCTCAACCGCAGCCGCTTTCGGCCCGTCACGGACGGCCCGCCCTCCGAGCAAGGCCGGCCGGCCCCGCCGCAGGCGCCTCAAGGCCCCGCGGAAGCCCCGGCCCCACCCGACGACCAGGACTAGGCGATGTGGCAGCCGACCGTGTCCATCGCGGAGTTGGCGCTGCGGGCGGCGATCGTCTACGGTTTTGTCTTGGTCCTGCTGCGCCTCAGCGGCAAGCCCCAGACGGCCCACCTGCGCCGCGAGCGCATCAGCCTGCCCCAACTCCACACGATCCTGCGCCGCCAAGGCATCCACGACCTCTCCGAGATCCACGAGGCCGTCTTGGAAAGCAACGGCACGGTGACGGTCGTGCGGACCTCGGAGCTTGCCCGCCCGGCGTAAGTCAGGGGATCGGCGCAGCGGAGAAGCCTTGGTTCCTGGCCCAGCGCCAGAAGCCGGGGCTTAGGGCGCCGTAGTCGGCCAGAAACGGCGGCTCCGCCAGGAGCGCGAACGAGTCGATGAATCGGCTCATCCGTTCTCGCGCGGCCGGCGAGAGCGGCGCCCCGCCGGCGTAGTCCGACGCGATCGCCGGAAGGTCGCGGTAAAGCCGGGCCCGACGCGCCGCCAGACCCGCGGCTCCCAGTCGAAGGGCCCGAGCGCCGAAGCGCTGCTCGATAGGGAACGTCCCCGTCGCGCCGGAGATCGGCACGCAGGATTCGGCGGCCGGCGAATCGAGGTCGATGACGGCTCGGGCCGCCGGGGCTGCGAATCGGCCTACGCTTTGGCGATCGGACAGCGCATAGAAGAAGACGGCGAACTCTCCGGCCGAGCGACCCGTGGGCAGGGGGATCGAGGCCGCCCAACCGGGGTCGATCACGCCCGCGCAGGGCGGCCTGGTCCTGGCGGCCGCCAGGATTGAGCCGAGGCGCCCGGGGCTTTGCGCCGGCTTGCGGCAGGCCGCGCCGGCGGCCAAAAGGGCGGCGGCTGCGAATAAAGAGAAGCTCCTCACTTGACCACCTCGACAAAATCACCCCCGACGGACGAATCGAAAGCCCGGCGGAATTGATCGGCCGAGACCAGTCGGTCGCCCATCGGCGGCTGGCTGCCGCTGTCGTTGATGTAGTAGCCGACGACCCTGCCGGTCAGGCGGTTGACCTCGGCTCCCGTCACCAGGATCGAATGGCCGCCGCCGAGAAAGTGCGGATCGTTCCACAGGATTCCGGCATCCACGCTGGCGATCGCCACGCGGCCTTTCTTGAGAGTTCGGTCCAGCTCGGAATTCAAGAATTTCCAGCCTTCCTGCGGATCGTAGTAGTGCTTGACGACGGGGATTCCGTTGGCCGTCAGCAGGCCGCCTTGATGGACGGGCATGACTCCCTGGTTGGTTGCCGTGATGAATCCTTGGCGCTCGGCCTGGCCGAGCAGCTTGTCTTCGAGGCGCAGCGGATGGTCGCCCGGCTGGCGTCCCAGGATTTCCAGGACCTCCTCTTGAGTGACGATGGAGCAGTCTCCGCCCTGCTGCGCATGGACGAAGTGACCCAAAAGCTGCGGGTTTCCCGCGGTATGGTAAAGTCCAAGTCGGTGGAGCTGTTCGATACGGGCCAGTTCCGCGGGGTCCTCGGTGTGGCGCGCGTCGCCTGCCGAGAACGCAGTCATCGGCACGGACCAGGGCGGCGGAGGCGCCGGCGCGAACTCCGTCAGCGAGGTCGGCCGAGGGTCCGGCACCGCCGCGATGGGGGCGCGACTCTGCGAGGGCGCCTGGACGGCGCCTGCCGGGCCGGCGGCTGACGCGGCTTCGGACGAATCGAAGCCGGGGCCGGCGGACGGCAGCCGACGCGGGCCGGGGGAGCGCCGGCTCGTCAGGGAGCGCTCGACGGTCTCGGCGCGGGACAGCTGCTCGGCGCTCACGGGGCTGGCCTCGCGCAGTCCGAGTCGCTGCTGCAGGGCGATGAGACGGTCTCGGACCTTGATGAGCCGCCTGGCAATATCGTTGGCGCCTTCGCGCTCGTCCAGCGCCTCTTGGTAGCGCGGGTCCTTCGGCAGGACGTTGTTATCGTCGTCGATGAGCAGGGAAAGTCCGAGGAAGTCCTTCAGATCCAGGCCGCCTTGGGCGTCGATCTCCCGCAATGTCGCTTGCGCCCGCGCTCCCGCCGGGCGCTTGAGGCCCTTCTCCGCCGACGACATCCGGGTTTCGAGCCGGGAGGTGGCGCCATCGAGCCCTTGCAGCCCTCTCCAGATGAACCGTTCGGACGCCTGCTTGAGCGCGGCAGACCCTTTCAGGGCTTCATCGACGCCTTCGAACAGGCCCAGCGACTCCTGGTATTTCTTCTCATAACCCAGGAAGAAATCGCTTCCGAGGCGGCTGGCCGCCTCCACGACGGCGCGGCGCTGGCCGATGGTGCAAGACGAAGTCCGGCAGGCGCGCGCCATGGAGGCGACGGCTTGAGCCCGCGAGACCATCTGTCGCGCGGCGTCGCACTGTCCCGAGGCCTTCGCCGACGGGATCGCGCAGACCCTCTGAACTTCGGCTAAAGGCTCGCGCCAGACGTCGTCGTTCTGCTGGGCCGAAGCGAGCGAGCCGACGATGCAAAGCGCGGGCACGAGATGCAGAGGGTTCATCTCGAAGACCAGTATGGCCCCGGAGGCGCCGTCTTTCAAGAGGAAGCCGCGTCGCGCTTACGGAAGGCGAGCCGGCCCGATCTGGAACAGCGGCCGGATCCAGTCGCCGTAGAGCTTCTCGCTGAGCTTGAAGATCGAGTAGCTCACGAGATAGGCGGCCAGGACGTCGACCGTATAGTGATTGTGGGAGAGCAGCACGCAGGCGCCCATGGCGACGGAGCCCGCCAGCATCAGCCGCTTGAGCCAAGGGGTCTCGAAGAAAAGATAGAACAGGAACGGGATGCCCGTGTGCCCGGAAAAGATGAACTCGTTGTTGAAGGTCCAGGCGCCCATGATCTTAGAGAAGATGAAGTCGAGCTTGCCCATGTCCAGCATCCCGACGGGGTGACCGATCGGGGATAGGAAGACGAAAAAGGCCCTGATCGTGAGAAAGACGCTCAGCGTGAAGATCAGGAAGGGAAGGCGCCGCGGACAATAGGCCGCGGCCGCCCCGACGGCGAAGATGTGGAGGCCGAACCAACCCCAGGAGAGCACGGGCAGCACGTCGAGGACGGGCAGGTGCCTGAGCACCCAGTCGGAGCCCACGGGCAGGGCCCGCTGATCGGCGACCCAGCCCAAGCGCGTGTAGAGCAGATAGCTGATCATCAAGAGGACGAGCACGCCCGAGAGGGTGGCGATCCACCACTTATAGTGGACTCCGTCCCACTCGTCCTTGATCTCGGCGAGCTCGTCTTGCGCCTTGCCGCGGGCCGAATCGAGGAGGCGCTCGCGCAGCAGCCGCAGCTCGCGGGCCGATTCCTCGAAGTGCTGCTCCAGGCGGCGCAGCTGCTCGTCGATGCGCTCCGATTCGGGCGGTATCATGGCCAGACGATACTACTCCCGGCGCGGGGTTTCAATTCGGCCGCTGGGCCGTTGGGCCCATCGTCGGCCAGGTCTTTGGCCGCTGGCCGCCCGCTTCGATTGCCGCTAGAATCGAAGGTATGGAACGAAGAACCGCCTTGCTGGCCGCCTTGCTGTTGACCGGCGTCTGGGCCGGCGCCGCGCAAACCCAGGCCCCTGTCGTGGACGTCCCGCAAGGCGCGCCGACCCTCTCCGTGCCGTCCGCCGAACTGACGCGGACGGCCCTCGCGCCTCTGGCGCCCGCCGCCGCGCTGCAAGCGCCCGCGGCGGCCTCCGTCGCCGCCTCGATTTCCGCTTCGGCCTCCGCCCGCCCCGCGGCCGCGGCCGTTCATCGCGCTTCGTCCGCGCGGGTCTTGCGCGCGGCGGCCGCTTTTGCGCCGCAGGCCCGGCGCTCGGCCGGCGCCCGTGCCGATCTTAAGCCCGCGCTGGACGCCATGTTCGACCGCGCCCGGGCAGGCCGCCGGGACGCCTCGGCCGTCTCCGAGGGCCCCCGATCGGCTTGGCGGCCGCGCGGCGTGTTGGCCCGCTTCGGCGGACGCGTCGCCGGCGTCGCCGCGGGCCTCTCGGCCGCCGCCGCGCCGGCCCTCGCCGCGACGTCCCCCGCGGCTTCCGCCCATCACGGCGACCCCGCGGTTCTCGTCGGCGCCGTCGCGGGCCTGATCCTCGCCGGAATCATCGGCTATTCGCGGCGCGATAAATCCTCCGGCGGCGACTACAATTTCACGCCTCTCTTCAACGCCCTCAGGACCGGCGGCTACGCCCTCGGCGGAGCGATCGTCGGCGCCGTCATGGCCACGCTGGTCCACCACCCCGGCGGCTTCCACCTGGCGCTCGGGGCGGCCACGGGCGCCGTCCTGGCTCGCGCCGGAATCGGCGCGGCCGCCGGAGGCTTGCTTGGCTGGCTGCGCCGCGACAAGTCGCAAGGCGGCGAGTTCGACTTCACGGGGTTGTTCAACGCCATCCGCATCCTGGGCTACGGGCTGGTCGGCGCCGTCCTGGGCGCGGTTTCCGTCGCCCTCTTCTGAGCTCGTGGAGAGCGTGACAAATTGATTGTCTCCGTCGTCGAAATAGTGTAATATGTCCACCTATGCCGCAGAACACCTACATCCATAAGCCGTCCCAGGCCAGCGCCGAGCGCCGCTGGCATCTCATCGACGCGAAAGGCCAGGTCCTCGGGCGCATGGCCACCAAGGCTGCCACGCTTCTGCGCGGCAAGCACAAGCCGACCTACACCGATTTCGTGGATTGCGGGGATTTCGTCGTCATCACCAACGCCGCGCACGTTCGGCTGACCGGCAACAAGATGACGCAGAAGTTCTACTTCAGCCACTCGGGCTACGCGGGCGGGGCCAAGACCACGCCGGTGGCGCGCGTGATGGAGAAGGACCCGCGCAAGGTGGTCTATATGGCCGTCAAGCGCATGATCCGCGACAACCGCTTGCGCCGCAAGCAGTTGGCGCGGCTCAAGATATACCCCGGCGACAAGCACCCTCACGCCGCCGCGAATTCCAAGAAGGCAGCTTAACCCATGGCCATCAAGAACGATTACATCCGGGCCACCGGCCGCCGCAAGACGTCGGTGGCGCAGGTGCGCATGATCCCCAACGGCGAGGGCAAGGTCACCGTCAACGCCAAGCCCGTCGCGGCCTACTTCCGCGGTCAGGAGCACCAGCAGCGCGACATCCTGGCCCCCATCGGCCTCGTCGAGGCGGCCAAGAAATTCGACTTCATCCTCAAGATCATCGGCGGCGGGACCACCGGGCAGGCTCAGGCCGGCCGGCACGCCATCGCCCGCGCTCTCGTCAAGCTCGACGAGAAGAACCGCAAGGTCATGCGCGCCGAGGGCTTCCTGACGCGCGACCCGCGCATGGTCGAGCGCAAGAAGAGCGGCCAGCCCAAGGCCCGCAAGCGGTTCCAGTACTCGAAGCGCTAAGCCCTTGGCTGCGCCGGTCCTCGAAAAGGTCAAGATCCGCGGACTCACGCGGATCTTTTCCTTTTTATTGGCGCCCTGGGGGGCGGCGGTATCCGCAAAGGCCGTCTACGACCTGTTCTGGGGCGAGCCGGAGGCCAATCTCTACTCGGCCCAGAAGTGGCAGTTCGTCACCCAGGCTCAGTGGCTGCGCTACGGCGGCTTCGAGCTGGTCTATGGCCTCTCCTGCGTGGCGCTGGCCGCGGCCGTCTACCGTTACGGACGCTTCCTGCCCGAGTTCGTCGAGCGGCCGCGCCGCGAGCCGGACTTCAAGTTCTTCGAGTAGACCTCCATGTGCGGCATCTGCGGGGCGGTCAGCGTCGACGGCGCGCCGGCGCCTCAGGACGCCGTGCGGCGCATGCGCGCCGCGCTCGCGCATCGCGGGCCCGACGACGAGGGCGAGTTCGCCGGCGGCGGCGCGGCCTTCGGCTTTCGACGGCTCTCCATACTCGATCTCGAGCGCGGGCACCAGCCGATGTCGTCGGACGACGGGCGGCTGACGATCGTATTCAACGGCGAGATCTACAACCATCCCGAGCTTCGCCGCGAGCTTGAGGCCGCGGGCGCCAAGTTCAAGACCCGCGCCGATACCGAGACGATCCTGCGCCTCTACGAGCGGCAAGGTCCGGGCGCCTTCAAGCGACTGGTCGGCATGTTCGCCGTCGGCGTCTGGGACTCGGCCAAGCAGGAGCTGACGCTCGCGCGCGATCCGATCGGCATCAAGCCCCTCTACTACAACTTCGACGGCAAGCGCCTGCTTTTCTCCTCCGAGCTGCGCTCGCTGCTGGCCGGCGGCGTCTCCACCGCGCTCGACCACGCGGGGGCGCTCGACTACCTCTCCTTCGGCAAGGTTCACGCTCCACGCACGATCCTGCGAGACGTCCTCAAGCTCTCGCCCGGGCACTTCCTACGCCTCGACGCCTCGGGGCTGCGGCTGACCCGCTTCTGGAAGGTCCCCGACGAGGGCGGGCGCCGCCCCGAGACCTTGGGGCAAGCCGAGGACACGCTCGACCGGCTCCTCTCCGAGTCCGTGCGCGGCGCGATGCTCTCCGACGTACCGGTCGGGGCGTTTTTGTCCGGCGGCGTGGATTCGAGCCTGGTGGCCGCCTACATGACCCGCCACGCCGGGGGGCGCAAGGTCCAGACCTTCTCGGTGGGCTTCGAGGGGGCGGCCTCGGGGGTCGACGAGTCGGGCTTCGCGCGCGAGGCGGCGGCCCACCTCGGCACCGAGCACCACGAGCTCATGCTGCCGGCGCGGGTACTCGACCGCCTGGAGGAGTCCGTCGCCTTTCTCGACGAGCCTATCGCCGACTCCGCGATCCTGCCCACGTTCCTGCTCTCGCAGTTCGCGCGAAAGACGGTCAAGGTCGCGCTGACCGGCGAGGGCGCCGACGAGCTTTTCGCCGGCTACAACCGCTACAAGGCCGCCTGGCTCAACGAGAGGCTGCGCCGGCTGCCCGGCTGGACGCGCGGTCCGGCGTCGGCGCTGGCTCGGCGCCTGGGGAAAGGGGAGGTCTTCTCCCGGCTGCCCTACGACAGCGCCCACCAGTGGGCGCGCGCCACGGCCGAGGCCCAGCCCGAGGACCTGCAGGGCCTGCTCCATCCGGATTTCTGGCAGGCGTCGCGGCGCGGCGATCCGCTGGACTGGCTCAAGGACTTCGACGGGATGGGGCGGCTGCGCGACGCGCTGGTCTTCGACTTGCGCACGGTGCTTTGCGACTCCCTGCTCATGAAAGTGGACAAGTCGACTATGCGCGCTTCCCTGGAGGCGCGCGTGCCCTTCCTGAACGTTCCGGTCGTCGAATACGCCCTCGGTCTGCCCGCCGACTTCAAGATCCGCCACTTCAAGGGCAAATATCTTCTGCGCCGCGTGGCGGCGCGCTACTTGCCCTCCTCCATCGTTTGGCGGCGCAAGCACGGCTTCATCGTGCCCTGGGAGGCCTGGGTGCGCGCCCCGCGAAATCCCGTCCTCGACGCCCTGGTCGAGGACCGGACCTTGGCCCAGGCCGGCCTCTTCGACATGGAGCGGCTCAAGTTCATGCGGCGCGAGCTCGCCGCCGGCGCGCCCATCGACAGCGGGCTGTTCTTTCGCGCCGCCATCCTGGGCCTTTGGCTACAGTCGCTGGCTCGAAATAGTACAATGACGGCGCCGTGACCGCCATCTCCAAGGCCGCCTTGCTCGGCCACGTCGAGTCGACGGCCGCCGTCGCCGCCGCCGCTCGGGCGTTCTTCCTGGCGCCCTCGGCTCAGGCCGCGGGCCGCGCCGACCTCTGCCGCCGCCAGGCGGCCCTGGACTCGCGCGCTCTCCGGCCGGCCGTCCCGCCCGAGCTGCAAAGCGCCTGCCGCGCCCTCGATCGCCTCGCCGACCATGCCGGGCGCTGCGCGGAGGAGGCCCGACGCTTCGGCGTCGAGCCCGACCGCCGCACGCGCGCGATGGCCGCGCGCCTCGAGCGCAGCGTCGCCGCCCTGAAAGCGGCCGTGCGCGGCTGGCCCGGCGCGTCCTGCGAGGAGGCTTTGGCGAGCGCCAAGGGGGCCGCCCGGGACGTCGAGCGGCTGCAGCGCGAGGCCCGCGCGCGCGCCTGGGCGGACGTCCGTTTCGTCCGCGGCCTGGCCGGCGAGTCCGTCCTGCGCCGTTTTTCTCACGCGGCCGACGCGGCGCAGGAAGCCGCCGAGGAGTTGGCGCAGGCTCTGGGGGCGGCGCGGCCGTGAGGCGCATCCTGCTGGCCTTCGCCCTCGCCGCGGGCTTGAGCGCCCGCGCCGGCGCCGCCGACCTCCAGATCGTGATCTACCACACCAACGACGTCCACGGCTGGGTGATGGCGCGGCCGGCGACGTTCTCCAAGAGGCCCGACGATCTCGTCGGAGGCTTCGCGGCGCTCTCCAACGTGGTCAAGAGCGACCCGAGGCCCAAGCTGCTGCTCGACGCCGGCGACTGGTTCCAGGGCACTCCCGAGGGCAATCTCTCCAAAGGACGCTCGCTCGTCGACGCCTTCAACGCCCTCGGCTACGACGCCGTGGAAGTCGGCAACCACGACTTCGATTTCGGGGAGGCCAACCTCCAGCGGCTGGTAACGCTCTTTAAGATGCCCGTTCTCGGCGCCAACGTCTACAGCGAGAAGACGGGCCGGCGCGTGCCTTACCTGGCGCCGCGCGTCGTCAAGACGGTGGACGGCGTCAAGATCGGCATCTTCGGCCTGCTGACCACGGCCATGCGCGGCCTGGAGTTTCCGGAAAACATTCGCGGGCTGCGCTTCCGCGGCGAGGTGGAGCAGGCGAAGAGGCAGGTCAGGGCTTTGCGCAAGGAAGGCGCCACGGTCATCATCGCCGTCACCCACGTCGGCTACGAGAGTCCCAGGATGGGACCGTTCGTGGGCGACCAGACGATTGCCCGAGAGGTGCCGGGCATCGACGTCATCGTCGGCGGCCATACGCACACGTTCGTGCGCGATCCCCAGCATGACCCCAAGCACGGCACGCTCATCGTCCAGGCGGGCTCCTACCTTTCGGACGTCGGCCAAGTGGTGCTCGATATCGATCCCGCGAGCAAGAAGGTGAAGCGTTCCAGCGGCCGGCTGATCACTCTGTGGGTGGACGAGCACGGCCAGGATCCGAGGATCCTCGCGCTGCTCAAGCCCTACGAGGACGAGGTCCGGCGCCGCTTCGACGTGGCGATCGCGACGGCGACGAGCGACCTTAAGCGGGAGTCCGACGCGGAATCGCCGCTCGGCGACTGGATGACGGACTGCGCCCGGGCCCAGTCGGGCGCCGATATCGCCGTCCAGAACGCGGGAGGCATCCGCGCCGACATGACGGCCGGGCCGGTGACCCTGCGCGCGATCTACGACATCATGCCCTTCGACAACTACGCCGCCAATCTGACGATGGACGGCAAGCTCGTGCGAGAGATGCTCGACCACGGCGTCGACAGGGACAAGGGCATGATCCAGGTCTCCGGCGTGACGCTGCGCTACGACCGCGGCGCCCCCCGCGGACACCGGGTCCGCGACGTGCTCATCGGCGGCAAGCCTCTCGATGCGCGCGCGTCGTATCGCGTCTCGACCATCGATTTCCTCGTGCGCGGCGGCGACGGCTACTCCGCCTTCGCCCGCTCCGAGAAGAAGGATTTCACCCGCCTGCTGTGGCGCGACATGCTCGCCGACTGCGCCCGCCGCGAGGCGACGATCGAGCCGCCGGCGTCCGGGCGCATGACTCCGGAGACGACGGCGATGGAGGCAGTCCATGGCCCTTAAGCATGTCCGCGACAAAGCCGAACTCTATTGGACGCGGTTGAAGCGCCTGATGGCGGCGCTTTGCCTGTGGGGCTTGGTCTTCAGCGTCGTGACGATCGGCCGCTTCGGCGTGGCTTTCGACTACGACGACACGCTGGTCTTCTCCAAGCCGGCTTACGAGCGCGCCTTCGCAAGCCCGGTCCAGCGCTATTCCGACGCCTTCTGGTCCATCGTCAACAAGTCCTACGACGTCGAGCGGCCGCAAGTCGTCCCCTATCTCCTCGCCTGGACGTTCCGCCTCTTCGGCTTCCGGGTGGCGGTGATCACGTCGCGCCCGGCCATCGACGCCGGCGGCCTCAAGAAGGATTGGCGCCACTTGATCCCGCCCGGCCGGTTCCTGTTCGCCAAGGACCCCGGGGCGCGCCTGCAGCTGCTGCGGGCCGGCAACTATCTCCTGTTCTTCGGCGACAGCGACTCCGACATGGAGGCCGCGCGCCAGGCCCACGTTTTCCCGATCCGGGTGCGGCGCAGCCCGCAGGCGCTTTCTAAGGAAGACTACCATCCCGGGACGCTGGGGGAAGTCGTGATTCCCTACTCCGACTACTCCATCGCGGGCTGACGGCATAGCCTCCTGACGGACGCCCGGCGCCGCTCGGCGCTTGCCGTTCCGGTCTCCTTTGTATGTTGACAGAGCGCTGTCCAAGCGCTAGAATCGGCTGTCCGCTCCCGACGGAGCGCCCTGTGGCCAAAACGGCCACACTTTGACGATTTTATGACATCCCCTCTGCGCCGTCCCCTCATCGCCGGAAACTGGAAGATGCATCTGACCCTGGCCCAGTCCGTGGACCTGGCCCGGGCCGTCAAGGACGGCTGCGCCGGCGCGCCCGGCGAGGTCGCCGTCTGCGTGCCCTTCACGGCCGTCTCCGTCGTCGCCCAGGTCCTCAAGGGCAGCCCGGTCAAGCTCGGAGCCCAGGACCTGTTTTGGGAGGCGCAAGGCGCCTTCACCGGCGAGGTCTCCGCCGGCATGCTCGTCGACGCCGGCGCCCAAGCCGTCGTCATCGGCCACAGCGAGCGGCGGCGCCTCTTCGGCGACACCGACGAGGCCGTCAACAGGAAGCTCCGGGCGGCTCTCGCGGCCGAGCTCATGCCGATCGTCTGCGTGGGCGAAACCCTCCAGGAGCGCGAGGAGCAGAGGACCTTCAAAGTCCTGCAGACGCAGCTCGAAGGCGGCCTCAAGGGCTTTGCCCCGGCGGACCTCTCCCGCGTCGTGATCGCCTATGAGCCGGTCTGGGCGATCGGCACCGGAAAGACCGCGACGCCCGACCAGGCCCAGGAGGCCCATCTTTTCATCCGCAAGACCTGCGCGAGGCTCTACGGCGAGGGCTTCGCCGCGGGCCTTCGCATCCTTTACGGAGGCTCGGTCAAGGCCGAGAACGTCGACGCCCTGATGGCCCAGCCCGACCTCGACGGCGCCCTGGTCGGAGGCGACAGCCTCAAGGCGCAGTCCTTCCTCAGGATCATGCATTTCAACGCGCCTGCGGGAGCGAAATAGTGGCGGAGGACCTCGCCGGCAAGATCGCCGCCGAGCTCAAGGTGCGCATGGAGAGAAACAAAGTCCCCATTCCGATCGGCGTCTCGAATCGCCACTGCCATCTGACCAAGGAGCATTTTAAAATCCTCTTCGGCGCTTCCGCCGAGCCCAAGCGCATCAAGGACATCAAGCAGCCCGGCTTTTGGGCCGCGGCCGAGACCATCGAGGTCAAGGGGCCGCGGGGCTCGATCAAGAAAGTGCGCCTGGTCGCGCCGTATCGCGACCACACGCAGATCGAGCTGGCCTGGACCGACGCCCATATCTTGGGAGTCAACCCGCCCGTGCGCGAGTCCGGGCAGGTCAAGGGCTCGGCCGGGGCCCTGCTGATCGGCCCCGCCGGCCAAGTCGAGCTCAAGGAAGGCGTCATCGTCGCGCAGCGCCACGTCCACTTCGCGCCCAAGGAAGCGGCCGCCATCGGCGTAAAAGGCGGCGAGCTGCTGCGCCTGCGCTGCGGCACGGGCGGCGGGCGCTCCACGATCTTCGAGGACTGCATCGCGCGCGTCTCCGACAAATATTCGCTGGAGCTGCACCTGGACACCGACGAGGCCTACGCCGCCGGGGTCAAGACGGGCGATTTGGCGTACATCGTTTGAAGCCGAAGGGGGAGAAAGCATGAACGCACTGGGTATGATCGAGACGCGCGGGCTGGTCGCCTGCGTCGAGGCGGCCGACGCCGCCGTCAAGGCCGCCGACGTCAGGCTCGTCGGCTACGAGAAAGTGGGCACCGGTCTTGTGACCGTGCTGTTCCGCGGCGAGGTCGCCGCCTGCAAGGCCGCCTGCGACGCCGGCGGGGCCGCCGCGCAGAAGGTGGGCGAGCTCGTCGCCGTCCACGTCATCCCGCAGCCGCACCCGGATCTCGAGGGCAAGATGCCGATCTCGCTGCCCGAGACCCTCAACCGCAAGCGCTAAGCGGGGCGACGCTTATGATCTTTGCCCGAGTGACGGGCAACGTCGTCTGCACGCTCAAGGACGAGAAGCTCGTCGGCACCAAGCTTCTGCTCGTCCAGGCCGTCGACCTCTCCGGCGGGGCCAAGGGCAACCCAATGGTCGCCGTCGACGCCGTCGGCGCCGGGGAAGGCGAGCTGGTCTTGCTCGTGCAGGGCTCCAGCGCCCGGCAGACGACCCGGACCAGCAACACGCCCGTCGACGCCGTGATCTTCGCCATCGTCGATACCGTGGAGCAGGGCGGCAAGCGCGTGTTCAAGAAGAGCGAGGACGCCGCGGTCGAGAGGAAATAGTCCATGCAGACCGAGGAGATCGCGCGCATCGTCGGCGAGGTGCTCAAGCGCCTGGAACAGACCGAGGGCCTCAAGCCGTCCTTCGGCGCTGCGGCGCCCGACGCCGCGACGTGCGACGCCGTGGTCCACTCGAGCGTCGACTCGGCGGTCTCGGCCGCCGCGCGCGCCCAGAAGATCTTCCAGGACCTCGGCCTCGAGGTCCGGCGCAAGATCATCAAGGCCATGCGCGAGGTTTCCGTCGCCAACGCCGAGCGCCTGGCGCGCCTGGCGCGCGAGGAAACCGGCATGGGCCGCGCCGAGGACAAAGTCCAGAAAAACCTCGTCTGCGCGCTGCGCACGCCCGGCGTGGAGGACCTCCAGGCCAAGGCCTTCACGGGCGACAAGGGCATGACCCTGGTCGAATACGCCCCCTTCGGCGTCGTCGCCGCGATCACGCCGTCGACCAATCCGGTCGCGACCGTCATCAACAACTCCATCTCCATCCTGTCGGCGGGCAACGCCGTGGTGTTTTCTCCGCACCCGGCGTCGGCCAAATGCGCGACGGAGATAATGAAGCTCTTGTGCGATGCGATCGCGAAGGCCGGCGGCCCGCGCGGCCTCATCGCCACGGTCGCTCCGGCCTCCCAGGAGACGACGCGCGCGCTGCTGGCCCATCCGGGCGTCAACGTCAACATGGTCACCGGCGGCCCGGCCATCGTGAAGGTGGCGATGACGGTGGGCAAGACCTGCAAGACCATCGCCGCCGGGCCGGGCAACCCGCCCTCCGTCGTCGACGAGACGGCGCGGTTTCCCAAGTGCGCGCAGGACATCATCTTCGGCGCCTCCTTCGACAACAACGTGCTCTGCACGGCGGAAAAAGAGGTCATCGTCACGGCGGCGGCCCGCGAGCGCTTCCTGCAAAGCATGCGCTCCGATCCCCGCGCCTTCGAGCTGTCTTCGGCTCAGATGGACGCCCTGACCAAGGTCGTCATCAAGGAAGGCGGCCGCGGCTGCAAGGATCCCGTCCTCAACCGCGACTTCGTCGGCCGCGACGCGGCCGTCATCGCCAAGGCCATCGGCCTCGACATCGGATCGGCCCGCCTGCTGTGGGCCGAGGTTCCCAACGACCACCCCTTCGTCTGGACGGAGCAGCTCATGCCCGTGCTCCCGGTCACGGTCGTCCCGGACTTCGATTCGGCCATGGAGCTGGCCTACGAGGCCGAGGGTCACAACCACCACACGGCTTCGATCCACTCGATGGACGTCGATCATTTGAGCCGCATGGCGCGGCGCATGCAGTGCTCGATCTTCGTCAAGAACGCGCCGAACCTGTTCGGCCTCGGCCTGGGCGAGGGCTACGCCACGATGTCCATCGGCACGCCGACGGGCGACGGCCTGACGAAGGCCACCCATTTCGTGCGGCCGCTGCAGTGCAGCCTAGTCGGCTACTTTCGCATCGCTTAGAGGAAAACATGCTCGCCAACCACGCCGTAGGACTGATCGAAACCGCCTCCATCGCCAAGGGCATCGAGGCCGCCGACGCCATGGTCAAGATGGCGTCGGTCAAGCTCGCCCGCACCACGGTGATCGCGCGCGGCAAATACATCATCCTGATCACGGGCCCGCTCGGCGAGGTGGAAAGCGCCATGCGCGCCGGCCGCGCCATCGCCGACAAGACGATCGTCGACGAGGTGCTCATCCGCAACGTGCACGCCCAGGTGATCAACGCCCTGGACAAGCGCGCGGCCGTCGAGAAGCTCGAGGCCGTCGGCATCATCGAGACCAAGGACGCGATCGCCACGGTGCGCGCGGCCGACGCCGCCGCCAAGGCCGCCGCCGTTCACGTGCTGGAGGTCAAGACGGTGGTGCCCGGGGGCAAGGGCTTCGTCACCATGACCGGCGAGGTGGGCGCCGTGCGCTCCGCCGTCGCCGCCGGCGTCTCGGCGGTGAGCGCCGGGGCCCTCGTTTCCCACGTCGTCATCCCTCAAGCCGACGGCCAGCTGCTGGCGTCGGTGGGGCGGTAGTGCCGGCGGTGATCCTCGCCGCCGCGTTGTCCTTGTCGCCTCGCGCTTGGGGCCAGGCCGACGGTTCCGTCAACGCCTTGACCGTCTGCTCCTCGCCCAAAGGCCCGGAGGCGGGTCCGATCGTGACCATCTCCTACAGCACGGCGCCCTCGTCGCTGTCGGCCGTGGTGCTCTCGCCCCGCCGGGGCAACGCGCCCGGCACGCGCCGCCAGCAGCGCGTGCGGCGCTACGGCAGCGGCCGCGGCAAGGCGCGTGCCGAGGTCGCCTTCGAGGGGGACTCTTTCGAGCTGCTCGTCGACACCTCCAAGCCGGCCCGGCCGCGACTTCCGGCCAAGCTGCGCACGATGTCGGCCTTCGGCGTGCGCGCGGCGAAGCTTTCCTGCCTGCAGTTCGACTTCGACGGCGACGAGGAGACTTGCGTAAGCCAAGGCGGGACTTGGTCGTCCCAGCCGCCGTCCTGCGTCTGGGATTCGCTGGACGGCGGCAAGCCCTGCCGCGACTCCTCCCAGTGCGAGACGGCTTGCGTCGCGCCCGACAGCACGCCGGAGGGCAAGCACGTCAAGGGACATTGCTTCGGGAAGACCAGCCTGCAGGATGCCTGCGTCTCGATCGTCTCGGGAGGCACCGCGGGGCGCGCGGTGTGCACGGATTGACATGAGAGCCATCGCCTTCGCCGTCCTGCTCGCCGCTTCCGCCCATGCGCGGACGATCAACGTCGCCGAGGACGGCTCCGGAGAGTTCGCTGCGGTGCTCGACGCCCTGCCGGCCGCCCAGCCCGGGGACGTCATCGCCCTCAAGTCCAAGCAGGGCATGGTCGGCCTCGAGGTCAAGCAGGACCGGCAAGGTCTCGTCGTCGTGCGGGCGCTGCCCGGAAGCCCGGCTTACGCCGCCGGCCTCAAGCCCGGGGATCGCATTCTGCTCATCGACGATCGCGATATTTCGCGGATGCCGTTGGCGCAAGCCGTGCAGCTCATCCGCGGCGCGCCGGGAACGACGGTGAAGCTCCGCGTGCTCAAGAAGGGCGCGGACACGGCCGAGCCGGTCTCCATCGTGCGCGGCCAGGCGCTCTTCGCCATCGACGATGGATTTTCCAAAGTCGAAATCGCTCGCCAGTTCAAGGACGTGGCGGCCGCCGTGCGCTACGCCCTGCCGCTGGCCAAGACCGACAAGCGCGCGCAGTCATTTCTCGCCTTCGCCTATTACAACGGCTCGGGCGTCTCGCAAGACTACGCCGAGTCTGCGCGCCTGGCTAAATTATCGGCCGAAGCGGGGTACGCGCCGTCCCAGCGCCTGCTGGGCGTGCTGTATTTCGAAGGGAAGGGCGTCGACAAGGACTTGGCGGCCTCCGCCGCTTGGACCCGCAAGGCCGCCTTGCAGGGCGACGCCTATGCCGAGCGCAACCTCGGACAGGATTACGCCAAGGGCATCGGCATGGCCCCGGACCCGGATCAAGCGCGCGTTTGGTATCGCAAGGCGATCGCGGCCGGACTGACGCTGGCGCAAAAGGACCTCGACGAGTTGGGACCGGAAGGGGCGATGAGCGATGAGACCGCCGGGCAGCTCCCGGCGTCTCCCGCGGCGGCGCCGGCGCCGGCCGAGCACGCGCGGCCGGCCGTCGCGCCGGTCAGCCTCTCGGGTGCCGAGGAGGAGCTCGAACCTTGAAGCTCGTCGTCGGCTCCGACCACGGCGGCTTTTCCGCCAAGGACTTCGTCAAGAAGTGGCTCCTCAAAGCCGGCCACGACGTGGCCGATTTCGGCTGCCATTCGCCCGAAGCCGTCGATTATCCCGACATCGCGCAATTGGTCGGGGAAGCGGTCGTCCGCCGGGAGTTCGATAAGGGCATTCTCGTCGACGGCTTCGGCGGCGCCGTGTGTCTGGCCGCCAATAAGATCCCGGGCGTGCGAGCCGTGGCGGCCTACAACTCCGTCTCGGCGCGCTTCGCCGCCGCCCACGACGACGCGAATGTCCTGTGCCTGGGAGGCAAGACGCACGGCGAGTTCGCGCTCGCCGAGATGCTCCAGGTCTTCTTCTCCACGCCCTACGAAGGCGGCCGTCACGACGGGCGGCTGGCCAAGATCGCAGGAATCGAGAGGAAATACAGCCGATGAAGCTGGCCCAGGTCATCGGCCGCGTCTTCTGCGCCCGCCAGTATTCGTCGATGGACGGCAAGACCCTGCTCCTCATCCAGCCTCTGCGCTGGGAGGACGAAGCGCCCGTGGGAAGCCCGATCGTGGCCGCCGACGCCGTCGGCGCGGGAGCCTCGGAGAAGGTCTTTTGGGTGGCGTCCCGCGAGGCCGCCGTCGCATTCAAGGATTTGCCGCCCGTCGACGCCGCCGTCGTCGGCATCGTCGAGGGCCACCAAGCCAGGGATTTCCGAGGAAGTTGAATTAGTTAAAGCCAGGCACCGCGAATGTTCATCGGGGAAGTGATCGGAAACGTGTGGGGGACGCGCAAGGACAAGTCGCTGGAGGGCCGGCGGCTGCTGCTGGTGCGACCCATTGACCCGCTCACCGAAAAGCCCCTGGGCGATGCCGTCATGGCCGTGGAAGGCGGCGTGGGAGCGGGGCCGGGCAGCGTGGTGCTGGTGCTCGACGAGGGGGGCTCGGCCCGGGCCGTCCTCAAGGACGAGGCCGCGCCGGTGCGAACCGTCGTCTGCGGCGTCGTGGACAGCGTGATCTCGGGCGGGAAGGTCAAGAAATATGACTGAACAGGAACTGCGAAAAGTCGTCGAGGAAGTCGTCAAGTCGCTCGTCGCCAAAGGTCTCGTCAAAGGCTCTTGCGGCTGCGAGTCTTCGTCGGGTATAAATAAGCGCATGCTTTCGACGGGTGACGCTCCCATGACGACGATCGGCACGGCCGGGAAGGTCTTCTCCGACGCATGGGAACGCCCCCAGTCAAAGATCGCTCCCAAGCCGGCCGGCCAGGCCGAGGACGGCCACACGGGCGGCAGCTCCTGCCCCCACTGCGAGCCCGTCAGCCGCTGTTCGGAAAAGGATCTTGCGGAGTTGGGCGTCGGCCGCCTGGCCGTCTGCCACCCGACGAAGAAGGGCTCCGGCGTCTCGCGCTT
Source organism: Elusimicrobiota bacterium (assembly GCA_027452025.1). Taxonomy (GTDB): domain Bacteria; phylum Elusimicrobiota; class Elusimicrobia; order UBA1565; family UBA9628; genus DAIDHI01. Next base: position 10,719 of record DAIDHI010000086.1, on the reverse strand, counting down.
CGTCGACCATACGCTGCTCAAGCCCAACGCCACCCAGGAGGAGATCGGCAAGCTTTGCGACGAGGCGCGCGCCTACTGCTTCGCCTCCGTCTGCATCAACCCGAGCTACGTGGCCCTGGCCGCCCAGCTTTTGCGCGGCAGCGGCGTCAAGATCTGCACCGTCGTGGGTTTTCCTCTCGGTTCGACCACGCCCACGGTCAAGGCCATCGAGGCCCGCGACGCCATCGCCAACGGCGCCGACGAGATCGACATGGTCATCAACGTCGGAGCTCTCAAGTCGGGCAACGACGCCGTGGTGCTCGGCGACATGCAGGCCGTGCGCGAGGCCACGCGCGGCCGCGTTCTCAAGGTCATCCTGGAGACCTCGCTTTTGTCGAGAGAAGAGAAGGTGCGAGCGTGCTTGCTCGCCAAGAAAGCGGGCTCGGACTTCGTCAAGACCTCGACGGGATTCGGAGGCGGAGGCGCCACCGTCGAGGACGTCAGATTGATGCGCGAAACGGTCGGTCCGCTCATGGGCGTCAAGGCCTCGGGCGGCATTCGCGACGCCAAGGCCGCCGAGCAGATGATCGCCGCGGGCGCCACGCGCCTGGGTACGTCGGCGTCGGTGGCCATCGTCACGGATTCGGCCTCGGAGGGCAAGGGGTATTGAGCATGGGTTCGGAAAAAGAGAAGAACAAGCCGGTCAAGTTTAAGCTGCGGGTGGACATCCAGTGCGGGGTCTGCGGCTCGCTCATCCATCATCAGGGGGAGGTGTTCCCCAAGTTCTGCCCTTGCTGCGGCGGGGCGATGGAACGCTTCTGCCTCAAGTGCCACAAGAAGGCCGACATGTTCTTCGACGAGTGGTGGCCGGAGGACGACGAGTGCCTGCGCACCTACAGCCCGGCCAAGCGCTGCATGGGCTGCAACGCCATTTTAGAGCAGGAAAACAATAACTACCGATCGGATAACGGCTACCAAAGCTAACAGCGTGGTGTCAGACTTTCACTTTTCACTTATTCCGGAAAAGGTGAAAAGTGAAAGTCTGACACCGAAGGAGAATCAATGGCAGAAGTGCGCGAGGCGTTGGGTCTCGTCGAGACCCGTGGGTTTGTCGGGATGATCGAGGCGTCGGACGCCATGGCCAAGTCGGCCAAGGTGAGGCTGCTGGGCTACGAGCGCATCGGCTCGGGCCTGGTAACCACGCTCTGTCGGGGCGAGGTCGGCGCTGTGCGCGCGGCCGTCGACGCGGCCGCCGCGGCCGCCCAGAAGGTGGGCGAGCTCGTGACCGTGCACGTCATTCCTCGGCCGCACGACGACCTCGAGAAATACCTCGACCAGATATCCATCAAGATCGCCAAGTAACCGCCTCGGCCGGCCTCATGTACACGAGGGACGACCTTATCGACCTGCTCATGGCGCATTTGGCGCCAGCGACGCCGAAGGCGCGGGCGGCGTCGGTCAAAACCGGGCTGCCGCCCGTCCGCGGCCGGCTCTTTTTCACCGAATACGACCTCAAAAAGAGGTTGACGGGCGGGGCCCGGCGCCTTACACTTCCCCCGGGAGCCATCGTCAGCCCCTTGGCGGCCGATTGGCTAATCCTTAATAACGTCGAGATCATCCGGGAATAAATGGCCATCGACATCAACCAGCTGCTCAAATTGATGGTGCAGCGGGACATCTCCGACATCCATTTCAAGGCGGATTCTCCGCCCGCCTTGCGCCTCCATGGAGACATGGTTCTGGCGGGCAATCTCCAAAAGCTGACGGCCGACGACGTTAGGGGTATCGCCTATCAGCTCATGAACGAGGACCAGCGCAAGGTCTTCGAGCGCGAGCTGGAGCTCGACATGGGCTACACGCTCGACGGCGTCTCGCGCTTCCGCGTCAACATCTATCGCCAGCGACGTTCCATCGGCATCACCCTGCGCGTCGTGCCCATGAAGCTGCGCAGCTTCGAGGAGCTCAACCTTCCCGGGGAGCTGCTGCGAAAGCTCGGGCAGGAGAACCGCGGTCTCATCCTGTTTGCCGGCATCACGGGCGCGGGCAAGACGACGACGATGAACAACTTCCTGCACCACATCAATCAGACCTACCAATATCGCATCATCACGATCGAGGACCCCATCGAGTTCTACCACGCCGACATCAGGTCCTCGATCGTCCAGCGCGAGGTGGGCCACGATACGCTGTCGTTCGCCGCCGCGCTGCGCCACATCCTGCGCCAGGACCCGGACGTCGTCGTGATCGGAGAGATGCGCGACCTGGAGACGATCCAGGCGGCGATCTCGGCGGCCGAGACAGGCCATCTCGTCTTGTCGACGATCCACACGATGGACGCCGTCCAGACGGTCGAGCGCATCGTCGACGCCTATCCGGAGCACCAGCAGAACGCCGTGCGCCAGCAGCTGGCCAACTGCCTCAAGGGCATCGTCGGCCAGAGGCTGATCGCCTCCAAGGACGGCAAGGGCCGCTTCCCGGCCACGGAGATATTGATCAACAACACGATGGTGCGCCAGCAGCTGCTCGAAAGCAAGGTGCGCGACATCTACAAGGTTCTAGAGAAAGGCTCGTATTACGGCATGCAGTCCTTCGATCAGGACCTGCTGCGGCTGGTGCGCGAGGGTAAGATCGACTCCAAGGAAGCCGTCGACAACTCGACGACGCCCCAGGACCTGGCCGTCAAGCTCCAGGAGCTCTCCAGCGGGGCCGGCTCTGCGGCCTGAGATGCCCGACAAACCCCAGGACGACGAGATCCAGAGCATCCTCAGCGATCTCGACGAAATCCTGTCCGATCTGGGGCCCGGAGCGCCGCCGCCTGCCGCCGCGCCCAAGCCGGCGCCTCAACCCGCCGCGGCGCCTCCTCCGGCGGCTCAGGCCGCGCCACCTGCGGCGGCGGCTCCCGCGCCTGCGCCGGCCCCTTCCCCGCTCCCGGCCCCGGCGCCAGACCTCAAGATCGAGCTGTCACCACGTTCCGGGACGATGCCTCCGGCGCCCAAGAAGGCCGCTCCGGCCGAGGACCCCAAGCCCAAACCCGTCTTGTCCACGCGCCCGCCGCTGGAGCTGCCCAGCGCCGCCATCCCGGTGCCGCCCCAGGCCGCTGCCGCGGCGGCTCCCGCGCCCAAGCCCGCGGCCGTCCCGGCGCCGGCGCCCGCGGCGCCCCCGGCGGCCGGCGCTCCCGCGGCTTCGGAGATCCCGGCCAACGCGCCGAAGGACCAGGTTCGCCGCCTAGCCGTCTTCTTCACCGCGGGTCGCCGCAAGGAATGCGACGATTTTCTGGCCTTTCTCGACCAGTCGGCCCGCACCATCTCCAAAAAGCCCCTTTTCCTGCGCCGCGTCCTGCGCGAGGAGCTGTCGGCCGGCGCCGATGTCGCCATCCTTCTGACCAAGCTGCGCGGCGCGGCGGCCGTGGCGGCCGTGGGCGTGCTCGATGAGCTGCCCGAGGCGAAAGTGCGGGACCTGGAAGACACCCTTTGCGCCGCCGGCATCCTTTTTCGCGCCGTGGCCGCCTCCGAGGTGCAGAAGCGCTCCGTCGCCGTCGACTTGATCGTCGACATGCTGCTGCTCAGCCCCGAGGCCTGACGCCATGGAGAAATGGACGATCCGGCCCGACCCCACGGCCCGGGACCCGCGCCGCCACGTCCTGCTCCTCAAAGGCAGCATGGCCGACGTGACGGCGATTCTCAAGAAGTTCGGCTCGAGCTTCGGCCGCCCGGCGCCCGCGTCGGACGACGGCTACAATCTGCGCCTCGTCGTCCACGAGCTCGGCCAGGATCAGCGCGACCGGCTCGAGGCCGTCCTTCGGGAGATGTCGGCCAAGTCTCCCAAAGCCGCCCCGCCGACTCCCCAGCCGGCGGCCAAGCCCGCGCCGGCTCCCGAGCCTCCGCCGCTGCCAAAGCTTGCGCCCGCTCCCAAATCCGCGCCTGCGGCGAAGCCCGCCCCGGCCGAGGCCCCCGCGCCGTCGCCAAAGGAGACTCCGGTCCCGGCGCCCGCGCCAAAGGAGACTTCGGCCCCGGCGCCCGCGCCGCGAGAGCCCGCTCCCGCCGCGCCGGCGCCCTTGTGGGGCCTCTCCGCCCGCCTCGACGAGCGCCTGACTTTCTATTCCCTGCTGGTCGGGCCCTACAATCGCTTCGCCCACGCCGCGGCGGCCTCCGTCGTCAGCGCTCCCGGCTCGCTCTACAATCCGTTGTTCCTTTATGGAGCGCCCGGCACGGGCAAGAGCCACATGATCTGCGCCATCGCCCAGAGCCTCGGGCAGTCGCTGGGCTCCCAGAACGTCCTAGTGACGTCGGGTCCGAGGCTGTCGCGCGCCGCTTCGGCCGCCGCGGCGCAAGGCCGCGCCGGCGAGCTCGAGTCGGCGGCGGCGCGGGCCAAGGCCCTCCTCGTCGACGACGCTCACCTTCTGGCCGTCACCGACCAGAATCGCGCGCTGCTCGCCAAGGTCCTCGCGGCCTTCTTCTCTCGCAGCCTGCAGGTGGTGCTGACGTCCATCTATCCGCCGCGCGCCCTGGCCTCGATGGAGGAGTCCCTGAAATTCTCGCTGGGCAAGGGCTGGTCGGTCGATCTGAAGGCGCCGCCGCCGCCGGTCCAGCTGGAGATCATGCAGGCTTTCTTCGATCGCCAGGAGTTCAACATTTCGGCCGACGACGCCAAGAAGTTTCAGGAGAGACTGGAAAACCGCCATTCGGAGGCGGCGCGATGGATGCACCGCATGATCAGGCTCAAGAGGGTTTACGAGTTGTCCGGAAAGACCCCAAAAATCGACGATCTGCTGCCGGCGCTCTTCGAGTCCGTCAATTCCGACGCCGCGCCGCCGGCCCAGGCGCTGGGCGCGGCGATGCCCGAGCCCGCGGCCGCCCCGGGAGCGCGGCCGCGCACGCTGGTCGTGCTGCTTCCCCGCGGGCACGAGGCCTTGGCGGGCTGGGCGGCGTCGCGGTTTCTGGCCGCGGGCGCGGCGCAAGCCTCGCCGCAGGCCTTTCGGCTGGGAGCGCCGCTGACGTACGACGTCGAGGAACTGCTGGGAGTGCCCTTCGCCCTGGGCGAGGCCTGCGAGCGCGCCGGAGCGCACGCCGCGCTGATCGTCGGGCCTCCCGAGGGCAGCAACTTGGCGGGCCGCGAGGCGGAGTTCCGCCATGCCGTCTTGCACATCCTCGACGGGCTGGGCGTGGCCGCGGCCTGGGTCGGCTACCGTCAGGCGGGCAGCGACGCCGCCTTCCTGCGCGCCCATCTGGACCTGCTGGCTTTCTAGGCGGGGAACGTACCGCGGGGGTCAAACGTATACTGAGTATGGAGCGCGAATCAGAGGTCTGGCCGGCGGCCGTTTTGCTCGGCGCGGGCTGGCTGTGCGGCTGCGCGGGCGTCTTCGGCCCGCGCAAGCCCCTGCCGGCGGCGCAAACCGTCGCGCTCGAGGCTGACGGCGCCGGCCCCGATGCCCGCTCGGCGGAGGCGGCCGCCCGGCGCGCCGCGCTCCTCGAGGGCCTGGAGCTCTTCCTGTCTTCCGCCGACGCCGCGCGCCATCCTGGGCTGCCGGAGGAGGGCGCTCGCTACGTGGCCGAGAGCCGCGTGGTGGGCTCCTCCCATCGGCGCGGGGTTTGGAGGCGCCGGGTCTCGGTGACGATGCGCTACCGCGATTGGGGCAAGGCCCTGGAGGCCCAGGGCTTCGTGGCCCCGCCCGCGATCGCCGGCCGGCCGTGCTTGTCCTTGCGCGTCGAGACAGGGCCGGCGCGCGCGGCTCTGGCCCGCCGGCTCTCGGTCGCGGGCTTCGGAGTCGATTGCCCCGGCGTCGTCCTGGAGCTCGCCGGACGCGAGGTGGAGGCGCTGGCGCCGGCGGCGTCGGGACGGCTGGCCGCGCGCACGGAGTCCTTGGAGTTGACGGCGCGCTGGCTTTCCACCGGGACGCCGCAGGTGCCGTTCTCGTTTTCGCGCTCCGCGACGGCCTTCGAGCTTTCCCCGTCCGACGCCCAAACCAAGGCGGCCGACGACGCGGCGTGGATGGCCGCCCGAGACCTGCGCGCCTGGGCGGCGCAGCGGCTCGAGATGCGCCGGCGCATGACGATCCTCGCGCTTTCCGCCGGCGATCTGGACCGCGTGCGCGCCCTCCTGGCGGCGCTGCGGGCCCAGCCGGGCGTCGTCGCGGCGTCTCTGGAGGGCGTCGCCGGCAGCGACGCGCGCCTGCGGGTCTGGACGGAGAAGCTGTCGGCCGACGAGCTGGCCCTGCGCCTCAAGGAGCTGCCCGGGTTCCATTTCGCCGTGCGCAACGTGGAGCCGCCCTACGGCTGGGTGGAAATCGACGGGGAGGACTCGGACTGATGCTGTCGCGCATCTATTCCCTGGGCATCCGCGGCGTCGCCGGCTATCCCGTCCTCGTCGAGCTGGACCTGGCCAACGGCCTGCCGGGCTTTACCACCGTCGGCCTGCCGGACAGCGCCGTGCGCGAGTCGCGGGAGAGGGTGGCCTCGGCCGTGCGCAACTCGGGCTTCCGGTTTCCCCAGAGGCGCATCACGGTCAACCTCGCCCCGGCGCAGTCGCGCAAGGAAGGGACTCACTTCGACCTGCCCATCGCCTTGGCCGTGCTGTCGGCCTCCGGCCAGGTGCCGAGCGACGGCTGGCCGGCGCGCTACTGCTTCGTCGGGGAGTTGGCCCTGGACGGCCGCCTGCGCCCCGTGCCGGGCGTGCTTTCCATGGCCATGCGCGCCAAGGCCGAGGGCTTCTCCGCCATCGTGGTGCCCGAGGAAAACGCCGCGGAAGCGCGCTCCGTGGGCCTGCCGGCCCTGAGCGCGGGGAGCCTGCGCCAGATCGCGGAGTTTCTGAGCGGCCGGGGGGAGTTGGGAGGCGGCGCCGAGGCGGCGCCGCGGGCCGACGCGCAGACGGCCGAGGACCTTTCCGACGTCAAGGGTCAGGAGCAGGCCAAGCGCGCGCTGGAGATCGCCGCCGCCGGCGGGCACAACCTCCTGCTCATCGGGCCTCCGGGAGCCGGAAAATCCATGCTTGCCAGGAGGCTGATCACGATCCTGCCGGAGTTGTCGGCCGGCGAGGCCGTGGAGGCGACGCGCATCCACTCCCTCTGCGGGCGCGCCGGCGACGGGCTTCTCAAGCGAAGGCCCTTCCGTTCGCCTCACCATTCCTGCTCCGCGATATCCCTCATCGGCGGCGGCCCGGCCGCTCGTCCGGGCGAGGTCTCGCTGGCCCACGGCGGCGTGCTCTTCCTCGACGAGTTGGCCGAGTTCAACCGCTCTTCGCTCGAGGCGCTACGCCAGCCCTTGGAGGACCATCGGGTCGTCGTGGCGCGGGCCCGGGAGACCTTGGAATACCCGGCGCGCTTCCAGCTCATCGCGGCCACCAACCCCTGCCCCTGCGGCTGGCGGGGACATCCGACGCGGGAATGCCGCTGTACGCCCAAGAGGATCGAGCTCTACGTGAGCCGCCTCTCCGGGCCGCTGCTCGACCGCGTCGACCTGCATGCCCACGTCGCCGCCCTGGATTTCAAGGAGTGGGAGGGTCCGGCGCGCGAGGGCGACAGCTCGCAGCGGGCGCGAGAGCGGGTGCTCGCGGCGCGCGAGCGGCAAAGGGAGCGCTTCCAGCGCGAGGACTTCGCCGTCAACGCCTACCTCCCGCCGCGCGACCTGCGCTCCGCCTGCGGCCTCGACGCCGCCGGGCTCGAGGCGCTGGAAGCCGCCTCCAGGAAGTACGATCTGACCGCCCGCAGCCTCGATCGCCTCCTGCGCGTGGCCCGCACGATCGCCGACCTGGCCGGCAGCCCCTGGGTCCGGAGGGAACACGTGGCCGAGGCCGTGCAGTTCCGCGGCTTCGAGAGAATGGTAAATTAGCTCGTATGGGAGGGTCCTGAGTGAAATATTTCTTATACGCCTTGCTGCTTTACGCCGGCTATTTCTTCTACAGCCACCATCTCTACGAGGTCCGGCATCTGCACGACGCCTTGACCTACGCGCGCAAATACCCGGATCCCAAGATCTCGCCCGCCCTGGACTACTACGCGGGCACGATCTATTACGCCCGCGCCGAATATCCGCAGGCCCAGGAGGCGTTCCATCAGCTCCTCACCGACTATCCGACGGCGCAGTACATGCCGTCGGCCCTGGTGCGCCTGGAGGACTCGGCCGAAAATAATCGCGATTGGGATGCGGCCAGGTCCGCCGCCGCGACCTACGTCCAGAATTACGCGGGCGGGTCGGACATCAACCTGATGCGCCAGCGCTTGGAACTGGTCAACTACCGCCACGGGACCGGGCAGTGAAGCCGCCCTTTTCCCGGCGCGTCGAGGAGGCGATGGCCCGCGAGGGCTATACGCTGCGCAGCTTCTGCCGGGCCGTGGAGCTCGATCCTTCGTTCTTCTCGAAGGTCCTCGCCGGCAAGCGCAGCCCGCCTTCCGACGAGGCCGTCTTGCGCCGCATCGCCGCGCAGCTAGGGCTCGACGGCGCCGAGCTGATCGTCTCGGCCGGGCGCATCCCTCAGGAATGGAGCGGGCTCTGGACCGAGCCCGGGCTCTTCGCGCTCGTGCACGAAACCGCCTGCGGCCGCTCGCCGCGGCGCCAGCCGCAGGCGCGGCCGGCGCCGGCCGCGCCTGCGGCTGGCGCGCCGTTCTCGCCGCGGCCGCCGGCTCTCGCCGACGAGCTGCTCTAAGACAGGGCCTCCGCCTCAGACAGCGTCAAAACTCTGGAGCCCCGCCTCGGGCGGGCTCGCCCGGGAGGACGTTCCATGGCCGAGACGCTCACCTTGCGCCAGCGCCGCCTGCTGCAGCTCAACTGCTCCTTGCCGCCCCGCCCGAGCCTGTGGCTGGCGGCGCTCGAGCGCTTCGGGCCCGAGGACGTGCTCAAAATCCCGCCGGCCGCGGCCGGCGGCGAGCCGGAGGCCGCCGAGAGGGTCCTTCGGCTGGCGAGGCGCTTGGACGTCGAGGCCGAGCTTTCCCGCGCGGACCTGGCCGGGGCGCGCCCTCTCTTCATCGGCGAGCCCGGGTATCCCGAGCTCCTGGCCGCCGCCGAAGACGCTCCGCTCGTCCTCTACGTGCGCGGGCGCCTCGATGTCTTCCTGCCGGCGATCGCCGTCGTGGGCTCCCGGTTTCCCACGGCCTATGGGCGCCGGATGGCGGCGCGGCTGGCGGGCGACGCCGCGGCCGCGGGCTACTGCGTGGCCAGCGGCTTGGCCCGGGGCATCGACGCCGAGGCCCATCAGGCCGCGCTGCGCGTCGAGGGCGCCACGTGGGCGGTCCTTGGCTGCGGCGTCGACCGCGCCTATCCGGCGGAAAACGCCAAGCTCGCGCAAGACATCGTAGCCTCGGGCGGCGCGGTGGTCAGCGAGCATCCGATGGGCGACGAGCCTCTCAAGGGCCATTTCCCGCGCCGCAATCGCATCGTCTCCGGCCTATCCTGGGCCACGGTCGTCGTCGAGGGGCGCATGAAGTCCGGCTCGCTGATCACGGCCCGCTGCGCGCTGGAGCAGGGACGCTGCGTCCTGGCCGTGCCCGGCCCGGCGGACTCGCCCTTGTCCGAGGCGCCGCATCATCTGCTGGCCCGCGGAGCGAGGCTGGCCGCCGGCTTCGGGGACGTGCTCGACGAGCTTCCTCCGGGTGCGCGCCCGCCGGCGCGCGGCCTCGCGTTAGATATAAGGAAAGAAGAGCCGCATGGTCTCGTCGGAGCGGCCGCCCTTTCCTTAGAACATCGAAAAATCCTAGAATGCCTTGGCTCGGACAGTCTTACTATTGAGGAACTGGGCCGATCCACGGGCCTTGACTTCCCCAGGCTATCCACTATAATCTTCGAGCTTGAGATTCAGAATCTAGTCGGTTCTCTGCCCGGACAGCGCTATGCCAAAAAAAGAAACTAAAGCGGCCAAGACGCCGAAGACCCCCAAGACCCCCAAGACGTCCAAATCCACGAAGGCCGGCCCCTCCCTGGTCGTCGTCGAGTCGCCCGCCAAGGAGCGCACGATCTCCCGTTTTCTCAAGAACGGCTTCGTCGTGCGCAGCTCCTACGGCCACGTGCGCGACTTGCCGGTGCGAAAGATCGGCGTCGACGTCGACAAGCACTTCGAGCCGCAGTACGTCGTCCTGCCTCGGGCCAAGAAGATTCTGGCCGAGTTCAAGTCGCTGGCCGCCAAGTCCCCTTTCGTCTATCTCGCCACCGACCATGACCGCGAGGGCGAGTCCATCGCCTGGCACCTCTGCGAGCTGCTCAACCTGAAGAAGGACCAGGTCCGGCGCATCACCTTCCACGAGATCACGCCGACGGCGATCGAGGCGGCCATCAAGGAGCCCCGCTCCATCGACGAGAACCTCGTCCATGCCCAGCAGGCCCGCCGCGTCATCGACCGGCTGGTCGGCTACAAGCTCTCGCCTCTGCTCTGGGCCAAGATCCAGAGCGGGCTCTCCGCCGGGCGCGTGCAGTCGGTGGCCGTGCGGCTGCTCGTCGAGCGCGACCGGGAGATCAAGGAGTTCCAATCCGACAAGTTCTGGACTCTGACGGCCGTGCTCGAGAAGGAAGGAGTCCCGCCTCCCTTCGAAGCCAAACTGTCCACGTGGCAGGGCGCCAAGCTCGAGACGACGAAGACCTACGACCTTTTCTCGGAGCAATACCGCGTCAAGGCCTCTTCCCTCAAGACCGAGGAGGACGTCAAGGCGATCGAGCGGGCCCTGGCCGACGGCACCTTCCGGGTCATCAAGGTCGAGAAGCGCGAGGTCCGGCGGCGGCCCCAGCCGCCGTTTTCGACCAGCACGATGCAGCAGGCGGC
>DAIDHI010000085.1 GCA_027452025.1 Elusimicrobiota bacterium | reverse complement strand
ACGCCCCAGCCGTTGCCCGCGACGGTGCTCTGGGAGATCGAGGTGAAAGTCGGCCCCTGCAGTTCGATGCCGGCGCTGCCGGTGACGAAGCTCTGGCTGACGGAGTTTTCCGTGCCGCCGGTGATCAGGAGGGCGTCGTTGTTCATCGTCGTCACCAGCTCGCTCAAGACGAAGGCGTTGTAGCTGGAGCTTTGGAGAAACGGCCCGTAGCCGCCGTTGGCGCCGAAGTAGCTGGCGAAGAACGTGTTCGAGCTCGAGGCCGTGAGATACAGCGCCGTTCCGGTCTGCGCCGTCACGGTGCTGAAGCTGATCGTGTTCGAGCTGGCGTTCTGAAGATAGGCGCCGTAGCCGGACTTGCTGGAGAGGTCGCTCTGGGTGACGGTGTTCCAGGCCGCTCCGTTCAGGAGCACGGCGTCGCCGGCGGCGTTGGCGACGACGCTCCGCGCGATGGTGGTCGAGGATGCGTTGATCAGGGCGACGGCGGCGTTGCTCGCGTTGTCGGCGGTGATCGTGCTGTCCTCGACTTGGTTTGCGGAGACGGCGCCGACGTAGAGGCCGTAGCCCAAGGGATTCGCGATGTAATCGGCGTCGAAGATATTGCTTCCCGATTGCAGATTGACGGCTTCCACCCCGCCGCCGTTCATGGCGGCCGTGATGGTGCTGAAGCTGACGACGTTGTAGCCGCCGCCGGTGATCGCGAGCGCCGGGTCGCCCGTCCCGCCGGTCGTCGCCTCGAGGAAGCTTTGAGTGATGCTGTTCGACGAGCTGCCGGTCAGCTCGACCGTTCCGCCTCCGGCGGCTGCGGTTGACGTCGGTCCGGTCATGGTGCTGAACGCGATGGTGTTATCGGTGCCGGCCGAGATCAAGGCGGTCACGCCGCCGCCGCTGTTCCCTAAATAGCTTCCCGTGACCGTGTTCGAGGATGACCCGTTGAGGTAGAGCGCCTCCTCGGAGCTGCTATTGCTCGTGATCGTGCTCTGGCTGATGGTATTGTCGTTGGCCGAACTTAGCTCGGCGCCGTAGCCCGACGGATTTGAAAGGTAGCTTCCGGTGATCGTGTTATGGCTGACTCCGGCGATGTAAACGGCGGCGACGCCGATTGCGTTCAAGACGACCGTGCTCTGACTGACGGTATTGTAGGCGGCGCCGCCGTCGATGAGGATGGCGTGATTGGAGCCCGCGTTGGCGATGTAGTCCTGCGTCAGCGTGTTTGTTGAGCCGCCGGCGAACCAGACTGCATTTTGAGGGTTGGTGTTGGCCGTGACGGTGCTTTGCGAAACCGTGTTGCCCACGGCGCCTGTTTGAAACATTACGCCGACGTCGTTGGGGCCCGTGATCACGCAGTTCGAGGCGGCGTTGAACGAGCCCGTGATCTGGAGGTCGACGTAGCCGTTCGCGGCCGAGGTGATGGCGCAGTTGTTGAGCTGGTTCGAGTCGCCCGCCAACTTAACGGTCGTGCCGGCGGAGTTTGTGGATGTGATGAGGCTGAAGGAGTTGTTGGCCCCGGTCACGTAAAGAGCAAAACCGGCGGCCTGATTATTGTCGACGGTGGCCGAGGAGATCGTGTTGCTGGAGCCGGCCACGTCCATGGCGTCGCCGACCGTGCCCATGAGGATCGTCGCGTTGGAGACGTCGGCGTAGTTGCCGGCGAGGGCCACTCCGGCCGTATAGAACCGGTTCGTGAACTGGTCGTTCAAGGTGATCGTGGAGAGGCTGACATCATCGGAGGAAACCTCGATTCCATACGCGACGGTGATCCCCGAAGGCTGGACGGTGAAGTTGGCCAACGTGACGCTGGCGTTGGCGATTTGGAACGCGGCCGTCGAGGCGAGGGGCGGAGAGACCGAGGCCATGGATGGCAAGAGCGAGGGGTCGCTCATGATCTCCAGGCGATACCCGTTGGTGTTGACCCCCTGTACCGTGACCTGTTCGGCGTATGTGGCGGCATCGGTGACGTCGATGCAGGTCGTCGAGGTCAGGGTCGCGCCCTGGAAGGATGCTAGGGCCGCGGAAATCGTGGTGTATTGCGCCCCGCCGCTGCTATTGACCGTGGCGCCGGCTGCGCAGCCAGGAGGCAGGGACGGATTCGAAAAAGGCCCGAACAGAGTCGAGAAGTTCAGAACGCCTTGTCCATTGAGCGAGCCGACCTGCGCGTAATATTGCGAGGAGATCGGCAGGCCCGGGACAGTCAAAGTCGTCAGCCCTGGATTGGACGTGGATGACGAGTAAACCGTCCCTGTAAAACCGTTCCATGTCGAGATTTGGAGCGTGTAGCCCTCGTTGGCGCCTGCTGACAACCAGCTAAACTTCATGCTGCTCAAGCCCCAGCTGGTGAAGGAAAGGCCTATTGGCGCTGCGGCCAAGGTCCAGACCGGCAGCGGATTCGAGTTGGTATAGGATGTCTGGTAATAGGCCAAAGGATTACACGCGGTTGGAGAAGAACATCCGTCGTCTTCGACACTGAGGGCAATGTAGTAGCTGGTGTCCGGCTGCAGGCCTGCGATGCTCACAGGGGAACTGGTGGCGTTGAAGGTTGATAAGATGGTTGCGAAATTATTAATGCTGATCTCGGCGGTGCTGTAATAGAGGCTGCACCCCGACGGATAGCTTGCGTTCCATTGCAACTGGATCTGAGTAGTGGAAGCCCCTGCGGATTGGTCTTGGGTGATCGTTGCCGCGCCGTTGCATGTAATAATCACGGCGTGAACGGGCCGCGGCAAAACGAGAGATAAAACCGCCGCGCACAGCCGGCGTCGCCAGCGCCGCGCGATGTTCGTCACTTGACCGCCACCTTGCCGAAGCGCATATCAAACGAAAAACGATACGACGTGCCCAAGTCTCCGTAAGGCTCCATGGCGAAATCGAGGTTTCCGAAGCGCGAGCGCAGGCCCACGCCCATGAAGAAGCCGTAGAAGGCGGAAAGCCCCGAGGAGGTCTGGCCGAGCTGCGAGCCGATGACGGCCTGGCGCTGCGCGCCCTCGTAGGTGCGGAAGCCCGAGCGCAGCGCCAGCGGCCCGAAGCCGAGGTACTCGAAGCCCACGCGCATGATCGGGGGGCTGTCGTTGGGGAAATCCACTTCGGCGCTCAGCGCCGAGGGAAAGCTCGGCGTCATGCCGTAGGCCGCGCCCAGGCGCACCGTCTGCGGCAGCGGATAGGCTTCCTGGAGGAAGCGCATCTGCGTGCCCAGGTTCGCGATCGAGGCGCCGAGCGAGATGGGGTAGCGCGAGAAGCGCTTGAGCACGCCGACGTCCATGGCCTCGGCCGTGGCGTGGTATTGGGCGATCGTCTCCTCGATGTAGCGGCCCGTGGCGCCGACGGAGAGGCCGAGGCCGTCGAAGTGGTGGGCCCCCGAGAAGGCCAGGGCCAGGTCGCCGGCGCCGAAGGTGCTGTCGGGCGAGGCCGTCTCGGAGGTGCGCGCCTCGATCTGGCCGTAGTCGACGCGCGTGATGCTCAGGCCAAAGGGCCGGGTGACGAAGCCCGCTTGCGTCATCGAGATGTTCTGAAACTGCAGAGACTCCGAGAGCGAGCTCTCGAAGCGGCCGGCGTTGGGCTGCTGCACGGCGGGGTAGGCCAGCCCGGCCGGGTTGTAGTACATCGCCGCGTCGTCGTTGGCCACCGCCGTGTAGGCCTCGCCCATGGCCAGCGCCCGCGTGCCCCAGCCCAGCTGCAAAAATTCCGCGGCCGACGTGCCCGGGCCGCCGGCCCGCGCCGGCGCCGCCGAAAAAAAGCCCGACAGGCCGAAAAGGCCTGTCAGGAAGACCGCCGCACGCCGCTGGGGGAGTCTGGGCACGGTTACCTTATAGCGTTGGCGGTATTTAGAATTAAGGTTTGACGAATTTGTTACAGTAAAAAGAAGAGAAAATGAACGGCCGGAGCCTCCGTCGGGCCGCCTTGGCCCTGCTGCTGCCCCTTCCGGCGGCGGCGCGCTCGAGCGTAGCCGTCTCGACGTCCGCGGAGACCTTCCGCCAGCTCTTGCCGCAGATCGAGGCCGCCTACAAGGGACACGATTACCCGCGGGGTCTGGCGCTCGTGGAGAAGGTCCTCGAACTGCCGCAGACGAGCGTCGCCAACCTCGACCGCATCGGCACGGTCTATTACGTCATCGGCCGCTACGGCGACGCGCTGTCGATGTGGCGCAAGGCGCTGCCGCTGGAGCGAAGCCGCGCCAAGCGCCGGGAGCTCGAAAGCGCCATCCTGGCCACGAGCGTCAGCCTCGGCTTGGGCGGCGCGCTTTCGCCGCGTCAGGCCGCGGCCGCGCCCCGGCCGGCCGCTCCCAAGGTCCGCGCGGACCCCGAGGAGTCCGAGAGGCTCTATAAGCTGGGCATCAAGTATTACGCCGAGGGCGAGTACCTGCAGGCGCGCGCGATGTTTTTGCGCTCCCTCCAGCTGTTCCCGCGCAACTCGGAAGCGCACAAGGCCCTCGACCGCCTGACGCTGGAGTCGGG
>DAIDHI010000084.1 GCA_027452025.1 Elusimicrobiota bacterium | reverse complement strand
CACGATCCTGATCCAGGACCCGCGCGGAGAAATGACCGGCGCGGGCATCACGTTCCAAGACATCACGCCCGCCGGGCGTTAGGAGGACTTCCATGCAATTGGGCGACCAAGCGCCGGACTTCTCTCTGCCCGCCGTCGACGCAAAGACTTACTCCTTGAAGGACTTCGCCGAGGCCAAAGCCCTCGTCGTCGTCTTCTCCTGCAACCACTGCCCCTACGTGAAGGCCTACGAGGACCGCCTGATCGCCGTCGCGCGCGACTACCAGGCCAAGGGCGCGCGCCTGCTCGCCATCAACGCCAACGACTCCGACAATTATCCGGAGGACTCTTTCGGCGCGATGAAGGACCGCGCGCAGGAGAAGGGCTTCAACTTCCCGTATCTGAGAGACGAGTCCCAGCAAGTGGCCCGCGCCTACGGCGCCACGCACACGCCGCACCTCTTCGTCTTCGACCGGGACCGCAAGCTCGCCTACACCGGCAAGATCGACGACAATTGGGAGGACGCGAATGCGGTCAAGCGGACGTTCCTGCGCGACGCCCTCGACGACCTAACGGCGGGCAAAAAGCCGCGACTCTCCGAGACCCACGCCATCGGCTGCACGATCAAGTGGAAGCGATGAAGTCCAAGACGGAATACTTGTGGTTCGAGACGCCCAAGCGCAGGGACCTCGTCAACATCACGGGCCGCGTCGAAAAGATCGTGGCGGAGAGCGGTGTTAGGGAAGGCTTTTGCCTGGTCTCGGCCATGCACATCACCGCCGGCGTCTGGGTCAATGACGAGGAGCCCGGACTCAAGCAAGACTTCATGGAGATGCTGGAGCGCCTGGCGCCCGTCGCCGACTACAAGCACCACCGCACCGGCGAGGACAACGGCGACGCGCACTTAAAGAGGACGCTGACCGGCTACCAGGCGATGCTGCCCGTCACCAAGGGAAAGCTCGATCTGGGGCCGTGGGAGCAGGTCTTCTACGCCGAGTTCGACGGGCAGCGCCGCAAACGCGTCGTCGTCAAGGTCCTGGGCGTGTAACCCCCCGCTCCCGTAAATGACCGAATGGGTCCAAGAGGCCTAAAAAGGCCGGTCCAAAGCCCCGGACGGCGGGTGCCTTTGAGCCCATGAGGGGACTCGGCAGGCGGTCTACAATAGAGGCATGAAGAAGACCGCCGCCGTAGTCGCCGCATTGGCCTGCATGGCCGCTTCCCCGCTTTTCGCCGCGCCCATCGACGGCGCCTTCCAGCAAGGCAGCGCCGACGCCGCGGCCGCGCAAAAGACCCTGAAAGCCTCGGCCCAGGCCAGAGCCAAGGCCCAGGCCGCCGCAAGCCGCTCCGCCGGCATCGACTGGGTCCAGATCCCCGGCACGCCCGCCGGCAAGACGTTCCTGATGGGCTCGGACAACGGGACTTCCGGCACGCGCTTTTTCGGACGCTTTTCGGGCTGGTCGTGGCCCGCGCATCCGGTCACCGTGGCCTCCTTCGAGATGGCCAAGACTCCGGTGACGAACCGGCAGTACGCGGCCTGCGTGAGCGCCGGCGCCTGCACCCCGACCAAGGGCTGCGACGACAAGGCCTACAAGGGCGGCGACAAGCCCGTCGTCTGCGTGACCTGGTTCCAAGCCGAGGCTTTCGCCGCCTGGGTGGGAGGCCGCCTGCCGAGCGAAGAGGAATACGAGTACGCCGAGCGCGGCGCCGGAGAACCCATCGCCTACCCCTGGGGCGACGCCAAGCCGAGTTGCGACGAGGTCGTCGATCCGTTGTGCGGCGCCCGAGGCCCCGAGCCCGTCTGCTCCAAGCCGACCGGCGATACCCGGCAGGGGCTCTGCGACATGGCCGGCAACGTCTGGGAATGGGTGGCGGACGCCTGGCACGACAGCTACCGCGGCGCGCCCAGCGACGGCACGGCGTGGAACGGCTCGGGAGAGCGCGTTCTTCGCGGCGGCCTGCGCGGCCGCGACGGCTACATGAACCTTCGCGCCGCCAGCCGCTGGGAAGCCGCTCCCAGCACGCGCTGGGGCATCATCGGCTTCCGCGTCGCCCGCTAGGCCGGATCAGCTCTCGCGCCCGGCTTCCGGAACGCGAACCCAGGGCTTGAGCACGATCAGCCCGATCGGAGTCGCCAGCGCCATCACGCCGACGATCAGCCACATGACCGACGGATCGCGCGGGCCCGCCTCCGGGCAGAAGCGCTGCAGCAGCTCGCCCGACAATCCCCCCGCGAAGAACTTCGCCACGAAGTATGGCAGCATGGACAGGGCCATGTAGGAGGCCTCCTGTCCTTTCGGGGCGATCGCGGCCGGATACTCGTAGAGCCTGGGCGACCAGAAGGCCTCGCCGATCGAGTAAACGACGGCCATGAGCGCGATCGAGACGTAATACGGGTTGACCGCGGCGTCCTTGACGCCCAGCCAGCGGTGGGCGATGAAGTCCCCCACCCAGCCGTTGGCCAGCGGCACGAACAGGGACTGCGGCAGCGCCATGCAGAAGACCGAGCCCGCGGCGATGAAGCTGCCGATGATGACGGCCTTGTAGGCCGACACCCGCTGCGTCAGCGCGCCCACCATCGGCGCGAGGAACACGATCAGGACGGGGTTGATGACGAGGAACAGCCGTCCCACCGGCGCGCCGGGGCCCAGTTCCCGGATGGCGAACTTCGGGAAGGTGTAGTACATGTGGTAGAGGATCAGCCGCACGCCGACGGCGAGGGTCAGGAAGAGCAGGAAGCGGTAGAACGCGGGCTGGGCCCAGAGGTTGGAGAAGATGCGCAGCCAGTCCTTGGCGGCGTCGCGACAGGCGTGAACGGCCGCCTGCACGGGCCCTTCGCCCTCGTAGCTGTGCGCCGCCGGCGCGATGCGCACCCCCTCGTCGGTGGCCTCGACGCCCGGCCGCAGGCCGAAATAGACGATCGCCCACACCGGCACGGTGCACAGGCAACCGAGGAAGATGATGACCTGGTAGGTGCTTAGGCTCAGGTGCAGCAGCGGCAGCGAGTAGTGCCCGTATTCCCCCAGGCCCGAGCGCACGCGGTCGAAGGTCCAGCCGGCGAGCGCGAATCCCACGTTCATCATCGCGTAGTAGACGGCGAAGGCCATGGAGCGCTGGGCCGTCGTCGAGAAGCGCTTGACGGCGGCCACGAGCACGGGCGTCTGCAGGGCCTCGCCCACGGCCAGGGGCATGAGGCCCACTGGGATCGCGATCCAAAAAGCCGTCGAAAACGACATCACGGCGCGCGAAACCACGCACAGCGCCAGGCCGAAGAGGAAGGCCGCGCGGATGCCCACGGCGTCGGCCAAGGAGCCGACCATCACCGTGGCCAGCGTCATCACCGTCGACCAGGCGGCCACGACGAAGCCCGCCTTGATATCGGAAAGCCCGAGGTCGGAGGAGAGCCACAGCACGAGGGTCGAGTTGACCAAGCCGTAGGCGAGAATGGCCAGGATCTTGACGCCAAAGACGAGCCACAGCTCGCGCACGGCGCCCCTCAGGACGAGGAACTTGGAGAGGAAGGACTCGACTAGGCCGCGGCGCTGCGCGGGCCCGGCGACGGCGGTCTCCACGCAGTGGAGGATATCACTTTTGGCCTAGCGACTTGCGCGCGACGTGCCCGCTGACGACGCGCCAGGCGTGCTCGGCGGTCTCCGCGAAATGGAAGAGCTTGATGTCGGCTTGCGAGATCAAGCCCATCTTGGCGAAGGCAGCGAAGTCGAGAATCTTGTCCCAGTAGCCGCGCTTGCCCACCAGCACGATCGGGGCCTTGGGAAGCTTCCCCGTCTGCATCAGCGTCAGGAGCTCGAAGAGCTCGTCCATCGTGCCGAAGCCCCCCGGGAAATAAGCGTGCGCCACGGCGCCGTGGCGCATACTGGTCTTTCGCGAGGAGAAGTAGTCGAAGTCGAACTCCAGGCCGGGCGTGATGTAAGGGTTGGCGCTCTGCTCGAAAGGCAGCTTGATGTTGTAGCCGACGCTCGGCCCGCCTGCCTCGAAGGCGCCGCGGTTGGCCGCTTCCATGATGCCCGGACCGCCCCCCGTGACCAGAGCGATGCGGCCCTTGCCGCCCCGCGCGACGAGTTCACCGAAGCGGCGCGCGGCCTCGTAGTAGCGGGAATTGGTTAGGCCCTGCCGCGCGACCCGCAGGGCGGCTTTGCCTTTCGCCGATCGCGGGCGGCGGCCGTATTGATCGACGGCCGCTTGGTAGGCGGCGCGCGCCTTCTCCGGGCTTTGGATGCGCGCGCTGCCGTAAACGGTGACCGTGGCGTGGATGCCTCTGGAGCGCAAAAGCTCCGGGGGCTCGGAGATCTCGCGGGAAATCTCCTGGACGCCCTCCGCCGGAGCCATGAGGGAGGCGTCCGGCGCGGCGGCGTTGTCGAAGAGCGTGGCGGCGGCTGCGGCGGCTTTGCCTTCGCCGCGCGGCCCCTGCGCGGCGGCTGCGGCCGGTTCGAGAGCGTTCTGCGCCTTGGGTGAGGGTGGCATCGCTTCGGCGGCGGCCTGCGAAGCGGCTTGAATGGCTAGCGGCGCCTCCAAGGTTGGGATCGCAGTAGGCGCCGTTTCCGCAGCCGGCACCGCCGGCTCGAGCGCGGGGACGGCCTCCGACGGCGCGTCTTCCATGCCCGCGGCCTTGGCACGAGGGCAGGCGAGGAGCAGCAGCGCCGCCAAGATTGTAGCCTTGCTCATAAATCCCGCTTCAGGATAACGCTTGCCGCGGGCCGGGAAACGGGCCTTGCGGTCCTCCCGGGGACGCCAAAGGGCCCCGCAGCGTTTGGGCCGTATGGTCGGGCTGATTTGCGGCGGCCTTAGGTTTGCTCCGCGGGCGAAGCAATGTGGATAACGCGCCGCCGGTCGGCGAGCCATGCCCGCGCCTGAAACGCCCATGCGGCAAGCACGGAGACCCCACCCCCGAGGTAAGACGAGTCGTGCATGTAGCCCGCGCACAGGAAGCGCCGCAAATGGCGGACGTGGTTGGGAACGTACCAGCCGTTATAGTCCTCGGGGCGGATGCGGGCCGTGCGGCAGAGGCCGTAGAGCAGGCCGAGCAGTCCGAAGCACAAGGTGAAGGCTAGGACGACGCCCAGCGCCTTCGCAGTGACTTCCGCCATGCGCCGGGGCTTTTCGTGGACGAGACCGGCCGCGCCAACGAGCGCGCCTATCGGGACGCCCATCCACCAGGAAGCCATCAGGCCTACGACTGACGCCTTCGCCCGGTCGGGCAGGGCCAAGCCGGTCAAGCCGAACTGCTCGAACTTGAAGCGGGTGAAGTACTCCGGCGAGACCGTATAGCTGATCTGATTGTGCAGCATGCCGTAGAGTCCGGCCGCAGGGACCGCGACCGCGCTCGCCAAGAAGACCAGACCGAGCTTCTTGAAGTCGTCTTGGGCCAGCCGCCGGCCAAGCGCGTCGAGGACGCTCACGCCGTCTCGGTCACGCCGCGCTTTGGGCAGAACGTCTTGAGCGGGCAGCCGGGGCAGTTCGGCTTGACGGCGAAGCAGACGCGCCGGCCGTGCCAGATCATGGCGTGGCCGAAATAGATCCACTCCTTCTGCGGCACGCAGGCCATGAGGTCCTGCTCGACTTTGACGGGGTCTTCCTGGTCGGTCAGGCCGAGGCGGTAGGACACCCGCTTCATGTGGGTGTCAACGACGACGCCCGAGGCGATGCCGAAGGCCGTCCCGAGAACCACGTTGGCCGTCTTGCGCGCAACGCCGCGAAGCGTGAGCAGGTCGCCCATCTTCTGCGGCACCTCGCCGCCGAACTCGTCGACCAAGGTCTTGGCCATCGCCTTGATCGAGGCGGCCTTGGCCTTGTAGAAGCCCGTCGAGCGCACCAGAGCCTCGAGCTCGGCCGGCTTGGCCTCGGCCAGGGCCTTGATCGTTTTATAGCGCTCGAAGAGCTTGGGCGTGACCAGGTTGACGCGCTTGTCCGTGCACTGGGCGGAGAGGATGGTAGCGACGACGAGCTGGAAGGGAGACTTGAAGTCGAGTTCGCAGTGGGCCTCGGGATAAAGGCGGCGAAGGCCGGCCAGCACGCGCTTGGCCCGCGTCTGACGCTGCCCGGCGTTCAAGGCAGGAAGGAGTCGAAGGTCAGGCTCGCGATCGCCGCGGACACGATGGCCAGCGCCCGCTTGCCGTAGAGTCTCGAGTCGGCCCGGCCCTTGAGCTCATAGCCGTCGGAGCGCCAGCGCGCTACCAGATCCAGCCCCGGCTGATGGATCTCCAGGTCTCGCAAGGGCAGACCGTCGGCGTCGATGCCCACCGACAGCGAGCCGTCCGAGCCGTCGTCCTTCTTATAGGGGCCGTTGATGAGGAACCGCATCGAGCCGAAGGGCGCGACGCCCACGTTGAAGCCGTCGCCCATGAGGTCGACGCCCTCCCAGGAGCTGCGCGGGGCGCGCAGCATCCCCGAGCCGCTGAGGTAGCCGCTGAGGTCCAAAGAGCCCAGGCCCAGCCGGCCGACCTCGAGGTCGAGGCCCAAATGAGGATCCGAGACGAGAGCCCGGTCCGGGACGAAACGGTCGATGGAGACGTCCACGGGCACATAAGCCGGCTTGGACTGGGCGACGGCGCTCTGCACTTGCGACAACGAGCGCGTCCATAGCGAGGACGGGACAGGCGGCGGGACCATAACGGCGGCGCGAGCCGGCAGCGAGACCAACGTCAGCGCGGCGGCAATGATCATCGTGGCACCTCCGATGCCGCCGATTCTAGCACATCAATCCTTGGAGATGGGATAAAAGTAGACCCCGAGATAGACGGGGTTGTCCACGAAGCCGCGGACCCAGTCGCGCATGGCGTAGACGCCGCGAGGGTGGACGGTGAAGATCGCCGGGCAGTCGTCGTAGCCGACCTTGGCGATGCGGTCGTAAAGCTCCTGGCGCTTCTTGGCGTCTACGGCGCGCACGGCCTTCTCCACGAGCTGGTCCAGCTCGAAGTCGGAGAAGCCCTGGGCCGAGGGATAGCGGCCGCTTGAGTCGTAGAAGTTGTAGACGAAGTTGTGGGCGTCGGGGTAGTCCGCCCACCAGCCGCGCACGAAGATCGGCATGCGGTGCTGCTGGGCCGCGTCCAGGAAAGCCGGCCACTCCACGCCGCGAACGTCGATGCGAAAGCGAGGGTTGAGCGACTCGACGTTCTTCTTCAGGATCTGCGCGGCAGCCTGCCGGTCCTCCGAGCCGACGTTGTAGGTGAGCGTGAAGCGGAAGCCCCGGTCCCAGAGGTGCGTGTCGAAAGCCTTCTTGAAGTGCTCGGCGGACTTGGCCAGATCGTAGGTGTAATACGGCTCGTTGGGATCGTAGCCCGGAACGCCGGGCGGCACGGGCCCCTTGGCGCGCCGGGCCGAGCCCTGGTAGGTGCCCTGGATGAAGCCGTCGTAGTCGAAGGCGTAGGCGAAGCCCTTGCGCACGTCGGGGTCGGAGAAGAAGTCAGGCGGGATGCCGTTGCCGTCGAGCCGGCCGCTTCCGACGTCGCGGTTGGCGAAGGCGTTGATCTTGAAGGTGAAGAAGATCACGGGATCGGTGACCAGGCGGGGCAGGTCGTCTTCCACCTTGACGCCGCCGAGGCCCTTGAGCTGGTCGATCATCGGCCGCGGGGTCTCGATCAAGTCCGCGTCTCCGGCCTGGAGCATCAGGCGGCGAGTGGCGAACTCCGGCACGGTCTTGAGCACGACGCGGGCCAGATGCGCCCGCGGCCGGAAATAGGAGTCGCTGCGCTTGAGCACGACGTACTTGGCGACGCGATCCCAGCGCTCGAGCGTGAACGGCCCCGTCCCGTCTTCGTGCTCGTTGAAATAGGACTGCTCCGGATCCTGGTTGTTGAAGCGCTTCCAGTCGGCGGCCAGCCCGCCCCACTCGCCGTGCGCCGCGGCCCAACGCTGCGACTCCACGAAGGACCAGCGCGCCAGGATGGACAAAAACGGCGCGAAGGGCCGCTTGAGGCGAATGACGACGTCGTCGCCGTCGACGCTCACGGCCTTGGCCAGGGCGCCGTAGTCGAGCGTGATCTTGCCGGAGGCGTCGCGCGTCGACCCCGACCCCGTGATCGGCTCCAGCAGCAGCGCCGAGGGCCCGCCGACGCGGTCCGAGATCATGAAGCGCAGCAGCGAATAGCGCACGTCTTGCGGCGTCATCGGGGAGCCGTCGTGGAAGCGCACGCCCTTGCGGATCGTGAAGCGGTAGACGCGCCCGTCGCGGGAAATTCCGCCGTTTTCCAGCGTCGGCACCTTCGTTGCGAGGATCGGCACGAAGCGCTTGACCGACGAGCCGTCGAAGGAGACGAGCGTGTCGTAGAGGCTCAGGATCGCCTCTTGACTGGGGACGTCGTAGGCCAGCGCGGGATCGAGGCTGGTCACCTCGCCGGCTTCCGCGAGGGTGAAGGTGCCCTTGTCGCGGGCGGCGCGGGCCGGAAGGGCCGGCGAGAGCGCGGCCAGGACGGCTAGGAGCGGGGCTCGCATGCCCCCATCGTACCCGTTCGGAAAACCGGTGTCTAGCAACGGCTGTTTGACGGACTTTCGACCAAGTTGTAGAATGCGGTCGCGAGGGCTTCTATGAAACATTCGTGCAAATTCCTTCATTCCTCTATAGGTAAAAAGTTCACGGTAGGAGCGGCGGGCGTCCTGCTCTGCCTCTTTCTCGTCTTCCATCTCAGCGGCAACATGCTGCTCTTCGTCGGCGAAAGCCAGTTCAACGCCTTCGCCAACACCCTGGACACCAATCCCCTCATTCCCGCCGCCGAGATCATCCTGGCGGCCATCTTCTTCGCCCACGTCGTCGTCTCCCTGTGGCTGCGCTGGCAAAACAAGCAGGCCCGTCCCGTCGGCTACGCCGATTACCGCGCCAAGGGCGGCCGCACCGCCGGCTCTCGCACGATGACCTGGACGGCCCTCCTGGTCCTCGCGTTTCTGATCATCCACGTCAAAGCCTTCCGCTTCGGCGGGCGGGACGGCGGCATGTATCATCTGGTCCTTTCGTCCTTGTCCAACCCCTATATGGCCGGCTTTTACCTGCTGGCCCTGGCGGGGCTGGCGCTGCATCTGAGCCACGGCGTGCAGAGCGCCTTTCAGACCTTCGGCTTGAATCACCCCAAATACATGCCCGCGGTCAAGGCTCTCGGCTGGGCCTTCGCCCTCATCATCTGCGGAGGCTTTGCCGTCATCCCGATCTGGGCGCTCATCAAAGGAGGGCTCTGATGACCCTCGACCCGAAGGTTCCCGAAGGTCCCATCGAGCAGAAGTGGGACAAGCACCGCTTCAACCTCAAGCTCGTCAACCCGGCCAACAAGCGCAAGTTCGAGATCCTGGTCGTCGGCACCGGCCTGGCCGGCAGCTCCGCCGCCGCTTCCTTGGCCGAGCTCGGCTACAACGTCAAGGTCTTCTGCATCCAAGACAGCCCGCGGCGCGCGCACTCGATCGCGGCCCAGGGCGGCATCAACGCCGCCAAGAATTATCCCAACGACGGCGACTCGATCTGGCGCCTGTTCTACGACACGGTCAAGGGCGGGGATTTCCGCTCCCGGGAGGCCAACGTCTATCGCCTGGCCCAGGTCTCCAATAACATCATCGACCAGTGCGTGGCCCAGGGCGTGCCCTTCGCCAGGGAATACGGCGGCACGCTCTCCAACCGCTCCTTCGGCGGCGCGCAGGTCTCCCGCACGTTCTACGCCCGCGGCCAGACGGGCCAGCAGCTGCTCTTGGGCGCCTACCAGGCCCTCATGCGGCAGGTGGGCAGGGGCCAGGTCCAGATGTTTCCCCGCCGGGAGCTGCTCGAGCTCGTCGTCGTCGACGGAGCGGCTCGGGGCATCGTCTGCCGCAACCTCATCACGGGGAAGACCGAATCCTACGCCGGGCACGCCGTGCTTTTGTGCACCGGGGGCTACGGCAACGTCTTCTATCTTTCCACCAATGCGATGGCGAGCAACGTCAGCGCCACTTGGCGCGCGCACAAGAAGGGTGCCTTCTTCGCCAACCCCTGCTACACGCAGATCCACCCGACCTGCATCCCCGTCTCCGGCGACTACCAGTCCAAGCTGACGCTCATGTCGGAGTCGCTGCGAAACGACGGGCGCGTCTGGGTGCCGAAGAAGAAGGGCGATACTCGAGCGCCGCGGCAGATCCCCGAGGAAGAGCGCGACTACTACCTCGAGCGCAAATACCCCAGCTTCGGCAACCTCGTACCGCGCGACGTCGCCTCCCGCAACGCCAAGCAGATGACCGACGAAGGCCGCGGCGTCGGCGAGACCGGCCTCTCCGTCTACCTCGACTTCTCCGATGCCATCAAGCGCCTGGGCGAGGAAAAGATCAAGGAGAAATACGGCAATCTCTTCGACATGTATCATCACATCACCAGCGAGAACCCCTACCAGGTGCCGATGCGCATCTACCCCGCCGTGCATTACACGATGGGCGGGCTGTGGGTGGACTACAATCTCATGACGACGATCCCCGGGCTCTTCTGCCTGGGCGAGGCCAACTTTTCCGACCACGGCGCCAACCGCCTCGGCGCTTCGGCGCTCATGCAGGGGCTCTCCGACGGCTACTTCGTCGCCCCCTACACGCTGGGTGGCTATCTCGCCTCGGCCAAGCTCGGCGCCGTGCAGAGCGGCCACCCCGCCTTCCGCGAGGCCGAGCGCGCCGTCGAGGAACGGATCAAGACGCTGCTCGCCGTCAAAGGCAAGAAGACCGCCGTGGAGTTCCACCGCGACCTCGGACGGCTCCTGTGGGACGACTGCGGCATGGCGCGCAACGCCAAGGGCCTGAAGGAAGCTCTGGCCAAGATTCCCGCGATGCGCGAGGAGTTCTGGAAGAACGTGGACGTCACCGGATCCGGCGAGGAGCTCAACATGACCCTCGAGCGCGCCGGGCGCGTCGCCGACTACCTCGAGTTCTCCGAGCTCATGGTCCGCGATGCCCTCCACCGCGAGGAATCCTGCGGAGGCCACTTCCGCGAGGAATATCAGACCGCGGACGGCGAGGCCAAGCGCGACGATGAGAAGTTCTCCTACGTCGCCGCTTGGGAGTTCAAGGGCGTCGGCCAGGACGCGCAGCTGCACAAGGAGCCCCTGGCTTTCGAGAACGTGCACTTGGCGCAGCGCTCCTACGCGTAACGGGATTTCAGCCATGAATGAGAAAAAGAAGCTCAACCTGACTCTCAAGATCTGGCGGCAAAAGGGACCCGGCGACGCCGGGCGCTTTGTCGAGTGCAAGGCGGAGAACATCTCGCCGGACGCCTCCTTTCTCGAGATGCTCGACGTCGTCAACGAGGGGCTCGTCAAGCGCGGCGAGGAAGCCATCGCCTTCGATTCCGACTGCCGCGAGGGCATCTGCGGCATGTGCAGCCTCGTCATCAACGGCAAGCCCCACGGCCCGGAGCTCGGCACGGCCACCTGTCAGCTCCACATGCGCACCTTCCAGGACGGCGACACGATCACCGTCGAGCCCTTCCGCGCCAAGGCTTTCCCTCCCGTCAAGGACTTGGTCGTCGACCGCTCCGCCTTCGACCGCATCGTGGCCGCGGGGGGCTTTGTCTCCGTAAACACGGGCAACCCGCAGGACGCCAACTCCATCCTCATAGGCCACGCCGTCGCCGAGAAAGCCATGGACGCGGCGGCCTGCATCGGCTGCGGCGCCTGCGTGGCCGCCTGCCCCAACGCCTCGGCCATGCTCTTCGTCGCCGCCAAGGTTTCGCACCTCGCGCTTTTGCCGCAAGGCCAGCCGGAGCGCATGCGCCGCGTGGCCCAAATGCGCGCCCAGATGGACGCCGAGGGCTTCGGCAACTGCTCCAACGAGTACGCCTGCGAGGCCGCCTGCCCCAAGGAAATCAGCGTTCGTGCCATCGCGCGGCTCAACCGCGAGTATCTGAAGGCGTCGCTCTGCTCCGAAGAATAGCGGGTTGAACTTAAACGAGCGCTTCGACGTCTCCCCGGGCAAAGTCGAGGCGCTGCTCGAGCGCATCCAACGGCTCGGCATCGACGCCAAGCTCATCGAGGAAGGGTTTTCGCGCGGCAAAGGCCCGGGCGGCCAGAAGATCAACAAGACGTCCAACCGCGTCCAGCTCCATTACCCTCCGCTGGGCATTTCCGTCGTCTGCCAGCGCGAGCGCAAGCGCACCGTAAACCGCTTCCTGGCCTTGCGCGAGCTCGTCGACCGCGTCGAGATGAAGTTCTCTCCCGAGACCTCGCAGCGGCTCCAGGATCTTCAGCGCCTGCGCCGACGAAAATCCCGCCGCGCGCAGCGCTCCCGCGCCAAGTACGGCCAGGAAAACGCGTGAGATACTTCACCCTCGAGGAGGCCGAAGCCCTCATCCCGCGGCTCGACGAGATCTTCGAGGCCGTGGCCGACCTTGCCGCCAAGGCCGAGGCCAAGGCCGAGCGCATCTACGCTCTTGAGCGCGCGCAGCCGCTCGACGAGTCGCAGGTCGCCATCGAAAAGGGCCAGCTGCGGTTCCTCGGCCAGGCCGTCGCGCGGGAGCTTCAAAAGATCGCCGACCTCGGCGCGATCCCGAAGGGCCTCGAGCCGGCTTTGGTGGATTTTCCCGCCCGCGTCGAGGGACGCGAGGCCTACCTTTGCTGGAAGCTCGGGGAAAAGAAGATCACGCACTACCACGGCATCGCCGACGGCTTTGCCGGCCGACGGCGCCTGCCTCGCCGCTAGGCGCTGCCCGCCACTTCCCGCCGCGTTTGCAGCGCCTTGAGCAGGTCGCCTCGCGACACCAGGCCGTCCACGGTGTGGTCGTGAACGACGGGAAGCTGGTTCAAGTCCTCGCGCGCCATGATCTCGAACGCCTCCCAGGCCGAGGTCGACGGGTCCACGGCGTGGATCTTTGCCAGCGGAACCATCGCTCGGTCCAGCGGCGTGTCGGCCCAGCGCTCGCGCGGCACGCTTTTGACTTCCTGCGCCGTCATCAGCCCCAGGAGCCGGCCCTGCTCGCTGACGACGAAGCACCGGCGCCCCGTCTTCAGAAGCTCGTGTTCGACGAAGTCCTCGACGTCCTCATGGCCGTCGACGACGGGCAAGTCGCGGCTCATGAGGTCCGAGACCCGCACCCCCTCCAGGAGGCGCCTGAACTCCACCTGCTGGTGGCTGCCCGCCGCGGCCTCGAAGATGAAGAAGCCGATGATCGCCAGCCACAGGCCTCCGAAGCTCGCGCCGACGAAGAACTGAAAGATGCCCCAGGCCATGAACAGCATCGCCACCAGCTCCCCCACCCGCGAGGCGGCGAGAGTGGCGCGCTCCCGGCTGCCCGTCCAGGCCCAGATCGCCGAGCGCAGCACGCGCCCGCCGTCGAGGGGATAGCCCGGGATCAGGTTGAAGGCGGCCAGCGCGAGGTTGATCGCGCCAAGCCACGAGAGCAGCAGCTGCGGCAGGGGGCGGGGCAGCGGGTGCAGCGGCCCCATCGCCCGCGCTCCCGCGAGGCACGCCAAGCCCAGGATGGCGCTGACCAGCGGCCCCACGATGCCGATGAGGAACTCCGTGCGCGCGTCGGGCGTCTCGCCCCCCGCCTGCGCCATGCCGCCCAAGGCGAAGAGCACGATGCCCCGCACGGGCAGCCCGTGGGCGCGCGCCACCGCCGCGTGCGACAGCTCGTGGATGACCAGAAAGACGAAGAAGAGGATGGCCGTGGCGGCCGCCAGGCCCCAGGCTTCCAGCGGCGAGGCCGTCGACATGCGCAGCGCCAGCTCTCCCAGGGAAAACGTGATGAGGCCGGCGATGATGAACCAGCTGTAGTGAATGCTCACCTGCACGCCGAACCAGCGGCCCAGAGAGATCATCCTCATACCTTAAGCGTACCGCAACAACCCGGCTCGGGCCTGTGTGCCCCGCGTAAAATCCATGGGACGCCCGGAGTGCTATAATCGGACCTGCGGGGCATAGCTCAATTGGCAGAGCGCCTGGTTTGGGACCAGGAGGTTCTCGGTTCGACCCCGAGTGCCCCGACGCCTCCCTCCCGCCTTGAATTCCCGTCAAGCCCTGCTAAACTGAGGTATGCGGCTCGCGGTGCTGTTGCTTGCGGTGCTCGCCTCGCCGGCCCGGTGCGGCCAGAAGCCGATCTACATCGACTTGCACGACAAGGCCTCCAGGGCCGAGCCGATGGACCTGGCGACGCTCAAGCAGAACGTGCGCACGCTGCTGGCCAAGATCAAGAACGGGCAATTGCCGAAGATCCGCTTCGACTTCGACTCGGCCAAGATCCGCCTGGAGTCCGAGCCCACGCTCGACGCCGTGGCCGCGCTGCTGCTCCAGAACCCGGACGTCAAGCTCATGATCCGGGCGCATACGTGCGCGCTGGGAACGGCGCAGTACAACCTCAAGCTGTCGAACCGGCGCGCGCGCTCCGTGCGCGATTATCTGGTCAAGGAAGGCGTGTGGCCGACGTCGATCCGCTACAAGGGCTACGGCTACTACCGCCCCATCGCCGACAACAGCACGGAAGCCGGCCGCGAAAAGAACCGCCGCGTCGAGTTCCAGTTCACCTACCGGGACTGGGACTCGGTGTTCTGATCAGTCCCGCCTTCGCCTTGGCGTAGATCTGCGCGAAGGAGACGCCGGTCAGGATCTCGATGCCTTCCTTGATGTTGCTGACCGCGTAGATGTGGAACTTGCCCTCGCGCACGGCCTGCACGATCTCCGGCTTGAGCATGAGGTCGCCGACGTTGGAGCTGGGCATCACGATGCCCTGGTCTCCGGTCAGGCCGCGATGCTTGCACAGGTCGTAGAAGCCCTCGATCTTCTCGTTGATGCCGCCGATCGCCTGGATGTTGCCGAACTGGTCGGCCGAACCCGTCACGGCGATGCCCTGCTTGATGGGCACGCCGGAGAGGCTCGACAGGATGCCGTACATCATCGTCGAGGTGGCCGAATCGCCGTCGATGCCGGGCGTCTGCTCGAAGGAGACCTGCACCTTGAGCTTGAGGGCCTTCTCCCGTCCGAAGAGGTTCTCCACGAAGCCGCGGACGTCGGCGAAGGACTTCTTGAAGTAGCTGCCCGTCCAGCCGGCCTCGTTGTCGGGCGAGGTCATCTGGAAGCCACCGTCGCTCCCGGAGGTCACGATGGTCACGCGAAGAGGCGTGCCGAACTTATTGCCGAGGACGGCCAGGCCGTTGATCTGCCCCACGCGCGAGCCGCTGGTCTCGAAGATCTCGACGCCCTTGAAGATCGCGTCCTGGTAGTGGCGGGCGAACATCATGTCGCTGTCGTCGCGGACCTCGAGAGCCTTGTCGACGTCCTCGCGCCGCACCTCGGAGCGCCCGGCCTCGCGGGCCCAGAATGTGGCCTCGCGCATCAGGCCGTGGAGCAGGCCGAACTGCGCCGTCAGCTTCTCATTGCTGCGAATGGCGCGCGCGGCGTATTCAAGGAGAGCGGAGATGGCATCGCGGCTCATCTCGGCGAGCTGCCCCTCGGAGCCCGAGATGGCGTTGCGGATGAACTGAAGATAGCCGGTGGTGGTCTCCTCGCTGATCGGCAAGCGGGACTCGAACTCGGCCGTCGCGTTGAAGGCGCCGTTGAAGTCCTGGTCGTGCTCGGAGAGCATCATCCGGATGGTCGGGGAGCCGATCAAGACGATCTTGACCTTCGCCGGGACCTGGTAGGCGTCGCCGCTCTTGCCGGCGAGCTTGGCGATGCCGCCGTCGACCATCTGGAAGACCTCGACTTGCCCGTCGCGGGCGAAGCGCATCAGGTTCTGATAGACGCCTGGGGCGCTCAGCACGTCCGTCGCGTAGGCGATCCAGATGCCGCCGTTGGCCTTCATCAGCGTGCCCGGCTTGATCTTCGGGCCGGCCGGAGACTGCGTGCGGACGGGGCCGGCGCCGGGGACCATCATGGTCTGGCCGGTGCTGCCCAGGCCGAAGGTGCCGAGCAAAGAAGGATTGCGGTCGAAGACGACCGGCGCGCCCTTGCCGGGCTCGTTGGTGGAGAGCACGGAGACTTTGTACATGTCCGCGGGCTTGGCCGCCATCGCGCCGGACTCGTCCTGGCCCGGCAGGAAATTGAGGTAATGGGCGCCGGCGTGGGCGAGGACGGCGTTGACCCATTCGGCGGCCTGCTTCTCGTCGGCGCTCAGCGGCTCGTCGCCGGCGTGAACGGCCTCGTGCTCCTGCTGGTTCTGCTTGAGCAGCGCCTTGAACTTGCGCACCAGAGGAGCGGCCGCGGCCTGCAGCTGCTCGGGCGTGAACTCGCCGGCTTCGATCTTGGACTGGAGGTCCTCGACGGGCTGGATCTGCCCGTCGACGGCCTGCACGAGCTGCATCTCCAAGCCGCCGTCGGAGGCGGAGAAGGCGAAGCCGTATTTTCCCGCGAGCGTCGGACGGGCGGCCTCCAGGGCGAAAGCCTCGAGGCGCTGCTGCGCGCGCTGCTCGTAAGCCTTGTGCTCCGTGGTGTCGTGGCGATTCTTCATGACGGGCTGCAGGAGGATCGCAGCCAGCTGCCGGACGAAGGCGTTGGCGATCTTGAGGTTGATGAGGCCGAGCTGCTCGTTGGCCTCGGACTGGATGGCGTGCTTGGCCATGGAGAGCTCGCCGTAATGATCGCTGAGCTTCTTGCCCTCGGCCGCGGAGTCCTTGCGGGCCTGCTCCCACTCCTGCTCGGTGAAGGCCCCCGATTCGATGAGCCCGCGGCCTTCCTCCTCGGTCAGCGGCTCGAAGCGGCCGTCCTTGGGATAGGTGAGCTGGACGGAGTGCTCGACGGCGCCGTCCTGCGTCTTTTCGACGAAGAAGGCGACTCCGAACTTGTTGCCCGGAAGGCGGATGTTCGAGACCTCGGAATGAAACTGCTCGTCGAGCGCGTCGATCCGGCTCTCGGCCTCGCCCTTCACCTTCTTGCGCAGGGCGACGGCCTGCGGCGAATTGAGGGTCTTGATGAGGCCCGTTTGATAGCCCTTGACGAACTTCGCAAGCGCGGCCTCGAGCTTGGGCCCCTGGCCGGCCGGCAGGCTGAGCACCAGCGCATGGTCCTTGTCCGCCACGTTCGTCACCGAGACGCGGTCGGCGGGAGTGGGCATCGCGGCGGCGACTTTCTTGGCGATGTCGAGAAGCGCGGTCTCCCGGCCGGTGCCTTCGGCGCCGCTGACGTAAAGGTTGTAGTTGCCGCCCGGCATCTTGAGCCCGAAATAGATCGAGTTGAGCGCGCGGTCCTGGCCGACGATCTTGCGCTCGGCGGCCTGGATATCCCGGCTGGTCTCGGGAAGCTTCTCGGCGGCGGGCGCCCAGCGCAGCCTGGCCAGCGGCACGGCGAAGGTTTCCGGGTTCTCCGGCTCCGGGTAGGCCACCTTCTTCGCGGCGCGCGCGGCCAGGCTCCTGCGCAGGCCGGAGGGCAGGAAGCCCAGCTTCGAGAGCGCGGCGAAGACTCCGCCCGAGTTCGACTTGGAGGAGGCGTTCTCGTAAAGGCGGCCGAGCTCGGCCAGGTTCGTCAGCGCGGGCGACGAGCCGCTGCCGGAGGGAACGGCCTTCGCCAGCGAAACCAGCATCTGGCGGACAGGGCTGCCCTCGGGGAGCGCGGCCGCCGCGGCGGCGAGCTTCTGAGCATCGGCCGGGGTGGCGAGAGTCTCGGGAAGCACGACGCCCTTGGCCTGCAGCTGGTTGATGAGATCGATGACGGGATGGGCGGTGACGGCCGCGGCGGGAGCCAGCGGCGCGGCGAGATCGAGGGGAGCCTCGAGCGGGGCGACCGGCGCGGAGGGCGCCGCCGCGGGCGCGGGGGCGCCTTCATAGGCGGCGGCCAGCGAGCCTAGCGGCAAGGCCAGGATGACGGCCAAGGCGGCGGCCAGGGATTGTGCGGCCACTTCTCGCGAGAGCCGGACGATCATGGGAGACTCCTTAATGGGTGATGACGTCTGGGCCCTATTATATTGAGAGGGGCGCGGCCTCCGTCGGGCCAGTTGGCTCAGGCGCGCCAGCTATTGGGCCTACGACCGCGTAGGGCGGAAGGCCTAGGGCCTTCGGCTATTGCGCGCCTTGCCGGATTTTCGCGCACTGAGCGCGGTCCAAGGCGTTTTGCTGGGTCCACGAGGGATCGGCGCAGCCCGGCGGCCGATACATCAGGTTGCCAGCATCCCGAGGACCGTGCAGATGGCGGGAGTTCGCCGTGAGGATGTGAACCATCTCATGGGGCAAGGTGTATCTGTATTTATCGGCTCCCATCGCCTGGCGGGCGGCTTGGAAAACGAACAGGGCGCCGACCGCTTGAGCGCGGAAGGTCTCCGATTCCTTCGTCTTGACCTGGGCGGCATAATCGGCCGGAATGGAGGTGCCCGCTTCGTTGGGATCCCCCGAGTCCCAGGATAGATAGAAGACGCTCAGAGCTTTCGTACCGCCGCCCCGGTATCGGGAGATGAGCGCGCGCTCGTCGTTGGAAAAACGCGGCTGTCCCTCGTCCGCCTTCAAGTCGCATCGTCCGTTGGGCAGGCTGAACCGGGGGTAAGGGGCGGAAGGCGCCGAAACCTTCAGGCCGCATTGGGCCAGCGTCCTGCGCGCGCGGGCGATGTCCTGAGTCACCGTTTCGTCGCCGATGCCCGAGCCGCGGCAGATATAAGCGTTTAGCCGCACCTTGCCGCCGGGGCCGACGAAGCCCTGCCGCTCGCGCTTGATCGAGGAACTGAGCGCGCTAAAGGCTTGGGACAAATCGGGCTGCCGCCCCGGCCAAGCGGACCTCGCGCCGAAAAGCGCCAGGAAAGCGAACACAACGGCGGTCATCGCCTAAGTGTAGCCCGGTCGCGGGAGAAATCAATGGGCATTCAAGGCCCGGCGCCGCCGGATCGGAAGAGGACGGCGAAGTTGGTCGCGTCGGGCGGGGAGACGTAGGCGGCCACGTCCGAGGAGCCCAGGTCGGGCGTGGCGAGGAAATAGAGGCCGCGCTGGGGCCCGAGGCTCGCTTTGCCGTCCTGGATCAGCGCCTCGAACACCAGGCGGGGCAGGCCCACGTCCTCCGGATAGAGACCCACGGACTTGGCGAAGTCCCTGGGGCGGATGGCGCAGGTCACGACGACGGAGATTCCCTTGCCGTAGAGGTAATTGACGTTGGCCGCCATGGGATCGCGGCCCCGCGACTTGCAGGTGTAGGACCAGCGTCGGCCATCGAGCCGCTCGATCTTGAGCTTAAGCTTGGAGCCCCGGGAGAGGGCGCGCGCTTGGGGATCGAGGCCGAAGCGAAAATCGACCCGGTAGGACTTCCAGGCGTAGCGGTCGGCGAACTCCACGCGGTAGCCCGCGGGAGAAAAGTCGCCCGCGTCGGAAACCTCGTAAGACTTGGCCCACGCCAAGCCCGGAAGCAGCAAGAGCAGGGCCGCCAGGGCCTTCACGCTTCCTTAAGTAGCGGCCGGCGGTTACGGAATCATTGCGCCAAGACGGCGCACGGCCTCGTAGACGACGACGGCGGCGGCCGTCGAGAGATTGAGCGAGCGCACCTCGGGCCTCATGGGAATGCGGTAGACGCAGGGGCCGCACGCCGAGAGCACGTCCTCGGGAAGACCCGTCGACTCCCTTCCGAACAGCAGGTAGCAGTCGGGCGCGTAAGGCGCTTCCCAAAAGCTGCGCTGCCCGCCGCTTGAAAAAGCGAGTAGAGTCGACCGAGGCGGGCGCTGGGCCTGGAAGGCGGCGAAATCGTCGTGCCGGCGAAGCTCGAGCTTGGGCCAGTAGTCCAACCCCGAGCGACGGATCTCCTTTTCCGAGACGTCGAAGCCGAGACGGCCCACCAGATGGAGCACGCAGCCCGCGGCCACGCACGTGCGGCCGATGTTGCCCGTGTTCCAAGGGATCTCGGGCTCGTAGAGCACGACGTGCAGCGGCATGGGAAGTGGTTTACCAAAAACGGAGCAATCTGTTAAACTGCCGCGTGGTCGAGGAGGACAGGCGGCGCCAAGCCGAGCGGGACGCCAAGGACCTTTCCCGCTTTGGCTACGCGCAGCAGCTGCTGCGCGAGATGGGAGGCTTCTCCAACTTCGCCGTCGCCTTCACCGTCATCTCGATTTTGACCGGGGCGGTGACGCTCTACGGGCAGGGCCTTTCCTATGGCGGGCCGGCCGCCGACGGCTGGGGCTGGCCGGTCGTCATGGTCTTCACGCTCGCCGTGGCCGCCTCCATGGCCGAGATCGCCTCGGCGATTCCGACCGCCGGAGCGATGTATCACTGGTCGGCCGTGCTCGGCGGCCCGGCCTGGGGCTGGTTCACCGCCTGGCTCAACCTCGTCGGCCAAGTCGCGACGACGGCCGGCATCGACTACGGCATCGCTCTCTTTGCCGCCGATCTGCTCCATCGGGGGCCGGGCTGCGTGCTGCCGGTTTACGCCGCTCTTCTGCTGTCGCACGGCCTGCTCAACCACTACGGCATCGGCATCGTCGCGCTTCTCAACGACCTGAGCGTCTGGTATCACCTCGGCGTCACCGCCGCTCTCTGCGCGGTCTTCTGGCTCTTCGCGCCGCGCCAGCCGCTGGCGTTCGCGTTCCAGACGGGCTTCACCGCCTCCAAGTCCCCCTACGCCTGGGCGTTCATGCTCAGCCTCCTCCAGGCGCAATGGACTTTCACGGGCTACGACGCCTCCGCCCATGTCACCGAGGAGACCGTCGATCCGCGCCGCAACGCTCCCTGGGGCATGATCAACGCCGTCTGGATCTCCGGCGTCGCCGGCTACGCCCTCCTGCTCGCCGTCACGCTCGCCATCCGCGATTTGCCGGCGGCGGCCGCCGCGGCCAATCCGTTCCTTTACGTCTGCGATCGGGCGCTGGGCCCGGCCTTCGGCAACGCCGTGGTCTGGGCGATCCTGCCCGCGATGTGGTTCTGCGGCCTTTCCTCGGTGACGACGAACGCCCGGATGATCTTCGCCTTCTCGCGAGACGGCGGGCTGCCCGGCTCCCGCCTGTGGTCGCGGGTCAGCCCGTCCCACCGCACGCCCGCGGCGGCCGTGTGGCTGGCCGTGGGCCTGGCCTTGGCGATCGGTCTCTACAGCAAGGCGTACGGCGTGATCGTCTCGCTGTCGACCATCGGGATGTATCTCTCCTATATACTGCCGGTCGTCCTGGTCCTGCGGGCGCGCCGCCAGGGGCGCTGGACGCGGCTGGGCCCGTGGAACCTGGGCCGCTGGGGCCCGACGGTCAATGCCGTCGCCGTGGCCTGGACGGCGCTCATCACGGTTCTGTTCGTCTGGCCGCCGAACCTGCAGACGGGCTATACGCTCGCCGCGCTGCTTTGCGCCCTGGCCGTCTATTACGCCGCGCGCGAGCGCCTCCGCTTCCGCGGCCCGGCCTTCGACTGGGAAGCCGCCTAGCTTATAAGCGCAGGAGTAGCGAGAGTATCTTGCCGACGATCTCGCCCAGTCCCATCCCCATGAGCGCGTAGCCCAGGGGACCGAGCAGCCATCCCAGCTTCTCCGCGCTGATGATCATCATTACCGACGCGTAGCCGCCCAAAAGCGCCAGGGGTATCGTCCACCACGGCAGCACGGGCGCCAGAAGCGCTCCGGCCACCGCCGCCAAGCCGAGCGGCACGAGCACGCTGTCTGCGACCGCGCCCGCGCCGAGCGCCGCGGCGATCAGGGCGAGCGCCCAGGCGCCGGGATTGTGCATGAGCGGCATCAGCTTGAGCAGCGGCCCCGAGGCCAGAAGCGCCGCCGCCCCGGGCGCGGCGGAGCCGGCGCCCTGAGCCGGCTCGGGCGCGTCGAGCGCGCTCTTGGCCTGCGACAGGCCGATGCCGTCGAGCAGGTCGCCCGCGTAGTGCTTGGGCATGTAGACGACGAGCTTGTTGAGGTGGGTGTCCGGGCCGTGATAATCCGCGCCGTTTCCGACCAGGAGATGGAACTGGCCGGCGTAGCCCAAATACTGGGCGACGCGCCCGTCGAAACGCTTGCGCCCCTCTTCCGAGGTGGCTGCGCTGTCGCGGTAGGCTTCGATGCCGTCGAAGCCGGGCAGCATCGCCTGTATCTTGGCCTGTTTCTGGTTTTCGGTCGGCGCGCGGACGGTGTAGGGATGATTGAGGAAGGCCTTGCCGCCGGCGCGGTGGATGACGTCCAGAACCTCGCCGACGGTCGGATCCGGCTGGACGCTCGAGTCGGACATGATTTTCGGCGTCAGATAGGTCTGATAGGCGTCATCGACGTGGGCGATGAGACCGTGGTCGAGCAGGACGCGCGCGATCGCGGGGATCTCGATGGTGCCGCCTTCGTCGTAGCGCGAGTGCGCCTTGACCTCATCGATCGTGAGCACCAGGCCTTGCTCGGCCGGCTTGCTCGGATGGTCCCGGAATTGCTCGTTGAGGTGATTGATGATCGCCTGGGCGCGCGCGAGCCGATTGACGCGCACGAGCTCGTTGTGCGCGATCAGCGCGGGGTTGGTCGGATCGATGCCGAGAGCGCCGACGTGCACGCCGCCGCGGGCCGTGAGTTCCTCCCCGGCGATGAACGTCATGCCCAGCTCCGAAGCCCGCTTGCGCGCCTCATCGAGCCCCGCCGTCGTGTCGTGGTCGGTCAAGGAGATCACGCGCACGCCCTGCTGATACGCCAGGTCCATGAGCTGGGTGGGCGTCAGCGTCCCGTCGGAATAGACGCTGTGGAGATGAAGGGAGATTCGGCCGGTCCAATTAAACGGAGCCTCGTCGCGGGCCGAGGGCACGTCCTGCGCGAACTGCGGCGGGACGGGAAGAATCGGCTCCTCGTCGGGAGGGTGATGACGGCGCAGTTCCGAGCCGAGGGCCGGGGCGCTATGGACGAGGTGGTAGATGGGCGCCAAGCCGCCGAGGCCGGCGCTCATTCCGTCGAACGCGCCCTCCAGGGCCAGGTTGGACGCCGCGGCGCCGGCCTCGGCGGATTTCGCCACGGCCCGACGCGCCGTCGACAGCTGCGCTCGGGCGCCTTCGAGGGCCGCGCGGCCCTCCGAGGCGGGCGCCGGCGAGGCGAGCACCGGCGTCGCGGCGGCCGCGGCGGGCGCCGCCTCCACGGCGGCCTGCGGCAAGACGGGCAGTCCCTCCGCCTCGGCGGCCGGCGCGAGCGGCGCCGCCGCGGGAGCCTCCGGCCCGCCGACCGGCGCCTCGACGGCGTCCAGGCGCAGGGGCGCGGCGCTCTCCGAGGCGAACACGGCGGACGGCAGCAGGCAAAGGACGGCCAAAAGGGCTCTCATGGGGCCAGTATAAAGGGAAAGCGCCCTCGAAAGCGCGGGCCTTGCGGCCGCCTACGGCCCGCCAAGCGGCCTAGCTCCACGTAGGACTTTCAGGCTTGCTAGAATACCCTCATGACGAGCCCGTGGAGCTGGCTGGCGGCGCTGGCGCTGGCCGCGCCGGCCGCGGCCAAGCCGCCCGACCTGATCCTGGACCACGGCCGCGTCTTCGTCGCTCCCGGCCGCTACGCCCAAGCCGTGGCGATCGCGGGCAACCGGATCCTTCTCGTCGGCGACGACGCCGCCCCGCTGGCCCTGCGCGGCCCCGGGACGAGGGTCGTCGACCTCGGCGGCCGGGCCGTCACGCCCGGTTTTCACGACGCCTACTCGCGTCTTTTTCCCGGCGCCCTCGCCCTGGACGGCCTCGACGTCTCCAACGCGGGGTCGATCGCCGACGTCCAGCGCGCCGTGGCGCGCTACGCCCGCGACCATCCGAAAGGGGGATGGATCGTCGGGCGGGGCTGGGACGCCGCGCGGCTGTCCGACGACCGTCCTCCCGACCGCGAGGACCTGGACGCGGCCGTGTCCTCGCGCCCCGTCGTCCTCGCCGACTCCGCCGGCCGCGCGCTCTGGCTCAACTCGCAGGCCCTGCGCAGCGCCCGCATCGGCAAGGACACGACCTTCGACGGCCGCGGCGAGATCGCGCGCGAGAAGGACGGGGAGCCCTCGGGGCTGCTGGACGGCGACGCCGCCGCGCTCGCCTGGAAGGCCGTGCCGGCGCCCGGCGACGCGCAGGCGCTCGCCGACTTGCGCCGGGCCTTGGCCCTGGCCAGGGAGTCCGGCGTCACTTCGATCGACGCGTTTGACGACGCCGGCGGCCTTCCCGCCCGGCGCGAGATCGCGCTTTGGCGTCGCCTCTACCATTCAGGCCAAGCGACGGCCCGCCTGTTTCTCTACGCGTCGCCCGCCGACCTCGGCGACGCCGACGCCTTGCGCCGCCAGGCGGCGGACCTTCCCCCGACGCGCTTCGCGCTGACCGGCGTAGAGCTCGCCGTCGACGGCTCGCTCGAGGATCGGACGGCGGCGCTGCTCAAGCCCTATTTCGACGACTCCAGCGCCGGCCGGCCGCGCTACGACGCCGACGACTTGGAAGCGGCGGTCCGCCGCGCGCACGCGGCGGGCCTGCAGGCCGCGCTCCACGCGGCGGGAGACCGCGCCGTGCGCATGGCTCTGGACGCCTGCCAGGCGTCCGAAGAGAGGGCCCGCCGCGACGCTCTCGTCCTTCCCGCCATCCCCTGCCGCGTCGAGGCCGCCGATGTCGTCGATGATGCCGATCTGCCGCGCTTCGCCAAGCTCCGCGTCGCCGTCACGCTCGAGCCGGGGCGCGCGGTCTTCGCCAGTCTCGAGGACAACGACTTCCCCGAGAGGCTCGGCGATCGCGTCCGCGAGTGCTTCGCCGCGCGCTCGCTGGAGAAGTCGCAAGCGCTGCTGTCGCTGGGCACGGCCTGGCCCCTGCGCACGCTCGCGCCGGCCTTCCTGATCGCCGCGGCCTCGACACGACAGGCTCTCGACGGACGTCCCGCCGGCGGCTGGGTGCCCGCGCAGAAGATATCGGTGGAAGAGGCCGTCGCTCACGCCACCATCGACGGCGCGCGCGCCGTCGGCCGGGAAGACTCGCTCGGCGAGCTCGCCGCGGGCAAGCTCGCCGACCTCGCCGTCTTCGACCGCGACATCTTCGCCGCGCCCCCCGAGCAGCTGCGTCAGGCGCGAGTCATCGCGACCATCTACGACGGCCGCGTCGTCTACTCCGAAGCGACGGCGAAAAAACCCGAAGGACCCATAGCGAAGTAGTTCTCTCGGGCCGCGCCGGGGGACCGTTGGTCTCATGTTGCGCACGGCCCCATCGGATATAGTGGACCCGCTCGAAAAATGGAAGCGGATTCTTTGACGGGAGCCCGACGGCCGAGATGATCCGGCGGCTTGCCTGCGCGACGCTGGCGGCGACGCTCGCCGCTTCCGCGCCCGGGCTTTCCTCCTACGCGGCCGCCGCGCAGATCGTCCGCGATCCGGAGGCTTCGAGCGCCTCGGCCCTCCCCGCCGCGCCCGCCGCGCTTGAGGGCCTCGCGCAAGCCGCCGCGCCTCTGGATGCCGCCGCGAGCGCCGATTGGCTCCCGCCGGCCCCGCCGCCCGCCATCGCC
>DAIDHI010000083.1 GCA_027452025.1 Elusimicrobiota bacterium | reverse complement strand
GCCCGCCGCGGCGCAGACGCCGCTCCTGCCCGGCGTCGATAATCCTTCCGCGGCGGCGCTGCCCACGAGGGCCCCGGCGCCGGCCGCGCTCTCGCCGTCTTTGGTTGCGCCCGCGGCGGCTCTGCCGCCGCGTCAGGCCGCCGCGCCCGCCGAGCGGCCCGCGGCCGCGCGCGCCGCGCGCAAGCCCGTTCGCGCGCAGCTCAAGAGGCTTGCCCGCTCCAAGCCCGCCGCCCAGTTCGACGGCGCGGGAGGCTTCGACAGCTCCGCCGTCGGCTCCGGAAAGCTCGGCCGCGTCTCCTCCCAGCCCGACGCGCGCACTCTCGCTCTCTCGAATTATCTATCGCCCCGCCTAGCCAAGGCCGTTCCGTCCCGCGCCGACTTTTCCCCGAAGGTGAAGCATTGGGGCATGATGCTCAACGACAAGATCGGCGACTGCACGGTAGCCGCGGCCGGGCACCAGATCCAGCAGTGGACGGCCAACGCCGGCGCGCAGAGGACCCCTTCCGACCGCTCCATCCTCAGCGCCTACGAAGCCGTCTCCGGCTACGTGCCCGGCGATCCGTCGACCGACGGCGGCGCCGACATGCTGACCGTCCTCAAGTACTGGCGCAAGACGGGCATCGCCCGCGACAAGATCGGGGCATTTGCCTCCGTCGATCCGTCCCAATTCGATCACATCCGCACCGCCATCTGGCTCTTCGGCGGCGCCTATCTCGGCTTGGCCATGC
Organism: Elusimicrobiota bacterium; assembly: GCA_027452025.1. Classification (GTDB taxonomy): domain Bacteria; phylum Elusimicrobiota; class Elusimicrobia; order UBA1565; family UBA9628; genus DAIDHI01. Next base: position 10,159 of record DAIDHI010000083.1, on the reverse strand, counting down.
CGAAGTCGGCCCAGGGACAGAAAGTCTGGGACGTCCCGGCCGGCGGAGCGACGGGCGCGGGCGCGCCGGGCTCCTGGGGCGGTCACGCCGTCGCGGCGGCCGGCTACGGCCCCAAGGGCCTGCTCATCGTGACCTGGGGCGAGCTCAAGTGGATGACTTGGGATTTCCTCAAGACCTACGGCGACGAGGCTTACGCCATCATCAGCCGGGACTTCCTGAGAAACGGAAAGACGCCCAACGGCGGCCTCGACCTGGCCGCGCTCAAGGCCGATCTAGAGACCGTGGCCGACGTCCGGGCCTCGCGCGGCTCGGGCAAGCGCCCGGTCAGGCCCCGGCCGCTGGAGCGCGCGCGCCGGCGCCGCTAGCGGGCCTTCGCGCCGTCTTGCCCCAGGCCGGCGCGATTGGTTAAACTGAACCAGACGCGCTCCCTCCATGTCAAAAGAATTGCCGCGCCGCGCTTATTCCCGCTTCGCCTGCGACTTGCCCGTCCAGATCTATTCTCCGGTGTCTCAAACCAAGCTGGCCGACGCGCGGCTCTTCGACGTCGGCATGGGCGGGGGCAACATCTACTGCGACCTCGTCATGCAGCGCGCCGTGCCCTATGAGTTCCGCTTCCAGTGGGGCAAGGAGCGCCTGGCCGTGCTCGGCCGCGTCGTCTGGTCGGCCGCCGCGGCGCGCAAGGAGCCTCGCTTTGCCCGCTACGGCGTCGTCTTCAGCTTGACCCGCGCCCAAGAGGACCTGCTGGCCGCCCTCGTCGACCGCGTGCGCCGCTTCCAGCCCTCCGAAGAGGGCGAGGACCGGCTCAAAGGCTACTGGAGCCGATGAGCCGGCCGCGGCTGGCTCTGCTCGCGGCGCTGCTTTTGACCGGCTGCGCGGGCCCTCGGCCGCGCAATCAAACGGGCGTGCTCACGGGCATCGACGTGCTCGAGCGGGACGGCTTCAAGGAACTCGCGGGCAAGCGCGTCGGGCTCATCACCAACCCGAGCGGGCAGGACCGCCTGGGGCGCAGCACGGCACGGGTTTTGGCCGAGGCGCCGAACCTCACTTTGGTCTCGCTGTTCTCGCCGGAGCACGGCATCACGGCGCGCAACGAGGCCGCTCAGATCAGCTCGACGACCGTCGTCCTGGCGGGACGGGCGATCCCCGTGCACAGCCTGTATTCGGGCGGCATCCTGGGCATGCGCCCGAAGATCCCCGACCTCGAGCAGCTCGACGCGCTGGTCTTCGACATCCAAGACATCGGGGCGCGCTTCTACACCTATCTGGCCACGATGGGCATGGCGATGGAGGAGGCCAAGAAGGCCGGCATCGAGTTCGTCGTGCTCGACCGTCCGGACCCGATCCGGGGCGACATCGTGGAAGGCCCCGTGCTCGACGACCTGTCCCTGCGCAAGCTTACCCCCACCGCCTACTATCCCGTGCCCGTGCGCCACGGGATGACGGCCGGCGAGATGGCTCTGTTCTACAACCAAGAGGTCAAGCACCCCGACCTCGAGATCGTCCGGATGCGCGGCTGGCGCCGGGACATGTGGTACGACCAGACCGGCCTGCCCTGGACGCCGCCGTCGCCGAACATGCCCGACCTCGAGGCCGCGACGCTGTATCCGGGCATCGGCATCTTCGAGGCGGGCAACGTGTCCGTGGGCCGCGGCACGCCGCTGCCTTTCCGCTGGATCGGAGCGCCGTGGATCGACGGCGAGAAGCTCGCCGGCGAGCTCAACGCCGCGCTCTTGCCCGGCATCGAGTTCTCGGCCCAAGACTACACCCCGTCCAAGAGCGTCTACGCCGGGACGCTCTGCCGCGGGGTCCGCATGAAGGTCACCGATCGCGACCAATTGCGGCCCCTGACGGTGTTTCTCGCCATCAACCGCTTCCTCCTGCAGGACTATCCCGACCAGTTTCGCTGGCGCTGGAACGAGGTCAAGCGGATGGTGGGCACGGAGCGCTTCCGTTTCCTTCTGCTGACCGGCGGGGACCGCGAGAAGCTGCGCGACCTCTTCGAGGGCGAGGCCGAGCGGTTTAAGCTGAGCCGGCAGCCGTATCTTCTCTACCGCTGAACGCGGTCCGGCGCGACAGCAGCCGCGCAAGCCCGTAAGCCGCCGCCGCCCCGGCCAGCAGCAGCCAAGACCAGTCGAAAGGAAGCCCTCGGCGCCCCAGCCACAGGACCGCCGCGCTCGCGGCGACGGAGGCGACGAGGGCCGAGGCGGCCGCGAGGTCCAGGCCTTCGCCCCGACGCGTCATGGCGAAGGCCAGCGTCCCCAGGAGCGGACCGAGCGCCGCGTTCTCGAAGCGCGCGGCGATCCACAGGCCGCCGCCGCGCTCGAAGGCCACGGCGGCCGCCGACAACGCCGCGGCCAAGAGGGCCATCGCGGCCTGAGCCAGCCACTTCTCGCCGCGGGCCGGCGCCGCCGCCATGGGCCGCCAGAGGTCCTGCAGCAGGACCGTGGCCATGGAAACCAGAGGCAGGTCGCAGGAGGCGACGAGCACCGCGGCCAGGGCCAGACCGCGCAGGCCCGAGGGCAGCGCGCTCATCGCGAATTGAGGCCACAATCGTTCGGGCCGGGCCGCCGAGACGAAGCCCGTGTTGAGCCGATAGAAGGCGAACATCGCCGTGCCCGCCGCCAAGAATACGCAGAGGACGCCGAAGGCGGCGGCGAGGCTGGCCCAGACGGCCAGGCGGGAGGAGCGTTCGTCGGGGCAGGACAGGATCTTCTGGCTGAGCTCGAAGTCGCCGCCGAAGGCGGCGAGCGTCGTGAAGAAGCCCAGCGCCGCCGACGACGCCGCCGGCCAAAACCCGCCGAGCGTCTGGACCCGATCGGCGGTATGAGCGGCGATCCAGGCCGCCTCGAGGCCGCCGTCGACGTGGGTGGCCGCGAAGACGGCCGCCGTCAAGCCGGCCAGGATCACGATCGCGGCCTGCGCCGCTCCCGAGGAAACGGTCGAGCGCAAGCCGCCGGCCATCGCGCAGAAGAGCCCGAGCGCGGTCATCAGCGCCACGACGGGCCACACCGGAGCGCCCAGCATCCACGCCGCGGCGGCCCCGGCCGCCGCCAAGCGCACGGCGCAGGCCGTGGCCTGCAAAGCCAGAAACAGCAGCGCCCCGGCCTGCCGGCTGCGCAAGCCCAGGCGCCGGCCCAGGAACTCGTAGACCGTGGCCGCTCCGCTGGCGTAGTAGGCCGGCACAAACCACCATGCGAAAGCGGCGCGGGCCAGCGCCGAGCCCGCGAAGAAGTCGAGGTAGCCCCAGCCGCCCGCGAAGGCCGCGGCCGGAAGGCCGAGGATCGTCAAAGAGGATATCTCGGCGCTCACGGTCCCGGCCGCCGCCCACGGCCAGGCCAGGGCTCGCCGGGCCGTCAGGTAGTCGACGGCGTCGCCGGTCTTGCGCGCGCCGCTTTTGGCCGCCCAGGCCACGGCGCCGAGCGCCGCCGCGACGACGGCGCCGTCGAGCCAGGAAAGCCCGCCGCCGCCCGGAAACGGCGCCGCGGCAAGCATCCTAGCGGTCAAGCCGGACCGGCATGCGGCCCGGCGCGGGGATCGCGCCGGCGAGGGCCTGCGCGGCGGCTTCCTGGCAGGCGTCGATGCGCGAGAACGCGCATAGGCCCGGGGCGTCGAAGGCGCCGAAGACGAAGGGGCTTCCGAAGGAGACGATCAGGGGGCGCGGACCGGCGGCCAACGCGCGAGCCACGCGCTCCTTTTCCTGCGGCTCGTATTCGATGCGTCCGGTGTAGGCGTGCGGGGCCAGGAAGCAGCCGACGATGAGAGCCTCTCCCGCCGGGCCTCCCTCGTAGGGCCGAACGGCGAAGCCTTGGCGGCGCAGCGACTCCACGAAGGTCTCGCCCAGCCACTCGTCCGGCCGCTCGGCCTCGGGCTCGAAATAAAGGACGGATTTGGGCAAGGCCGGCTGAGGGCCGCGCGTCCAGGTCAGAGCGGCCCGCGCCATGCGCCGCGCGGCTTCGCCGTGCTCGGCGCAGCCCACGACGGAGAGGTCGGCGGCGGGCTTGGAAAGGCGCTCCCGCGCGGCCGCCAGGCGCGCGAAGGAGCGCTGCGCGGCGCCGCGCAGGGCCGCGTCCGCCTCCACGGCCGCCGAAAGCTCCTTGGCCAAGGCCCGGGGATCGACCGGCACGAGCAGGACGTCGCTGCCGCCAAGCAGCGCGCGGCGCGCGGCGTCGAGCTCCACGAAACGATCCGAGACGGCGTGCATGTTCAGCGCGTCGGTCGAGACCAGCCCCCCGAAACCGAGGTCTCGGCGCAGCGTCTTGTCGACATCCGAGGAAAGAGAATACGGGACGCCGCGGTCCGGCTCGAGCGCCGGAACGACGAGGTGGCCGGTCATGACGGAGTCGGCGTCCGAGGCGAGGGCGCGAAACGGCGCCAGTTCGCGCGACTCGAGGGTGGAGCGGGAAGCGCCGACCTCGGGCAGTTCGAGGTGGGAATCCTGGCGGGTCTCGCCGTGGCCGGGAAAATGCTTAAGGCACGACAGGCAGCCCTCGGAGCGCACGCCCCGCAGATAGGCGCGCGCCAGGCGCGACGCCAGCCGAGGATCGTCGGAGAAGGCCCGGACGTTGACGATCGGGTTGCCGGCGCAGGTGGCCAAGTCGCAGACGGGGGCCAGGACCCAGCGCACGCCGATGGCCGCCGCCTCGCGCGCCGTGATCGCCCCTTTCTCGAACGCCAGTTCCTCGGAGCCGGAGGCGCCCAAGGCCATGGCCGAAGGCAGAGCCGTGCCGCCGGCGCAGTGCTGGGCCAGGCCGTCCTCGTAGTCCGCGCAAAACAAGAGCGGGCGGGGCGCCTTGGCCTGAAGCCGCGCCGTGAGCGCGGCGATTTCGCCCGCCTCGCCGGCGTAAAGGCAGAAGCCTCCCACGCCGATCTCGGCGAGACGCTCCGCCTGCTTCGGGTCGTCGAGCCCGAGCTTGAAGCCGGGAAAGACGAGAGAAACCGCTTTTTGGGAGTCGGTGGGCTCGGCCATCAGGCGGCATTATGCCTTTTGAGGAAGCCCGCCGCCAACGCCGCGGATGACGAGCGCGAGCGCCGGCCATGTAATAATTGGTTAACGCGGACGGTCTACACTCTCGGCGTGAAGCGGCGTGGACGCGCCGTCGTGCTGCTGCTTTTGTGGGCCTGGCCGGCCGGCGCCCTCGGCCCGGCGGCGGCCGCCGTCGCCCTGCCCAAGCCTATCCCCTTGACGATGCCCCAGATCACGCTGCTGTCCCAGCACAAGTATGAGGTGCACGCCGATGGCTCGGTCTTCAATGAGTCGACGGGAAAGACCGTCTCCCCCGACGACATGCCGTCGATCCTGGCGCGCCTGGAAAGCACGCAGCGCCTGCTGGTCCTGCTCCGGCTGCGGCTCATCTTGACCAGCAGCGACGGAGACCGTTATCTCTCGCCCGCCGAGCGCGAGCAGATCCGTTCGCTCGTGCGGGAGAACTGGCCCTACTTCACGATGAGGATGCGCCGGGGATTTCGCTCCTATTTCAGCCTCGAGGAGCTCGAGCAGATGGACCGGGTGCCTCCCGCCGAGGAAGGCGACATCACCCTCGAGATGAAGGATCCCGTCATCGATGCCTCCCAAGTGGAGGCGTCGGGCGGCTCGCCCTTCGCTCCGCCGACGGCGGCGGCGGCCGCCGCCGCCGCGCCGCCCGCCGCGCCTGCCGTCGCCCAAGCCGCGTCGCCCTCGAGCGTGATCTTCCATCCCGCCGTCCGCGTCGGGAGCGCGATCCCGGTCCCGGCCGCGCCCGCACCGACCGTGATCCTTCACCCCGCCGCGGCCGCGGGGGCCGTACGGCCGCCTCTGCCGATCCCGCCGGCGCCGAGCCGCCCCGCCTTCAGCGAGCAGCCGACCATCGCGGGTCCCCGCAAGGCCGCTCCCAAGCTCGCGGCGCCCAAGCCGGCCGCGCCCGTCGCGCCCGCCGGGCCGCCGGCGATGCCGAACTTCGCCGTCGTGCCGCTGCCGCCAGCCCCCAAGGCCGTCTCGCCCGACGATTTCCTGAGGTTCCTCGCAGGGGGCGCCTACACCACCGACGTGCGCGGCCTCTTGAAGATCGTCTCTGACTACGCCCCCGCGTATGCCAGGGACCGGGCCCTGTCCGCGGTGCTCGAAGTCATGCCGCTGATCATGATCGACTCGGCCCGCACGGGCTTCCAGGCCCGAGGCGACCTCCTCGTCCAGCGATCGCCGGGCGGAGACACCGCCTACGCGATCACGCTGAGCCCCGGGCCGGCCATCTATACCAAGGAGCACTTTTTCATCAAGACCACGGCCCTGCTGCCCGACTCCCCGCGCTCCTACGCCGCGCTGCATCTGCCCATGCCCGCCGTCCAGGCCCTGGAGCCGAACGCGGCCGCGGTCCAGGAGGAGAGGAACGGCTGGGGCCAGACCAGGATCTTCTCCGACGGCAGCCGCCGCGGCCTGTATTCCGACGCTTCGATGGCGGGAACGCTCCTGCGCAACCTGCTCAGGCTCGACGCGCACCGCTTCGGCTGGGACGCCTCGCCCTACGCCGCAGAGCTCTACGCCCGTCAGGCGCAGATGATGCTCTACGCCGACGTGGCCGCCAAGACCGGCAACGACGACTTCCTAGACCCCGACATGAAGGCGGCCTACCGCGAGTGGCTGGGCTATCCTGCGGAGTTCCGCGATTTCCTCGTGCACACCATCGCGTCCGGCCGCATCCAGCTGCTGGATCCGCGCAAGGGCGACCCGACGGCGCAGGCCGGCTTCGACGCCGCGCAGCTCGCCGCCTGCCCCGCTTCGCTCGGCGAGGACAACACCCAGCGCCTGGCCCTCAATCGCAAGGCCCTCGAAGCGACGGCGAAGGTCCTGGAAGGACTGGGGCTGGCCTCCGCCAAGGACGCCGCCGCGGCCTCGGCCGCCATCGACAAGGACCTGTCGGGCGCTGCCAAGACGATGGGCTCCCCCGCCATGGACGCCTGCGCGCGCAGGTGGGAGACGGAGGCGTCGGGCCTCAAGCAGGCCGCCGCCTTGCTTTCCGACATGGAGACCGCGGAAGCCCAGTTCCGGCGGCAGCATCCGCCCCAAGGAGCCGATCATGCGCCTTAATTTCTGCCTGCTCCTGTCCTGCCTGTCCTTCGCCGGCCCGAGCGCGGCCTTGGCCGGCGGGCTGGCCACGGAGTTTTCCCCGGCTTCCAAGGCGTTCACCTGCGACGTCCCGCCGGGCTGGACGCCCTTCGAGGAGCAGGAGCCCTGGGGCTTCGCCGTCCACATCGTGGGGCCAGACGACGCGCAGAGCGACTACCGCACGGGCATAGACATCCATTACTTCGAGCAGGGCGAGCCGGGCTTCGTCAAAGCCGCGAAATACACCGATGAGCTGCGGCGCGGCGACGACCTCACCGATCGGCAATCCACCCCGGTCGTCGTCATGCGCGTGGGAGATTCCCTGGGGCGGCTCTTCGAGGTCCTCGAGACCAGGCGGCTGCCCTTCGACGGCCTGCCGGCGCAAGACCGGATCCTGCACCACTACTACGCCATCATCCCCAACGGCGGCGACAGCTATTTCTCGATCGACCTGTCCTCCTCGCGCGAGACCTATCTCGATTACCGCGAGATGTTCACGGACTTTCTGCGCTCCTTCCGGCCCTCCGGGGCGTGACAAGCCTTCGAGCAAAGAGCTAGTCTTGCCTCCGTGACGCCGGCTTCTTTGCTTGTTTTCCTGCTGTGCCCGCCGCGCTCCTCGGCGCAGGAGGCGCCGCTCCAGCGGCCCCAGGCGGCCGCGCTCCATGCGCTCTTCGCCCGCGACTGGAACCGCCAGATGCGCGAGGATCCGATCAGCGCCTCCGACAACGGCGACAAGCGCTTCAACGCTCTCTGGCCCGACGAGAGCGTCGCCGCCGCCGACCGCGAGGCCCAGGAGGACCGTCAGGCCCTGGCCGAGCTAGCCAAAATCGACCGCAAGGCTCTGCCGGAGGCCGACCGGGTCAGCTACGATCTGTTCCAATGGCAGCAGGAGGACGCGCTCGAGTCCTATAAGTTCCACGAATACGTCGTCCCCCTCAACCAGCTCGGCGGCATCCAGACCGTCGGCGACATGGCGTCTCAGTCGCTGACCTTCGCGACGCTCAAGGACTACCAGGACTGGCTGACGCGCCTGCAAGACTTCGGCCCCTACATGAACGGCACGATCGCGCTGATGCGCCAGGGACTCAAGGAAGGCCGCACTCTGCCCAAGGTCGTCGCCCGGCGCATCCCCAAGCAGATCGAGGACAACATCGTCGACGACCCCACCAAGTCGACGTTCTACGAGCCTTTCAAGAAGTTTCCCTCCTCGATCGACGCGAAGACGGCGGCGCGGCTGCAAGATCAGGCCAAGAACGCGATTGCGCAGCGGGTCGTCCCGGCCTACCGCCGGCTGCTGGCCTTCTTCAACGGCGCCTACCTGCCCGGCTGCCGCCAGACGCTGGCCGCGTGCGACCTGCCCGACGGCAAGGCTTACTACGCCTACCTCGTGCGCCATTTCACGACCACCGATCTTACGCCCGCCCAAGTGCGCGCGCTCGGGCTCGAGCGGATGCGGGAGATCCGCGCGCAGATGAACGAGGCGATCAAGCAGACCGGCTTCAAGGGAAGCTTCCCGGAGTTCCTCCAGTATCTGCGCACGGACCCGAAGTTCTATTACACCGACGCCGACGAGCTGCTCGAAGCTTACCGGGCACAGGCCAAGGCCCTCGACCCGCTGCTCGTCAAATATTTCGGCCGCGAGCCGCGCGTGCCGTGGGGCGTCGACGCCATCCCGGCCGACCAGGCGCCCAGCAGCTACGACGCCTATTCGAACGGCCCGGCCGCCGACGGCAGCCGCGCGGCCATGGTCTCGGTCAACCTCTACAAGCCCCAGACGCGCCCCAAATACGAGATCCCCGTCCTCATGTGCCACGAAGGCCGCCCCGGGCACGCGCTGCAGCTTTCCCTTGCCGCGGAAATGACCGGCCTGCCTGATTTCCGGCGCTTCGGCTATTACAACGCCTACGGCGAGGGCTGGGCGCTCTATTGCGAGCGCCTCTGCGGCGAGATGGGCGTCTATGACACGCCCTACAAGCGCTTCGGAGCGCTCTCCGACCAGATGTGGCGCGCCGCCCGCCTGGTCGCGGACACGGGCATCCATTATTACGGCATGCGGCGCGAGGACGCGATCAAGCTCCTGCGCGACAACACCGCGCTCAGCGACGAGGACATCCAGGCCGAGGTAGACCGCTACATCGCCTGGCCCGGCCAGGCGCTGTCCTACATGGTCGGCGAGCTGGAAATCCTCAAGCTGCGCGCGAAGGCCGAAAAAGCGCTCGGCCCCAGGTTCGACTTGCGCGCCTTCCACGACGCGGTGCTCGCGACGGGAACGCTCCCGCTGACCGTGCTCGACGCCTCGATCGATCGCTGGATCGCCGAAAGAAAGAAAGGCTAGGCGCCGGCCAGCCGCCAGAGCTTGAGGCCGACGGCCTCGTCCATCCGGCGCTCCACCGCGGCCGCGAAAGGCCGCAGGACGATCTCGCAGGTGGGCTCGGCGACGGCGCGGAAGAGATGCCCGCCCTTGGCCGACATGTCGCGCAAGCCCAAGACGACGTGCGGATGCGCGAGCGCCTTGCCGTCGTCGGTGCGGCTGACGTTGCCCGTCAGCGCCAGGACCTCCATCGGCTCTCGCAGCGAGACCTTGTGGTAGGCCTTTTCGGCCACGCTATAGTGGCCGATTTCGGCCTCGGAAACGGCGCCGATGGCCGTGAAAGAACCGGCGAGGATGCGGCATTCGTTGAGGAAGGCCGCCAGCGCGGAGACGATCTCTTCTCCGCGCGCGGCTTTGAGAAACAACGTCCCGTCGGGCATCGTCTGATGGTCCATAAATCTCAGCGCAGGCGCGAGGCCAGCCACCGGGCCGTCAGGCGAGCCAGCCACTCGCGGCGGTCGAGGAAGTCGTGGCGGGCGCCCGGCGCGAGCACCAGGCGCTTGGGCCCGGAGGCGGCGGCGTAGACGCGCCCGGACACCGCCGGCGGCACCACGTCGTCGGCCAGGCCGTGGACCAGCAGCAGCGGGCAGCGCAGCCGGGCCGCCGCCGCGGCCGGGTCCTCGGCGCGCACCGTGCGCGCGAAGTCGCGCGCCAGGGCCGCGGCCGAGCGCACCCGCAGGCTCGCGCTCAGCCGCTCGAGAAAGGCCCGG
>DAIDHI010000082.1 GCA_027452025.1 Elusimicrobiota bacterium | reverse complement strand
CGTCGGCGACGGCGCGCCAGATGCGGCGCACGGTGTCCTCCCCGCGCCTAGGTTCCCTGTCCATTCAAGAAAGGGTAGCCTGACTGAAACAGACTTGCCAGACCAAGCAAGTCGTTAGTCGTCAGACAATGTCAGGCGCGGGGCTAAAAAGACCATGGAAGATTCGTTGCGGCGTCTCGGGCATGACCACCCTGACCGAACCCGCGGCCGTCTCCTGCCCCAAGACCGGAATCGCCCTCCTGCACGACCCGTCCCTCAACAAGGGCACCGCTTTCACGACCCAGGAGCGCCTGGCCCTCGGTCTCCAAGGGCTGCTGCCTCCCGGCGTCTCCACCATCGAGGAGCAGGCCGGCCGGGTGCTCAAGAACGTCCGGGCGCGCAGCACGGGTCTTGGCAAATACATCGAGATGATCTCCCTGCTCGACCGCAACGAGACGCTCTTCTACCGCGTCGTCCTCGACAACGTCGAGGAGCTGATGCCCATCATCTACACGCCCATAGTCGGCGCCGCCTGCCAGGCCTACGGCCACATCTTCCGCCGCTCCCGCGGCGTCTTCATCACCCCGGAGGACCGCGGCCGCGTGGCGCAGGTCCTGGCGAACTGGCCTCACCGGGACGTGAAGGTGATCGTCGTCACCGACGGCGAGCGCATCCTCGGGCTGGGCGATCTCGGAGCGAGCGGAATGGGCATACCCGTCGGCAAGCTCTCGCTCTATACGGCCTGCGCCGGCGTCCACCCGACGCAGACCCTGCCGGTGACGCTCGACGTCGGCACCAACAACGAGGACTTCCTCGCCGATCCCCTTTATCTGGGCGTCAAGCGCCGTCGCCTGGCCGGCGCGGCTTACGACGAGCTGGTCGCCGAGTTCATGGAAGCGGCTCAAAAGGCCTTCCCGGACGTGCTGATCCAATTCGAGGACTTCGCCAATCACAACGCCTTCCGCCTGCTGGAGACCTACAAGGACCGCTGCTGCTGCTTCAACGACGACATCCAGGGCACGGCCGCCGTCACCCTGGCGGGCCTGCTGTCGGCCGCGCGCGTGACGGGCCTGCCGCTGTCCAAGCAGCGGGTGCTTTTCCACGGCGCCGGCGAGTCGGCCATCGGCATCGGCAGCCTCATCGTCGCCGCCCTGGTCGCCGAGGGGATGCCCCGCGCCGAGGCCGTCAAGCGCTGCTGGTTCATGGACTCCAAGGGCCTGGTCGAAAGCTCCCGCAAGGACCTTCAGGATCACAAGAAGGCCTTTGCGCACGACCACCCGCCGGTACGAAACCTCCTGACGGCGGTGCGCGAGCTCAAGCCCACGGCCCTCATCGGAGTGTCGGGCAAGCCCAATCAGTTTCCCCCCGAGATCATCTCGGAGATGGTCCGCCTCAACCCGCGTCCGGTGATCTTCGCGCTCTCGAACCCGACGGCCAACGCCGAGTGCACGGCCGAGCAGGCCTACCTCAACAGCGGCGGCCGGGCGGTGTTTGCCAGCGGCAGCCCCTTCGATCCGGTCAAGCTCGACGGGCAGACCTTCGTGCCGGGCCAGGCCAACAACGCCTACGTCTTTCCGGGCATCGGCCTGGGCGCCGTCGTGGCCGGCGCTCGGCGCGTGAGCGACGAGATGTTCTACGAGGCCGCGCGAACGCTGGCCGCCTGCACGACGCAGGCCGACTTGGCCCAGGGCCGGCTTTATCCGCCGCTGTCTCAGATCCGCGAGATCTCGGCGCGCATCGCGACCGCGGTGGCCAAGACCGCTTATGACCGGGGCCTGGCCGACGCGCCCAGGCCCAAGGACCTCGAGGCCGCCGTGCGCGCGGCGCAGTACCAGCCGGTCTACCGGCGCTACGCCTAGGACGCGCGCCTGCGAGCGTCCCAGTCGCGCGCCCAACGGCCGTAGGCTGCCCAGAAAAGGTAGCTCAGGTGGGCCAGGGCGTCCGGTCTGCCGGCCTCCTCGGCGGCCTTGGCCCGGGCCGCCAAGACGACCGTCTCCTCGGCGAAGGCCTCTAGCGCGGGCGAGCCCGGGTCGGCGGCGAAGGGAAAAAGGTAGCCCTGGGGCGTCTTCGCGGCGCCGCTGAGGCGCCGGGAGAGCGCGGCCAAGCCGTCGAAGGGCAGGCCGAGGCCGGCCGCCTTCGCGGACAGAGACGCGTCGGCCGCGCGCTCGTCAAGGACGACTCGCGGGGCCGGCGAGGCGGAAGCCTCGCCGCGCGCCACGGCCGAGGCGAAGGCGGCCAGCGAGTAAAGCTCCCGGCGCGCCTCGGAGTAGTCCCGGCGCGGGTTGTCCTGCGCTCCCTCGACGGCGATGACCCTGGCCGAGCGCGTCAGCGGCACCGAGACCCCGCGCAGCTCGAAGGACACCACGGCTTGACCCTCCTCCAGGCCCCAGTAGCGAAAGCCCACGAAGGCGTGCTTCTCGCTGTCGGGATCCTCCGCCGAGGGCTGGTGCGCCGAGGCATTCGCGCGCGTCAAGAGCTCCCGTACCCGCGCCGAGCGGCCGGCGTGCCACGGCAGCAGCGAGGGGTGCGCGATGTTGGCCGCGGCCGCCTGGACGGCCCGGGCGAAGAGCGAATCGTTGAGCTTCTGGAGCGCTCCCTCGATGGCCTCGGATTGCGCAAGCAGCCGCTGGGGCGGCGCCTTGACGAAGACGTGGAACTGGACGCCGGCGTGGCCGGTGTCTTGGATCACCCTTTGGGCCCGGGCGATGGCTTCCTCCACCGAGCGCGCCGGAAGGTCGCGATGGGTGACGATCTCCGGCTGAAGGAAGCGCGCGCCGGGACGGTCGTTGAGAGAATCGGGCGGCGCCTCCATGTGGGCGTTCGCGGCGATGAAATCCGGAGCGCCGGCCACCCGCTCGAGCACGCGGCTTTCCTTGCCGTCCCAGGCCGCGCCCGCTCCGCGCTCGGAGACCACGGCCTTCTCGAAGGCTTCCAGATAAGCGAGCTTGCCCGGCAGGGGCAAGGCGCGCCAAAGAGCCCGCGGCGTGCGCGGCGAAAGCAGGGTCTTGGCGGCGACGACGGCGCGGGAAGCCGCGGGGAGGCTTGCGCGCGCCTGCTCGAGCAGCGCCGGGCGCAGCTCGACCGGCTGATAGTAGGCAAAGACGTCGCCCCTGGCGTCGATGGCGGCGGGCGCGGCGAGACTGCCCTCGTGCTCCTGCTGGATAAAGACTCCATCCGCGAGCGGCGGCAGCGTCTCGACGCCGGCCCAAGCCGCGGCTCGGGCCAAGGCCAAGACCGCGAGCAGCGCGGCCGTATTCCTCATAAGGCTACTTTAGCCGCCGGCGCGGGCCGCGCCGAGGGCCCTTCGGCCCGTTCCGTCTGGGACCCAAACAAAAAGCCTTCATCTCTGAAGGCTTTCAAAACTGGTGGACGTGGGGAGGATCGAACTCCCGACCTCCTGCATGCAATGCAGAAGGCGGCTCAATGCCGCGCCATGGAAAAGTCGCGACAAGTCCGACGCTTTTTCATCCCCTCGCGCCCGGCATCCGCGAGCTGGTGTCCATATGGTGTCCATGGTCGATCAAAACTCGACAAACTTCGGCGAGCCTGCTCAAGCTGAGGATTTCCCTTCGTCAGCCAGCCGCTTGAAGGTGGGAGCGAAGCGCTGCTTCACCGATATGCCTCGATATGGGCCGGCTCTTCCAAGATGTCGAAGATCGCCTTGGCGCAATACACCCGGTCGCGCTTCGCCTGTCCTACCCGCTGCAGAATCTTCAGTCTTTCGAGACCCACGATTGCCCGCTGCGCCGTCGTAAACGCCACTCCCAAGTGTTTGGACGCCTTCTTGATGGTCACGAACGGGTTGGCGGCCAGCATGTCCAACAGCAGCGAAGGAACATGGGAGGGCCGCCCTCCCGGCCCAGCGCCGCGACGCCCCGCCGCCAAGCGCCCGACCGCGACGCGCCAGTCTTCCAGAAGGCCGTTGATGCGCTCGGCGCGGCCTAACGCGTCCTCCGATTGTCTTGCGACGCCATTGAGGAAGTAGATCAGCCAACGCTCCCATTCGCCGCGCTCGCTCACCGCCGCGAGCAGGTCATAATAATCGCGACGCGTTGCCTGAAAAAACGCGCTAAGGTAGAGAAGGGGCGTCGGAAGGATGTCCCTCTCCATTAGAAAAAGGGTAATCAGAAGGCGTCCGACCCTCCCGTTGCCGTCCAAGAACGGATGGATGGCCTCGAACTGGTAATGAGCAAGAGCGATCTGCGCCAAGGGCGGCAGGCTGCGCTCGTGAAGGAAGTTTTCCCAGGCTCCAAGACACCGCATCAACTCCGCTGGCGGCGGAGGGACGTACGAGGCCTGGAGCAGGGTGCATCCGGCAGCGCCGATCCAATTCTGCGACCTCCGGAAATCTCCCGGAGTCGCCCTTTCCCCCCTTACGCCTTTCATGAGGTGCTCATGGAGTTCCCGCACGAGGCGCAAGGAAAGCGGAAGGTTCTTCAAGCGCTTGATGCCGTATTCCAGCGCCGCGACGTAGTTGGCGACCTCGCGCAGATCATCCGGGCTGCGCTCCACGGCAACGCCGGCCTCGGCCTCCAGCAGCTCTCCGAGCGTCGCCTGAGTCCCTTCAATCCGGCTGGAAAGAACGGCCTCTCGCTTGAGGAATGGGCGCATGAGCAAATGGGGATTTGACAAGCGACGGCCCTCACCCGCCAGACGGCCCACGAGGTTGTCCGCATCGGACAAAGCCTGCACCAGCCGCGGCGTCCATGACAAGGCGGGCGGCAATGGATTCGGGACGAAGGCCGAATATCCGCCGGGGCATGTCACGCGCCGGCCGGGGGCAAGAGGCGTCTTTGAAGGCTTTGCCATCGAAAATAGGGATTTACGCTATTAGCGATTATAGCCTGTTTCGAAAATAACGCAAGGCATTATTTTCGAAACGTCGAGCCCCCCGGCGGCTCACGCAGTGAGGCTTGCCGCGAAGGCCGTCATCTTGCCCGCCAGGTGCGCCTGCGACACCGCTCGTGGCATTGGGATCGATGGAGTAATCAAGCTCGAAGGTATAGCTCTGGGCTGCGGGAATATCGACGGGGCCGAGTTTTGACGTGCGACGCGGCGCGCGCCTCTCCAAGGACTGAGGTGATTAACTTTACAGGTGAAGGACCCTCACCGCAGTCAACGTCATAAGCAAGCGCACTACCAACAGGCAGAATCGCTAAAAAAAAGCCGCCCAAAGTGGCTTTCCAGGTAAACTGGCCAGAATTAGAATCCATGCGCCTTTAGAGCCTTCGCTATTGCCTCGCTATCGCTTTCTTTGAATGATTCGATCTTATCTGGGTAGGTATAAATGAGGCGATGGCGCGGGTCTCCGAAAGTGAAGGCCACCTCGCCAGGAGCCGCATCCACGCTGTGCTCGGCATCAACCATTTCGTGAACGACCGTGCCGATCTGCATTTCAATGCTTGATCCATCTCGATTCGCATGTCCTACGAGAACGACAGTGTCGGGAACGTGCTGTTTGACGGGTAGTTTGTAAATGACCTCGCCATCAAACCCAACGGCACCGCAAAAGTCATGGAATTTCGCGTTTTTATTGTCCCACGGCATTTCTCCGCTAGGAAATTTACGACGAATAATCCGGATTTCCTCATCATCACTTCCTACGTATCCGGCCAAGAGGCCATCGCAAATCCAAATGAACTTCCGGGTATCCGCGGGCGGTTGGATTCGGTGACGAAACGTCAATGACACGATTGGCCTTAATCCAGCAGCCTCGATGGCAGATTTGCCGCGAAGAAGCCGTCCGTTAACGTATAACTGAAGCGGGGAGTAGCTCCCTACCCCGCGCGCAAGTTTCATCTCTGGCGTAAGTCGAAAGAACTCCGCGTGGTACTGGTAGATGAGAGCCATCTTGTCATCGTGCCCCCGTAGCGCCAAGGGACGCGTGTCCTTGGGGACAAGACTCCTGGCTTCCTGAGCTATCTGCTCAGCGGCCACTACCGCCGCGTGTTTTCTAGCGGCCTCTTCAGCGATCTGCTCGTGCGTGTGAATCGGCAAATGTTCCCTCAAATATTCGGGATGCTTCCTGAGCAGCGCCCGGTATTCCTCCGTCAGCAGCTCGCCTTCCGCTGTCCCTGTCGAGTGCAGGAGGCCGAAGTCGGTCAGTACGTGAAAAAGGATCGCCACGCCATCGCGGTCGCCGCGCTTGCCCTGATGGTATTCGTCAAGCAATTGGCGCCAATGCTGCAAGTCGTGTTCCCACATCTGCTGCTGGCGCGCCTGCTCTTTTGCCGCCTCGGCTTGCCGCCATTGCTTGCCAGGGTCCGATTGCTGCGCCCGAGCGCGGGGCAGCGACGCCGCCAGCAGAACAGCGGCGCAACAAACAATCGACACGATGCGATTCATCAACGACCTCCGATGTCCGCCCTGGCGGCGCTGCCGCGCTGGGTAGGTGTCTTGCCTGGGCCGCCAAGGACGCAGTGTAGACCCGCGTCACAATTTCAACAAGCCTCAAAATTACAAAACGAGGTCCCAAAAAGGACCCATGCTTCGTCGAGACCGCCCAACTGCGTGCCCAGCGCGCCGCCGCCAAAGACCGGGCCGACCGCGTAGGCGCCGCCATCGCCGCCCACCACGACGCTCCAGGGGCCCGCGTCGGTCGCGTTTGCCGGCGCCTGCGTCCGCGCCGTCTGGGCGCCCATCGAGGAGTAGAGCGACAGCGCCAGCGGCGTGGTGGAAGAGACGCTCAGGCCAATCCCCCAGGCCCAGGGAACGATCACGGGACCGAATTTCTGAAGATCAGGATAGGCGCTGCCAACGTTGTTGATGGCTGTCTGGGTTATATTCTCATGCTGCGCATCCTGGAAAGCAGCAGCTTCGCCGGCACAGGCGGCCACGACTGCTACTATTTCCCAGACGCGCAGCCTCATTGAATTAGTTTCCTGACTTCAAGATCGATGTCGGTGGCGTCCTCCGTCTCGGAGGTGCTCGGCTCGTTGTCCTTGCCGTTGGTGGCGAAGTATACAACCAATCCAGGAAATCGCAGGGGCGATAATGCCGTCAAGGATGTCGGGCGGGTTTTGTTAGGACTGGCGATCTACCGCAGCAGACTGGCGGGCTTTGAAGGGCGGCTATGGCTCGAAAGCTTGCCGGGGGCCGAATTATTCTACGACAGGGCCGTGCTACGCTGACGAGCGGCCTAACGCCCATGCGCGCGGGCCTGGAGTTAGAGGACCAAGGCGATGTCGGATCGGGAAGGAATGTCCCGGACTCTGGTGTCCATATGGTGTCCAAGTTCCCTCAAAATAGCGAGAACCCGGTCAAAGTCCCGCAAGGGCTCCGGCCGGGTTCTCGACGAGAAACTGCTGAAAACTGGTGGACGTGGGGAGGATCGAACTCCCGACCTCCTGCATGCCATGCAGGCGCTCTCCCAGCTGAGCTACACGCCCGTAATGCCGCCTTGCGACGGCCGTTTATTTTAGCAGTTTAGGCAGGTTTCGGGCAAACTCCAAATCCGACGGGAACATCTCCTCGGTCGGGATGCCGTCGAGGGCGGCCCAGAAGAGGTGGAGGACGTCGTCCTGGTTGCCGCCCGTGTTGAGCTCGCCGCCGGCCTCTTCGACGAGCCAGTAGATGCTCACGATCTGCCACGGGCGCTGCTTCGAGATGTGGGCCTCTTCGCTGGCGTAGAGCACGCGCAAGGGCCGGATCTCGAGGCCGGTCTCCTCGCGGTATTCGCGGCGCAAGGCCTCGATCGGCGCCTCGCCAAGCTCGACGCCTCCGCCGGGGAAGTTGACGAACTCGCGGTCGATGAAGCGGCTGCGCGTGAGCAGCACCTCGCGGCCGCGCAAGAGCACCCCGTAGATGCGGCAGCTGAAGGCCTGCACCTCGGGCTCGATCGAGGATTTGAGCGGCTCCTTGAACTGCATCGGCCGGATTCTAACGCTTTTTGTCCGCCGGATACAATCCGAGGCGCTGCAACTTTTTTATGGTCCTTTCCGTATGGGTGCCGCGCCAGTAGACCCGCTCGCACGACGGGCAGCGGAAGAAATCGGTGTCGAGCGAGCGCACCAGAGGCGGCACCAGCGGCAGGGCCGCCTCGCGGGGGATCTTGTCGAGCGCCCGGTTGCAATAGGTGCAGCGCGAGAAGAGCCTGCCCGGGTCGGGGCGCAGGGCCAGCTCCTTGGCCACCCGCGTCAGCTGCGCCTCGAAGCGCTCCTCGCGCAAGACGAGCTTGCGCAGGCCCGAGACATCCGGAATCTTGGCGTCGCGGGTGAGGAACACCCGGCCCTCTCGGTGGGCGAGCTCGAGCAGCTCGAGGTCGGAGCGTCCCTGCGAATCGAAAGCGGCGTCGTAGCCGAGCAGAATCAGCCACCTGGCCAGCTTGCCGAGCATGGCGTCGACGAGGAACGCCGGCTCGCTAGCCACCGAGCATGACCAGGCGCAGGGCCCGTACGCGAGCGCGCCCTTCCTCGTCCATGCCCGACTCCAGCTTTTGGAAAATCGCGGGCCAGGCTGGATCATTCGCAGCGGCGAGGTGAGCCTTGGCGAGGAGTTCGCACAGCGCGCCCAGGCCGACAAAGCCGCGCGTGAGGAGCAGGTGGTCGTCGCTGGTGGTCAGGCGCGAGTAGAGCGCGGCCAGCCGCGCCAGCATGTCCATGGCGATCTTGGGGCAGCCGCCCTCGACGGCGGCGTGGGCGCAGTAGCTCAAGAAGACCGCGGGAGTCAAAGCCCCGGGCCCCGGGCGGCGCAGCGCCTCGATCTTGGCCAAGGCCTCGGGGAAGAGCCGCCTCGCGGCGTCGGCGCGGCCGGCCATGAGCGAGGAGGTGACGGCGCTGAGCCAGTCGGCGGCCAGAGGGCTTTCGGCCGCCAGCGCCTCCCAAAGGTCGGCGCTCTCGGGGTAGCGGCCCTCTTGGAAGAGGCGCAGGGCCTCGCTTCGCCTGGCCGTGAGGGTCAAATTGGTGCGCGGGGAGGGACTCGAACCCTCACGCCGTTAGGCATACGCCCCTCAAACGTACGCGTCTGCCAGTTCCGCCACCCGCGCAAATTGTAAAGGAACTACTTGTGGCCCGCCGGCTTGATGGGAGCCGACTGCCCCGGGACGCCGGGCTGGTTCGCCGGCCCCTGGCTCTGCGCCTCGGGCGACGAGGGCGAAGCCGGGGCGCTGACCGGCGGCGGCGCAGGCACCCGCGACGTCACGCTGGACATCCCGGCCCGGCTCGACAACAGCGTCATGAAAATGGAGGTGCAGGCGAAAGTCCCGGCCAGGATCGCCGTGAGGTTGCGCATGAAGCTCGATCCGGTGGGCGTGGTGATGAGCGAGTCGCCGCCGCCGCCGAACACCGACAACCCGGCGCCGCGGCCGGTCTGCAGGAGCACGACCAGGATCATCAGCAGGCAAGCGACGACGTGCACCACCTTGATGAACGCGAAAATCATCGTTGGATTATAGCATTTGCGGCGGCTTTATGACGCGAGCGCCGCCAAGCCGGGCAGGACCTTGCCTTCGAGCAGCTCCAGGCTCGCGCCGCCGCCGGTCGAGCAGTGGGACATCTTGCCCTCCAGGCCGGCCTTGGCCAGAACGGCGAGGCTGTCGCCGCCCCCGACGATGGTGGTCGCGCCGCGAGACGTCGCCTCGGCCATCGCCTTGGCGACGGCGAGGCTGCCCTGCGCGAAAGCCGCGATCTCGAAGATGCCCATGGGGCCGTTCCAGAAGATGGTCTTGGCCTTGGCGATCTCCTCGGTGAAGAACTGGACCGTGTGGGGGCCGATGTCGACGCCGATGAGGCCTTCGGGAATGGCCATGGCCTGGGTCACCGTCGTCTCCGCGTCCGGCTTGATCTCGCGCACGCAGAGGTGGTCGGCCGGCAGAAGGCACTCGACCTTCTTGGAGTAGGCCTTTTCGACGACGGCCTGAGCCTCCTTGAGCTTGTCTTTCTCGAGCAGCGACTTGCCGATCGAGATGCCTTGAGCGGCGAGGAACGTGTAGGCCATGCCGCCGCCGATGACGAGGGCGTCGACGCGGTCGAGCAGCTTGCTGAGCACGCCGAGCTTGTCGGAGACCTTCGCGCCGCCGACGACGGCCAAGAACGGGCGCGTGGGATTGCCCATGGCGCGGTCGAGGAACTCGAGCTCCTTTTGGACGAGGAAGCCGATGCAGCCGGGCAAGGTCTTGGGCACGCCCGCCGTCGAAGCGTGCGCGCGGTGCAGGGCGCCGAAGGCGTCCTGGACGAAGACGTCGCCGAGCTTGGCCAGGCCCTTGGCGAACTCGGGGTCGTTGCCCTCCTCCCCCGCATGGAAGCGCAGGTTTTCCAGGAGCGCCACGCTGCCGGGCTTGAGCGCGGCCACGGCCTTCTCGGCCGCCGCGCCCACGCAGTCGGGCACGAAACTCACGGGCTTGCCGAGCGCTTTTTCGACGCCGGGCACCACGGGCTTGAGGCTGTACTTGGGATCGGGCTTGCCCTTGGGGCGGCCGAAGTGGGCGATCACGGCGACTCTGGCGCCGTTTTCGATGAGGTGCTTGAGGGTCGGAAGGCTCTCCCGGATGCGGCTGTCGTCCTCGATGTGATCGCCCTTCATCGGGACATTGTAATCGACGCGCAGGAGCACGCGCTTTCCCTTCACGTTGACGTCTTGCAGTTTCTTTAGCTTTAGGCCCATTTCAGTAGATACGCTTGCCGAGGGCGGAACTGATGAGTTCCACGGCCAGCACCGCCGTCGCGTTTTGCACGTCCTCCAGTGGATTGACCTCGACGAGGTCGAGGCCGAGGAGCTTGCCCGAGGCGGCGGCCAGCTCCATGAGCAGATGCGACTCGCGGTAGGTGAGCCCCCCGCGCTTGATGGTTCCGGTTCCCGGCGCGCTGCCGGGGTCGACGACGTCGATGTCGAAGGAGAGATGGAAGCCGGCCGTTCCTTCCGCGGCCGCGGCGATGGCCTGCTCGATGACGGCGCCCATGCCGAAGCGGTCGACTTCCTGCATCGAAAAAACCCGCGCGCCGGACTTGCGCAGGATCACGGCTTCGGCCTTGTCGACGTCGCGGGTGCCGATGAAGCACAGGTTGCGCGCGTCGAGCTTGGGCGAGAAGCCTCCGAGCTTGGCGAAGTCGCGGCTTCCGAGGCCCAGGATGTGGGCCACGGGCATGCCGTGCAGGTTGCCCGACGGCGAGGTCTGGGGCGTGTTGATATCGGCGTGGGCGTCGACCCAGATGAGACCGACGGACTGGCCCTTTTCCCGGCAGGCGCGCGAGACCCCCGCGACGCTTCCCACGGCCAGGCTGTGGTCGCCGCCGACGGTCAGCGGAAAGCGCCCGGCGCGCGCCGCCTCGTAGACCGCCTTCTCGACTTCGCGACAGACCTTGAGCACCGCCGAGGCGTTCTTGAGCCGCTTCGGGCTCCTGGCCGGCGCCGGCGGCACCTCCAGGTCGCCGCCGTCCTGGACCTCCCAGTCGAGGTCCTCGAGCGCGCGCAGAAGGTTGGCCCGGCGGATGGCCGCCGGCCCGCCGGAGGCGCCCTGCTTGCTCGCGCCCAGGTCCAGGGGCACGCCCAGGACCGTGACGCGCTTTGCGGCCGTGGCGGACAAGGGCTTTAGGCCCGGACGGGCGCTCCCATCTTCTTGGCGACGAAGGCCGCCAGGTCGATGACGCGGTTGGAGTAGCCCCACTCGTTGTCGTACCAGCCGAAGACCTTGATCATCGGGCCGTTGGAGTCGGTGAGCGTGGCGTCGAAGGTGCACGAGGCCGGGCTGCCCTTGTAATCGTTGGAGACGAGCTCGCGATCCGAGTAGTGCAGGAAGCCCTTGAGCCTGCCGCTCTCGGAGGCCTTCTTGAAGGCGGCGTTGATCTCCTCCTTGGTCGCCGCCTTCTCGGGCACGATGGCCAGATCGACGATGGAGACGTCGGGAGTGGGCACCCGGATGGAGATGCCGGTGAGCTTTCCCTTGAGGTCGGGCAGGACCAGGCCGATGGCCTTGGCCGCTCCCGTGGACGACGGGATCATGTTCTGCGCGGCCGCGCGGGCCCGGCGCAGGTCCTTGTGGGCGAAGTCGAGGACGACCTGGTCGTTGGTGTAGGAGTGCACCGTCGTCATCAGGCCGGACTTGATGCCCCAGTTCTCCTTGACGACCTTGGCCAGCGGCGCCAGGCAGTTGGTGGTGCAGGAGGCGTTGGAGATCACGTTGTGCTTGGCCGGGTCGTAAAGGTCCTCGTTGATGCCCATGCAGACCGTGATGTCCTCGCCCTTGGCGGGAGCGGAGATGATCACCTTGCGGGCGCCGGCCTGGATGTGTCCCTTGGCCTTCTCGGCCTCGGTGAAGCGCCCCGTCGACTCGATGACGAGCTCGACGCCCAACTGCCTCCAAGGCAGCTTCGCGGGCTCCTTCTCGGCGACGACTTTGATCAGCTTGCCGTCGATGCGCAGGTCGTTGCCCACGGCTTCGACGGTGCCGGGATACTGGCCGAAGGTGGAGTCGTATTTGAAGAGGTGCGCCAGAGTCGCGGCGTCGGTCAGGTCGTTGACGGCGACGAAATTGAGCTCGGGATTCTTGATGCCCGCGCGCAGGACGAGGCGGCCGATGCGGCCAAATCCGTTGATTCCGACGTTGATAGCCATGGGTTTCGTTCTCCTGTGGGAATTACGCCAAGAATATCCTAGGAATTTTGCCGGCGGCGCCACAAGACGATGACGGACCGGCCGCGGCGCGCGGCGAGGCTAGGAGCCGGCGGCCTTGAGCTTGTCGCGCGGCACGGTGTCGGCGAGGAACCGCAGCTCCGCGCGCAGCCGCTTGATCGTCTTGCCGTTGACCGCCAGCAGCCGCCCCTTCAAGGCGTCGATGGGCCCTTCGGGGATCTCGAAGGCGCGCTGGACCATGCCGCGCATGTCGAGCCGGAACGCCACCCCGCTGACCACCGTCTTGCCGTCGATGCCCATGAAGCCCCGCTCGCGAGAAACCTGCGCTCCGTAGAGGCGCCAGCCCGCGGCGGAGCTGGAGTAGAAGACGGCGAAGACGTGCTCGGCGTCGTCGGGCGAGTCGTCCTGGCGGTAGCGCAGGAGCTTGCTGCGCAGACGGCGGTCGAAGCCCAGGGAGGCCGCGATGCTGCTGACGGGCGCGTCCGCGCCCTCCTTGAGCGCCCGCCGCAGCACGGCCTGGAAGTCGCGCTCCTGCCGGCTCGTCGGCGTCGGCGGCAGCGCGGCGGCGGGCCGCGCCAGGAGCAGAAGGGCCAGGAGACGCAGCACTAGCGGTTGAGCAGGACGATCTCCACCCGCTGGTCGGAGTAAGCGGCGCGCGCGGAGTCGACGCTCACGTTCTTGGCCGTCAGCATGAGCTCCTTGAGCAGGTAGTTGTAAATCGCGCCGGCCTGCGCGTCGCCGAGCTCCTTGGTGGCCGCGAACACCCGGACGCTGATCGGGATGCCGGTGAAGCGCCGCTTGATGAGATCGCAGGCCGAGCGCAGCAGGTTGGGCCCGTCGGGGTCGACCAGGTCCGAGTTGGACTTGGTCGAGCCGAAGAGGACCGAGGAATCCAGGCTGATGTGCATGCCCGTATCCTCCTGATGCACGATGCCCTTGAAGAGCAGGGGCTTGCCCACGCCCGTGCGCGGAGAGCCGCTCGGGTCGGTGAAGGTGTAGACGGCGGAATAGGACCGCCCGGCGTGGATCCACTCGCCCTGATCGTTTTGCCCGGTCCACAACTGCTCCTTGGGCGGGTTGCTGGAGCCCTCGAAATGATGGAAGACGCGGCCTTCCTCGTCGGCGATGGTCAGGCTCCAGGCGTAGCTGCGCGCCTCCTTGTCGCTGACTTTGCGCTGCATGACCTCGTCGAGCTCGTCGCGCACCCGGAAGACGATGCCGGGCCGCTCGCTGAAGGTCAGCCGCCAGGGCTCGATGACGCGCTGGTTGTAGAGCGTCTCGGGATGGGTCCTGCGCCACGAGACCGTCAGAGGCGAGACGGCCAGCAGGAGCGACTGGTCGGGCGCGAGCGAAGGCCGGATCGTCTCGAAGGGATCGACGTCGATGTGGAGCGGCGGCTTGAGATTGCCGAGCTTATTGGCCTCCTCGGCGCCCTTGATGATCACCTGCGTGGGAAGACCGTTGGAATTGGTCTGGACCTTGGTCTGTCCGGCCGCGGGCGAAGGCGAACTCGAGCCGTCGGCGGCGGCGGGAGAGGACTCGGCGGGCGTGCCGACGCCGGGAAGGCCCGAGGCGTCCTGCGCGCGAGCCGCGGGGACCAGGAGCATGACGGCGAGGAAGGACCAGGTGATTTTCATGGTGTCACTCCAAGACGAACCGGAAGGTGATGACGCCCCACTGCCGCTCCTCGCTGGGGATCGGGGCGAAGCGCCAGTTCCTCAGCGAATCCATCGCCAGGCGGTCGAGCTGCCCGTAGCCGGAGGTGTGCTCGATGCGCATGTTGTCCATCACGGTGCCCGCATGGTCGACCCAGAAGCGTATCGCCACGGACGCCTCGAGGACGCCTTGATCCCGGGCCCACTTGGGAAATTCCGGAATGTCGTAGGAGAGGACCTTGCGGTCCTGCAGCGGGCCCTCGATCGTCACGCCCTTCTTGTCGTCGCCGATCAGGGCTTGGGCGGCCCTTCGCTTGCGCGCGACCGGCTGCGCGATGACCTGCTTGGGGATGCCGACGGGCGCCGCCCGGCGGCTCATGTCGATGCCGCTGGAAGAGGGAAGCATGGAGGCGATGCGGCTGGCGAAGCCCGAGGACGGCGGCGCCGAGCCGGCGTCCTGCAGCGCCTGGCCCACCGGAGCCGGCGCGCGGCGGGACGGCTCGATTTGGCCCATGGCGCCCAGGCCCTGCAGCGCCGTCGCCTGCCGCCGCTCGTCGTCGAGCTTGATCGCCGCCGGTAGGTTGCGGATGCGCCGGCGTCCCACCTCCTCGAGCGCGGGCAGGCTGGCCAGCTTGCTGAGGTGATGCATCTCGGCCCCGGACTCGGCGATGGAGGCCAGGCTCGTGTGATGGGCGCTCATGTCGAGGGCCTTGAGCTGCGGGCCGGCGTGGTAACGGCCGCGGTCCTGGAGCTTGGGCTGCGCCTGCATGAGGACGCGGTGCTCGGGGACCTTCATGTCGAGGGTCTGCATCGACAGCTTGGGCGCCTGCGGCAGCGCCATTTTGAGAAAGTTCCAGGTGCTCGGCGGCGTGGTCGCCCGCGGCATGGCCTTGGGCAGCGCCACGGCCTTGTGGACCTGGATCATCAAATCGACGTTGGACACCACGTGGGTGGTCTCGGTCTTCGAGGTGTGGACAAGCATGAGGAAAGCGAGCGCGGCCGCGTGAAAGGCCACCGAGCCGATGACGGACACGGGGAGCCGGGGGCCGGTCTCCGGGGTCATCGTTCCTGCTCCGTGGCGATCGTCAGCGACTGCGCGCCGTCGGCCTTGGCCTCGGCCATGAGATCGGTCAGCTGGCCGTTGAGGGCGTCCTCGTCGGCGCGCAGGATGACCAGCTTGGAGTCGCTCTGGGCGAGCTTGAGCCGGAGATCGTCGCGCATGTCGGGGATCGTCTTGTAGATCTTCTCGTCCAAGGCCATTTGTCCGCCCTTGCCGAGAGTGATCGTGATCTTATCGCGCTCTTCCCCCTCGTGGGTGTGGGCCTTGGGCAAGGTCACCTTGATGACCGGATCGGACATCAGCGGCGCCGTCACCATGAAGATGATGACGAGCACCAGGCAGACGTCGACGAGCGGCGTGACGTTGATGCCCGCGACGATGTCGTCGTCGTCGGTCGGCCCCATCGCCATGTCAGCCCTTCCTCCCCCGGTGAACCGGCCGCTCGTCCTCGTTTTTGAGGATGGCGAGCTTGAGCGCGCCGGATTGGCGCGCGACGTCCAGGACCCGCACGACCTGGCCGACGCGGTTGGCGTCGTCGGCCGAGATGATGACCATGCGGTCCTTGCTCTTTTGCAGCGCGGACATCAAGTAAGCGCCCAGGGCGTCGAGCGCCACGGCGCGGCCGTTGACCGTCAGCCGGCCGTCGGCGGTGAGCTTGACGTTGACGTTGTCCTCGACCGAAGCCTTGCCCGAAGCCGCGCCGGCGCGCGACTCCAGGACCTTGATGCCGACGGTCAGGGCCATCGGAGCCACGGCCATGAAGATGATCACCAGCACCAGGCAGACGTCGACCAGCGGCGTGACGTTGATCGCCGTGATCGGCTCTTCGCCCTTGGCGCCGGCGCCGATGGCCATGGCTTATTTCGCTCCGAGCATCACCACCAGGCGGGTTGACGCGACCTCCATGTCGGCCGCGATGCTTTTGACGCGCCGCATGAAGTAGTTGTAGATGATGACGGCCGGAATGGCGACGACCAGGCCGCCCGCGGTGGCCACCAGGGCCTCGGCGATGCCGCGCGCGACCACGCTCGGGCCGCCGCCGCCCGCCAGGGCGAGGTCCTGAAAGGCCTTGATGATGCCGACGACGGTGCCGAAGAGGCCGATAAAGGGCGCCACGTTGCCCAGCGTCCCGAGCACGCTCAGGAAGCGCTCGAGCTTCATGCGCTCCTCGAGACGCTTGCTGGCCAGCAGCTCCTCGAGGTCCTTGCGGGAGCGGTTGGAGTGCAGAAGGCCGTAGTGGATGACCTGGGCCACGGCCGCGGGGTTTTTCTGCGTCAGGCTGACCGCCTGGTCCGCCTTGCCCTGCTCGAGCAGCTTATGGACATGGCCGAGGATCTCATCACCCTTGCCGTCGGCGCGCCGGAAGTACCACCAGCGCTCGAACATGAACGTGAATGAGATCACCGAGCAGAACAGCAGGATGATCAGAGTGAAGCTGTCCCGGAAGATGACCAGGAAGTTGATCTCGTTGCCCATTTATGCGGTCTCCTGTGCGGCTAGTTGCCCATGCCGGGCAGATTTCCGTCCGACGACGGCGCGGCCGGAGCCGCTCCGCCCCCATCCGAAGCGGCGCCTTGCGACGCGGGCGCGGATTGTCCCTGCGACTGCGCGACCGAATGCTTCTTGCGGGCCGCGCGCTTGCCCTCGTAAGTCTGGCGCAGCGCCGCGGCTCGCTGAGCCGCCGACTGCGCGACGTCTCGCGAGGCGTTGTGAGCGAGGTCCTCGTAGACGGCGATCGCGCGGTCCCAGTCGGAGGCCTTCTCGTAGGCCTCGCCGAGCTTGATGAGCGCCTGGAGGCGGAAGGGGTTGGAGGCCGGGCGCATCGCCTGGAGCTTCTCCCACGCCGTCATCGCCTCATCGGGCCGTCCTTGCGCCTGGTAGATCTCTCCCATGCGGTAGGCGGCCTCCAGCGGCGCGTCCGTGCCGGGCTTGGCGTTGTCCGTGATCTGCTGCAGCGTCGCCAGGGCGCCGTCGAAGTCCTTGCGGTCCTTCTGGATCGCGTAAATCTCCCAGTAGGCCGCCTCGGTCGACGCGTCGCCCGGGCCGGCGGCGGCGGCGTACTTCTGGTAAGCGTACTGCGCCATGTCGAGCTTGCCCAGGGCCTTGTAAGCCAGGGCCAGATTGAACTGCGTCGCCTTGGTGTAGTCCGAGTTCGGATATTCCTCGATGAGGCGGGAATAGTACTTGGCGGCGCTCTCGTACTGCTTGAGGCTGTAATACGAGCTGCCGAGGTGAAAGAGCGCCAGCGGCGTGTCGTCGCTGCGGTCGAAGTTCTCGATGAGACGCTCGAAGGCCGGGATCGCGTCCTGGTAGTCTCCCTTGTCGAAGTACGACTCGCCCAGGTAGAACTGGGCCTTGGGCAGGTCGGGGTGGTTGGTGTAGTTGACGCTGAAGCTTTGGAACTCCTTGGAGGCCGTCTCGTAGTCCTTGGCCTCGAAGGCGCGCCTGGCCAAGCGGAACTGCGCCTCGCCGGCGATGTCGGTATTGGGATGCAGCGACATGATCCCGCGCAGCACTTTCTTGTAGTCGACCTTCGGGTTGCGGTCGAAGATGGCTTCGAGCAGGTCGAGGGCGTCCCCGGACTCCGCCGCCTTGGGATAGCGGGCCACGAGCTGCTCGACCTGCTTGAGCGCCGTCTCGTCGTCCTTGCCGTTAAAGGCGGCCTGGGCGATGCGCAGATAGGCCAAGGGCAGCTGCTGGCTGTCCGGATACTTGGCGATGATGTCCTTGTAGGCCTGCACGGCCTCCGGATACTTCTGGGCCCGGAACAGCGTGTCGGCCACCTGATAGGCGGCCAGGCGCGTCTCATTGGCGTTGGGGTAGCGCGCGATGAGCTGGCGCCAGGTGTCGACGGCCTGAGAATAATAGCGCAGGTGGTAGAGGCTCATGCCGGAGCGGTAGATCGCCGACGGAGCCTCCGGGGCATTGGGCGAGTCCTTGGCGAACTTGTCGTAGAGCTGGTAGGCGTCCTGATAGTTCTTCTGATTGAACATGCTGTCGGCGATCCCGAGCTCGTTTAAGCCCGTGAAGCTGAACGTCGAGGTGACCGTCGAGAGCATGTCTTTGAGCTTCTGGCGATCCTGCAGCGCCGCCTGGTCGTCGCCCTTATAAGTGTCGGCCCAAGCCAGGCCGTCCTGCGCGTAATAGGCCGCGGGATCGTCCGGATAGACCTTCAGGACCATCTCGTAGATGGTCTTGGCCTCGTCGGCCTGGTTGAGCGACAGATACGCCTCGGCCGCGTAGAGGTAGCTCATGGCCCGCCACTTCGACCGGGAGGGCGGCAAGTGGCGGAAGATGTATTGATAGGACGTCAGGATCGAGTTGTACTGCTTCTGGTTGAACTCGTCTTGCAGTATCTCGAAAAGGGCCTGCTCGGCGATGTCCGAGGACGGCGCCAAGTCGATGATGCGCTGGAAGGCCGCGACGGCCTCGTCGTGGCGCTTGAGCTTGATGAGGGCGTTGCCCTCGATCATCAGCACGTCCTTGGCCAGAGCGTTGG
Source organism: Elusimicrobiota bacterium (assembly GCA_027452025.1). Classification (GTDB taxonomy): domain Bacteria; phylum Elusimicrobiota; class Elusimicrobia; order UBA1565; family UBA9628; genus DAIDHI01. The sequence continues at coordinate 10,814 of DAIDHI010000082.1, read as the reverse complement.
TCGGATACATCGACAGGAAGTTCTGCGCCGTCTGCACGGCCTGCATGTAGTCCCCCACCTGATACTCCGTCCAGGCCAGCTTGAAGTGGGCCAGCGGCGAGACCTTGATCGTCTCCGGATACTGCGTGATGACCTTGGTGTAGGCGAAGAGCGCGTCGCGCATCTGGCCCGCGATCAGGTAGGACTCGGCGATGCAGTACTGCGCCAGCGGCGCGAAGAAGTCCTTGGGATAGCGATCGACGACGGCCTGGAAGTTCGCGCGGGCCTCGACGTAGTCCTTCTTTTGGAAATAGGACGAGCCGATGCGAAACGTCGCCGAGACGCGCAGCGGGCTGTCCGGGTAGAGAGCGATGAACTTCTGGTATTTGGAGATGGCGCCGTCGTAGTCCTCGGCCAGGAAGAAGGAGTCGCCGATGAAGAACTGGGCCTCCTCCTTGAGGTCGCTGTTGGGGTAATCGCGCAGAAGGTCCTCGAAGGCCGCCGCGGCCAGATAGGCGCGCTTGGAGAGCAGATAGGTCTTGCCCAGGTAGTACTGCGCCTCGGCCGTGTGGACCTGCTTCAAGGCGCTCTCGGCGTTCTCGTAGTCGCCCTTGTGCAGGGCGACGATGCCCTCGGCGTAAAGGACGGCGGGCACGCGCAGGTAGGTCGGGAAGGTTTCGCCGAGAAGGAAGAGCTCGGCCTCGGCCTCGCTGAACTGCTCGAGGGCCAGGTCGGAGAACACGACGCCCATCATGGCTTCGCCCACGACGTAGGACTTGGGGTAGTTCTTCTCGACCTTGCCGAATTCCTGGGCCGCCTTGGCCCAGTCCTTTTCGTTGTAGGCGACCTCGCCCAGGCGATACTGCGCGGAGGCGGCCAAGCCCGAGCGCTTATTGCGCACGACGTCCTGGAAGGCGTCGCGGGCGTCCTCGAGCGCCTTGACGGCGGCGGGATTCTTGGGAGCCAAGAGGCGATCGGCTTGCGTCTTCTTGTTGGAGGCTTCGGCTCGCAGGATGGACAGGGCCTGCTTCATATAAGCGTCGCCGACGAGGAAGCGCGCGTCGAAGGCCCGCGGGCTGTCCGGGAACTGGGATAGATAGCTGTCGAGCGCCTGGACGACGGCCATCTTGTCGCGTCCCGTGTCCTGGTACATCGCCGCGGCGGAGACGAAGGCGTCCTCCTCGGCCTGCGACTGCCCCGCGTCGCGGTGGCCTCCCCATGAGAATGAGAATGCGCAGGCCGACGCGGGCAAGGCGAGAATCAGGGCGCACGGAAGGCGGAGCTTTCGATGGAGTGGTTTCACTGTGGCTGCTCCCAATGCGGAGAAGTCAGCTTCTCCGCGCATTCCTGGCTGAGCTTGGAGACGAACTGCGATTCCGTCACGCCGCTCAACTGACGCCCGTCGCGCAGACGGACGGCCAGCGTGCCGGAAGCGACGTCGCGCGGGCCCAGGACGACCATGTAGGGCGTCTTTTCGAGCTGGGCGTCGCGGATCTTGGCCCCGATCTTCTCGCCGCGCAAGTCGACGGCCGGGCGCAGGCCGGCGGCCTTCAGGCGCGACTCCAGCGCCAGCGCGGCGTCGTTCTGGGCCTCGGTCAGGGTCAGGATCTTGACTTGGACGGGCGAAAGCCACAACGGGAAGTGCCCCGCGTAATGCTCGATGAGGATGCCGAAGAAGCGTTCGATCGAGCCGTAGAGGGCGCGGTGCACCATCAGGGGCTGCTTGCGAGACCCGTCCGGGGCGATGTATTCCATGCCGAATTTCCTGGGCAGGTTGAAATCGAACTGGACCGTCGACAGCTGCCAGGAGCGGCCGATGGCGTCGATGAGCTTGACGTCGATCTTGGGGCCGTAGAACGCGGCTTCTCCCGGGCACAGCTTATAAGGAACGCCGCGTCGCTTGAGCACCGATTCGAGCGCGGCCTGCGCCCGCCCCCAGTCCCCCTCGTCGCCGATGTAGTCCGAGCGCTTGGCCGGGTCCCAGGTCGAGACCTCCATCTGGTAGCGCTCGAAGCCGAAGGTTTTGAAGACGTGCAGGGCGAAGTCGATGCAGCCTTCGACCTCCCCCTCGATCTGATCGGGCGTGCAGAAGATGTGGGCGTCGTCCTGGGTGAATCCGCGCACGCGCATCAGGCCGTGCAGGACGCCGGAGCGCTCGTAGCGATAGACGGTGCCGAGCTCCGAGAGGCGCAGCGGAAGCTCGCGGTAGCTGCGCAGGCGGCTTTGGTAGATCAGGATGTGGAAGGGGCAGTTCATGGGCTTCAACTGATACTCGCCCTTCTCCACCTCGATTTCGCCGAACATGTTGTCCTTGTAGAAGCTGCGGTGTCCCGAGGTATTCCACAGCTCGACGTTGGCGATGTGCGGCGTGTAGACCATCTGATAGCCGCGCGCTAAAGCCTCGGCGCGCAGCCAATCCTCCATGATGAGCCGCATCAGGCCGCCTTTCGGGTGCCAGAAGATCAAGCCGGGCCCGGCCAGCTCCTGGATGCTGAAAAGGTCGAGCGCCGGCCCGAGCTTGCGGTGGTCGCGGGCCTTGGCCTCCTCGAGCATCTTGAGGTGCTTGTCGAGCTGGTCTTTGGTCGGCCAAGCCGTGCCGTAGATGCGCTGCAGCATCGGGTTTTTCTCGTCGCCGCGCCAATAGGCGCCGGCGACGGAGAGCAGCTTGAAATGGCGGATGCCGCGGGTGTCTTGCAGATGGCCGCCGCGGCACAGATCGACGTAATTGTCGTGGCTGTAGTGCGTGACCTTCTCGCCGCGCGCCACGATGCCGTCGAGAAGCTCCACTTTGAACTTCTCGCCCCGCGCTTCCCAGAACTTGCGGGACTCCTCGGGCGTGACTTCTTTACCTATAAAAGGATGGTTGCCCTCGGCGATCTGCCGCATCCGCTTCTCGATCTTGGGCAGATCCTCTTCCGTGAAATGATGGGGGCCGTCGAAATCGTAGTAGAACCCGTTCTCGATCGCCGGGCCGATCGTGATCCGGGTGCCGGGAAAGAGCTCCTGCACGGCCTGCGCCATGACGTGGGCGCAGGAATGCCTGAGCGCGTCGACATACTCGCGCGAGTCAACGTCCACGGACTGCTCCTTGGCCAAAGTGTTCACGGTGCATTAAGTCTACCCTCGACCTATTACGATGTCAAGTAACGGGGGTTTGGTGTCAGGCCTTGAATTGTTTGACTTTTTCTTTCCTCGAAAAAGTCAAACAATTCAAGGCCTGACACCATAAAAGTTCAGGGCCTTTGCCCCCGGAGCAAAGGCCCTGCTCGCTCAAATGGTGCCCAGTATAGGATTTGAACCTATGACCTTTCCCATGTCAAGGGAACGCGCTACCGCTGCGCCAACTGGGCGTCTGAGACGTTATTGTATATAATATGGTTGACATGGGCAATCCAAGCGTCGCCGCTCCAAAATCCGCAGATCCCTACCTGGCCTTCGGCTCCGAAAAGCTCCTTCGCCTGCACGACCTGATGGTCAAAGCGCGCGTGCTCGAGGAGCGGCTCATCAAGATGAGCAAGAGCGGCGACGGCTTCTTCTGGATCGGCGGCCCGGGCGAGGAAGGCTTCAACGTGCCGCTCGGCCTGCAAGTCAAGAAGGGGCAAGGCGTCCAGTACGACTACCTCCACTTGCACTATCGCTCCAGCGCCATCATGCTCGCGCTGGGAGCGCCCGTCATCGACGACATCCGCCAGATGCGCTCGGTGGCCACCGACCCTTACTCCAAGGGGCGCAATTTCGTCAATCATCCGGCCGTCCCCGATTGGAACATCGTCCCCGTCTCCCCCACGATCGAGACCCAGTACTCGACCTCCATCGGCACCGGCATCGCCCAGGCTCACACCAAGACCGACGCCATCACGATCGTCAACGGCGGAGACGGCGGCACCGCGGAGGGCGACTTCCACTCCTGCCTGGTCTGGGCCAACCGCCCCGCGCTGCCCCTGCCGATCCTGATCGTCGTCGTCAACAACGGCTACGCGATCTCGACGCCCGAGCCCACCCAGCACGGCGAGCGCAGCATCGCCGACTGGGGCAAGGTCTTCGGCATGCCCAGCGCCACCGTGGACGGCAACGACGTCGTGGCCTCCTGGGACGCCGTCGCCAAGGCCATGGCCTACGTGCGCAAGGAGCGCAAGCCGTACCTGCTCGAGGCCAAGTGCAGCCGCCTCTACGGCCACTCATCGTCCTCGGGCGCCAACCGCATCCCCGAGGCCGACTGCATCCAGCTGCTCGAGGCCAAGATGATCGAGCGAGGCCTGGCCTCGAAGGAAGACTTCGAGAAGGTCTGGCACGCCAATCAAGAGGAGATCGACCGCGCCCACCAGCAAGTCAAGCAGGAGCCCTTCCCGGAGCCCGAGACGATCTGGGAGGACGTCTATTCCGAAGGACTGCCTCCTTCCTATCCCACCAAGGGAGGCAGCTGACCATGGCCAACATGGCGCAGGCGATCCGGCTGGCCCTCCACTACGGCGAAGAGAACCTCGGCGTGCGCGAGATCTTCGGCGAGGACGTGGGCGCGCCCCTGGGCGGGGTGTTCACCGCCACGCAGGGGCTCAAGACGGCCTGGAACTCGCCGCTCGACGAGCGCGGCATCATCGGAGCGGCGCTGGGCCTGGCCTGGGCGGGCTTTCGCCCCGTGGCCGAGGTCCAGTTCGTCGACTACATCTTCAACGCCATCGACATGCTCAAGCTCTGCGGCAACGCGACCTGGATGTCGGGAGGCCGCTACAAGACGCCGATGGTCCTCATGACCCCGACGGGCTCGGGCATCCACGGCTCGATCTATCATTCGCACTCCTTCGACTCGGTGGCGACCAAGCTGCACGGCATGAAGGTGGTCTGCCCGTCGACGCCGCTGGACGCCTACGGCCTGATGATCTCGGCGATCAAGGACGACAACCCCGTGCTCTTCCTCGAGCCCAAGGCTCTGTTGCGCAGCCGCGGAGCGGAGCTCATCCCGGGCGAGCCCGCCGACGATAAAGAGCTCCACGCCATGATCGACGCCCCGCTCGGCGACCGCTCCAAATGGAAGCCGCGCTGGCCCGACGTCCAGGAATACGAGGTGCCCATCGGCCAGGCCCGGGTGGCTCATGAGGGCACCGACGCCACGGTGGTCACGCACGGGCGCCTGGCGCCGATCGCGCGCGAGGTCGCCGGCGAGCTCTCGCAGCAGGGCGCCGGCTCGGTCGAGGTGCTCGATCTGCGCTCCCTCGTCCCTTACGACTGGGAGGCGATCAAGGCGTCGATCAAGAAGACCGGCCGCGTGCTCTTCCTCAACGAGGAGACCGAGATCACCAATTTCGGCGAGCACCTCCTGCGCCGCACCGTCGACGAGCTCTTCTATGAGCTCAAGGTCCGGCCGCGGCTGCTCTGCGGCAAGGCGACGCCCGGCATCGGGCTTTCGCCGAACCTAGAGCACTTCACCGTTCCCCAAAAAGCCGACGTCGACCGCGTCGTGCGCGACCTCCTGGCCGAGCCGGCCTAGTACTTCCGCCGCGCCCGCGGCGGTATACTTCGGATAGGAGGCGCCTATGAAGGACGCGGCACTCTTGATCTTGACCCTCGCGCTGGCGGCGCCGGCATTCGCCGCGGGGGAAGGCCATGCCGTCAACAGCGTCAGGTCTGAAGGCGATTCGATCATGCCCACGACGCACCGCTACGCCAACACCGGCGCGGACGCGGCCACGGCCCGCGATAAAGGCAACCACCCGGAGGCCGGCTACGCGGCGGCGGGAGTGGGCGTGGCGATGCTCAGCGGGCTGCTGATCGACCGCTTGCGCCGCAACCGGCGCTGATCTTGCGGACCGTCCGTACGGCCGGATCCCCTCGACTTCCTGGCTTACTCGGCCAACAGGGATCCGGCCCGCTATTTCCGGGGATGGCGGGCCGTGATCGTGGAGTGCATGCCGCCGCGCGTGGTGAAAGCACCCTCCAGCACGGCCCACGCGGGCTTGCAGGCGGCGACGACGTCGTCGAGGATGCGGTTGACGGCGTTCTCGTAGAAGATGCCCATGTTGCGGTAGCCGAGCAGGTAGTATTTGAACGATTTCAGCTCCAGGCATTCCTTGTCGGGCCTGTAGACGAGCGTGAGCTTGCCGAAGTCCGGAAGCTTGGTCTTGGGGCAGACCGAGGTGAACTCCGGGCACTCGATCTTGATCTCGTAGCCCCGGTGCTGGTTGGGCCAGGTTTCGATCGGCGGCAGCGGCGCGTCGGCTCCCGATAGGGCGAGCTCCGGGACGTATCCGTAGACCAGCGGCTCCTCAGCTTTCTTCCGGGCCATGCTTTCTCCTCAGGCGCAGCGAATTGAGCGCGACGGACACCGAGCTCAGGGCCATCGCGCCGCCGGCGAACTCCGGCTTGAGCATCACGCCGAAAAACGGGAACAGCGCCCCGGCGGCCACGGGGATCAGGACGATGTTGTAGGCGAAGGCCCAGAACAGGTTCTGGCGGATGACCCGGCGGATGCGGCGGCTGAGCGCCACCGCGGAGACCAGCGCGCGCAAGTCGGGGTTCATGACGGTGATGTCGGCGGCCTCGATGGCGATGTCGGTGCCCGAGGCGAGCGCGATACCGATGTCGGCCTTGGACAGCGCCGGCGCGTCGTTGAAGCCTTCTCCGACCATCGCGACTTTCTTGCCCTCGCCTTGCAGGCGCTCGACGATGCTGGCCTTCTCCTCGGGCAGCACCTCGGAGAAGACCCGGCCTATGCCCGCCTGCTCGGCGACCTTGTAGGCGACCTCGTTGCGGTCGCCCGAGACGAGCACGACCTCCAGGCCCAGAGAGACCAGCCGGCGCACGGCCTCCGGCGCGGAGGGGCGCAGCTGGTCGGCCAGGACGAAGGCGCCGAGGAAGTCCCCGTCGGCGCAGACGCCCAGCATGGAGCCCGCGGAGTGGTGGCCCAGGCGTTCCTGCGGCACCGCGCAGCCCTCCTCCTTGAGCCACGCCAGGCTCCCGGCGCGGATGGTCTTCGCCTCGGCGCGCACGAGCACGCCCCGCCCGGGGAAAGCCTCGAAGGACTCCACGTCGGCGGGGATCAGGCCCCGATAGTGCCCGAAAGCGATGATCGCCGGCGCGAAGGGATGCTCGCTGCGCAGCTCCGCCCCCATGGCCAGGCGCGTCATTTCGTCGAGCTCGCCCTTGGCGACGATCGTCTCGACGACCTTGGGCTTGCCCTGCGTCAGGGTGCCCGTCTTGTCGAACAAGATGACGTCGAGCAGGCCGGCTTCCTCCAGCACCTCGGCATTGCGGATGAAGATGCCCAGCTCCGCCGCGCGCCCCATGCCCGCGATGACGGCCAAGGGCGTCGCCAGGCCCAGCGCGCACGGGCAGGCCACGGCGAGCACGGACACCAGCGCGGTCAAGGCCATGAGGATCTTGGGCTCCCGGCCGTAGACCGACCACAGCAAGGCGGAGGACACCGCCACGAGCACGACAACCGGGACAAACACCGCCGCCGCGCGATCGGCGAAGCGTTGGATCTGGGGCTTGGTCGCTTGGCTGGTGCGCACGGCTTCAACGATGCGCGCCAGCGCCGACTCGCTGCCGGGCCGAGCCACGCGCAGCTCGAGCGCCCCGGTCTTGTTCATGGTGCCGCCGAAGACGCGGCTGCCCGGGGACTTCTCGACGGGCAGGCTTTCCCCCGTGAGCAGCGCCTCGTCCACGGTGGAGAACCCCGAGACCACCTCGCCGTCGAGGCCCACCTGCTCGCCGGGGCGCACGCGCACGACGTCGCCGACGCGCACCTCGGAGAGGGCGATCGTCTGTTCCTTGCCGTCGCGCACGACCCGCGCGGTCTTGGGCGCGATGCGCATGAGCTTGGCGACGGCTTCGTTGGTCTTGCCGCGGGTCTTGGCTTCGAGCCACCGGCCGAAGGTGACGAGGATGATCAGCCCGGCGACGGCGTCCCACTGGGGCTGGCGCGCCGCGGCCGGCATGGTCTCGGGAAAGATCACGACGTAAGCGCTATAGAGGAAAGCCGCCCAACTGCTCAAGGACACCAGCGTGTTCATGTCGGCCGTGCCGCGCACGGCGCTGCGAACGAGCCCCTCGTGGAAATGCCAGCCGCCCCAGACTTGGATCGGGATCGCGAGCAGCAGGGCGGTATACGGGGAAAGGTCGAGCCAGCCGGCGGCCAGAAGCGGCACGGCGAGGAGGATCGAGAACTGCAGCCGCAGCATGAGGACGCGCTGCTCTTCCTCTTGCTCGTGCAGGCTCAGCGCCTCGGCCTCGGTGCGCGTCCGGGTCTCGCCCAGCACGTCGTAGCCGGCCTTCTCGATAGCGCGGCGGATCATGCGGTCGAGGCCCGGCTTGTCGTCGAAGGAGACGTCCACGGTGCGCGAGGGCAGGTCGACGCTGACGGAGCGCACGCCCTCGACGCCGCCCACGGCCGCCTCCACCTTCGCCACGCAGGAGGCGCAGTGCATCCCCTTGACGGGCAAAACGACCTTGCGCTGGGCGAAAAGACCCCGCGCCGGGCTCTTCATATCACAGCAGGCTTTGCTGCCAGGCCTGCTCCAGGGCGCCGAGCGAGCTCCACATGCCCGGAAACGAGTCTCCGATGGCCTGGTCGGGATCGCGGCCCTGCTGGAGCTCCTGCAGGAACTGCGAAAATCCGATGCGGCCGCCGCGCTCGATCATGAAGCTGACCAGCCCCACCGCCTCCGCGTACCACAGGCTGACCGTGCGGTCGCGCTCGGTCGCTGGGGTCAGGTTGATGAGCTGATCCATCGGGATCGGCTGGCTGCGCAGCGTGGGCTCCAGGCGGGAGAACAGGTCGATGCGGCGCGTGCCCCCGCCGGCGGCTTTCTCCTCTTCGTAGACGGCCAGCCCCTCGTTGATCCAGCGCAGGGTGGGGTCGACCCGGTTGTTCATGTACTCGAACCAGATCAGATGCGTCATCTCGTGGGCGATCGTGCGCTCCAGCGCCGGCCCGTAGAACGTGTAGATGGACGTGCCCACGGTCACGCCGCCGGACCACTGCGGCTGACGGGTCTTCTTCAGATACTCGCCTTGGTTTGCGTAGACGACGATCCGGTAGAGGCCCGAGGGATGGAAGCTGTAGAGATTGGTGTCGACCATGATGCGGTTGTAGTCGGCTTCCGCCGCGTCGGAGATCGCCTGGGCTTCCTGGCTGCCGTAGGCGTAGACCCGGAAATGCAGGCTGTCGAGCTGCGCGGCCCCGGGATCGAGCAGCGGGAAGTGGCCCGTCGGCAGCGTGGTCGAGGTCGTCGCTTGGTCGCCGCCGGCCCCCGGATAGGGGACGCAGCCGGCCAGGAGAGCCGTCAAGGCGAGGACCGCCGTCATGCGTTTCATGGAACGATTGTACAAAATTGATACGATCAGCCCATGGCGCCGGAGCGGCTGAAAGTGCGGGCGGAACGAATGGCTCCGGAAGGGGCGGCGGTGGCACGCGCGGCCGGCTCGCCGCGCGTGCTGTTCGTGCCTTACGCCGTGCCCGGAGACGAGCTAGAGGTGGAAGTCGTGGAGGCCAAGTCCAGCTTCGCGCGGGCGCGCATCCTGCGCGTCATCTCTCCGGGCCCGGAGCGCGTCGCGCCGCCCTGCCCTCTGCACTACGATCCCGCGCGCGCGGCCGCGCCCTGCGGCGGCTGCGATTGGCAGCAGCTGCCCTACGAAGCCCAGCTGCGCCACAAACGCGAGGTCGTGCTCGACTGCCTTTCGCGCATCGGCAAGATCCGCGACCTTGAGGTCTCGCCGACGAAGGCTTCGCCGCGGCCCTGGGGCTACCGCAACAAGGTGCAGATCCCCTTCGGCCGGGAAGGCGGGCGCGTCGTCGCCGGCTTCTACGCTCCCCACTCCCACGCCATCGTCGATTTCGACGCCTGCCCGGTCCAGCCCGACCTCTCCGTGCGCATCGCCCTCAAGGTCAAGGAGCTGGCCGCCGAGTGGAGCTGGCCGACCTACGACGAGCGCGCGCACCGCGGCTGGCTGCGCCATCTTTTCGTGCGCACCAACGACGAGGGCCGCGCCCTCGCCGCCCTGGTCACGCGCGGGCCGGATTTCCCCATGCGCGACAAGTTCGTCTCCCGCATGCGCGAGGCCTTCCCCGAGCTCGTGGGCCTGCACCAGAACGTGCAGCCGCTCCAGACGTCCGTCGTCCTGGGGCCGACGTGGCGGCGGCTGTGGGGCGAGGGCCGCATCGACGAGAAGGTCGGCCCCTTCGTCTTCTCGGTTTCGCCTTCGGCTTTCCTGCAGGTCAACACGGGCGCGGCCGCCGTCCTCTACGGCGAGGCCGAGGCCGCGCTGCGCGAGGGCGGCCGCGCCTGGCCGCTGGCGCTCGACCTCTACTGCGGCGCCGGGACGCTCACCCTCTGGGCCGCGCGCGCCGCCTCGCGCGTCATCGGCGTCGAGGAAAGCCGCGACGCCGTGCGCGACGCCTGGGAAAACGCCAAGCGCAACGGCGTCGGCAACGTCCGCTTCGTCGCCGGGCGCGTCGAGGCCGCGTTGCCGCGCCTGCGCGAGCAGCTGCCGCGCGGCTGCGCCGCCGTCGTCGATCCCCCGCGCGCGGGCCTCAGCCAGCCCGCGCTGCGCTTCTTGACCACGCCGCAGGTCGAGCGCCTGGTCTACGTCTCCTGCAATCCGGCCACCTTCGCCCGGGACGCCGCCTATCTCGCGCAGTCGGGCTTCCGGCTGCGCCGGGTGCAGCCCGTCGACCTGTTTCCACAGACCTCCCACGTCGAGCTCGTCGGCCTGCTCGACCGGACTCGAAAATAGCCCTTGCGCTCCCGGCCTTTTGGGGCTAAAGTCCTATCGTCGTCTGGGCCTTTTGGCCCTTCAGTCGGATCAGCCGCGGGATTACGGTATAACCATGAACGCCT
>DAIDHI010000081.1 GCA_027452025.1 Elusimicrobiota bacterium | reverse complement strand
GAAACCCACAACGCGCCGTGGCCGGCCTTCAGCAGCTCAAGGGCGCGAATACGACGGTGCTCCAACTGCGCTGGACTGCCCATTGGTCGTGACATGCATCCAGCATACCAAATGACCTATTACTTATGCGTATATAAGTAGATCGCCGCGTGGGTGAGCGCGCGTTCTTGGCGGGCGACGCTGGCGCTGGCGGACGGGTCGATCTATAATGGCACGAATGGGATTCGTCGACTGGCGTTTTCCGGCGTGGCTGGGGATATGCGTTAGCCTCGGCGCATGCCTGGCTTCGGGGGGTCCAAAGGAGCCGGAAGTCACCAGCAGCGATTACGCGTCGATTCCATTCATCATGGAAGCCGCGCAAAAGGGCGATACCGCCGCCCTGTCGCAAATGATCGCCGCGAAGGCCGACGTCAACGCGCGGGACCAGTTCGGCGAGACGCCGCTCATTTACGCGGCGGTGGGCGGCCGATCGGCCGCCGTGCGCCTGCTCATCGACCACGGAGCGCAGATCGAGGCGCGCGACGACTTCCACCGCACGGCTCTCATCGAGGCGGCCACGCATGGCTACGCCGCCGTCGCGCAAACCCTGCTTTCTTATGGAGCCAGCGTGGGCCGAAAGGACCTTTTCGGGCGGACCGCCTTGATGTACGCCGCGATCTACGATCACGTGCCCGTCGCCAAGATACTCATCGCCGAGGGGGCGGACCCGAACGAGCTCGATCCCTGGGATGCTTCGGCCCTGAGCTTCGCCGCCGCGCACGGGTATCGAGAGATGGTCGAGGCTCTGCTGCCGCGCGCGAAGATCACGGAAATGGTCATCGCCAACGCAAGGACCGCCGGCCAGGATGACATCGCCGAGCTATTGGCGCGAGCCAAGGGGCTGCCCGCCTTGGCGCAGTCTCTTCCGCCGGTTCCCGACGAGGACGAATCGCGGGACGACTCCATGCCCTCCACTCGCCCCGACGACTCGCCCAACGGCTCCGTTTATTCCGACGTCGACGTGCCGCCGCCGTCCGTCGCCCCGGTCGCGGAGAGCTTCGCCTTGGTCGTCGGGATCGAGCGCTATTGGAAGGTCCCCCAGGCCGCGTTCGCGGTCAGGGACGCGACGACGATCAAGGACTATCTGGCCGCCATGGGATATCCTCCTCGCAACATCGTCTATCTGACCGGGCCCAACGCGACTCAAGCCGTCCTGCAGGGCTACTTGGAAGAATGGTTTCCGCGCAACTTGCGGCGGGGTTCTAGGTTTTTCCTCTATTATGCCGGCCACGGGGCTTCGAATCCGGCCACGCGCCAGTCCTACTTGATTCCCTGGGACGGGGACCCGGAGTTCTTGGACAAGACGGCTTTCTCGCTCAAACGCCTCTACGCCGACCTGGCGCGGCTCAAGGCCCGCCGGATCACGGTCGTCCTCGACTCGTGCTTTTCCGGCCTCGGCCCGCGCTCCATCGGGATGCCCGGACGTCCGTTGGCCACGGAAGTCAGTCTGGGAACGCCGAGCAAGAACGTCAGCCTTCTGGCGGCGGCGACGGGAGCGCAGATCGCCGGCATTTTGCCCCAGCAGGGCCACGGCCTTTTCACTTACTATCTGCTCAAGGGGTTGGGCGGCGCGGCCGAGGATTCGAACAAGAAGGTCGTTCTTGAGGATCTTTACCGCTATCTGGCTCCATTGGTCAAGAAGGAAGCCGCGTACCAAAATCGCGCGCAGGACCCGCTCCTGTTGACGCGGACCCCGGGACAAGTCTTAGTGCGATGGGCATCGCCGCCGCGAGACAGCGGCGCGGCGCGGCGGTAATCGTCAAAAAATACTATAATTCCGGTTCCGAAGGCCCTCCACTGCGCTCGTAACACAATGGATAGTGTACGAGCCTGCGAAGCTCGGTATCCAGGTTCGATTCCTGGCGAGCGCAGTGGGGGGCTTTCGATTGCCCCGTGCAGAGCTCCGGCCGCCGCCATTTCCTCCTCTTTACCCAAGCGGGGCTGCTCTACGAGTTTTCCCAGCAGGTCCAGGCCCTCGTCGTCGGCTGGCAGCTCTACGAGCTGACGGGCTCCAAGCTCGCGCTCGGCCTCGTCGGCTTGGTGCAGGCCGTGCCGGCGATCGCGCTGACGCTCTTGGCCGGCCACGTCGTCGATCGTTCCGAGCCGCTCAAGATATACCGCTGGGTGCTGCGCCTGAGCATCGCCGGCGCCGTGATGCTCGTCGCCGTCTCGGGCCCGGGCTTGGGGCTTTCGCCTTGGGCGCGCGCGGGCTGGATCTACGCGGCGAGCTTCGTCAGCGGCGTCGGCGCGGGGCTGGCCATGCCGGCGCGCACGACGGTGATCGCGCGGCTGGTCGAGCGCGAGCATTACCACGAGTCCTCGGCCTGGACCGTATCGGCCATTCATCTGGCCTCGGTGGTCGGACCGGCGGCCGGAGGCCTCCTTTTTGCCTGGCAAGGCGGCCGCGCTCCGCACGCTTTCGACGCTGGGCTTCTGGCGCTCGGCTTGGTCTTGATCGCTCCGATCCGCGTGCCCGCGCGGCCGTGGGAGCCGAAACAAGAGGCGCCGCTCGAGGCCGTCTTCTCGGGCTTGCGCTACGTCTTCGCCCATCCGCTGCTCCTTCCCGCGCTGACGCTCGACATGCTGGCCGTCCTTTTTGGCGGGGTGACCGCGTTGTTGCCCGTCTTCGCCAAGGACATCTTGCACGTCGGGCCGGCCGGTCTGGGCTGGCTGCGCGCGGCGCCCGCCGCGGGAGCTCTCCTGGCCAGCGCCTGGCTGATCCGGCGGCCAGTGCGCCGCAACGCTGGCAAGACGCTGCTGCTCGTCGTGGCGGGCTTCGGCGCGACCATCCTCGGCTTCGCGGTCTCTAAAAGCTTCGCCTTGTCGGCGGGACTGCTCGCTCTGGGCGGGGCGCTGGATTCGGTGAGCATGGTCATCCGCTCCGTGATGGTCCAGCTGTTCTCTCCCGAGGAGATGAAGGGCCGCATCGCCGCCGTCAATTCGATTTTCATCAGCGTCTCCAACGAGCTCGGCACCTTCGAGTCCGGGCTCCTCGCCCAGCTCATGGGCACCGTGCCGAGCGTGCTCTTCGGCGGGGCCGTGACGCTGGCGACCGTCGCCGGGACCTTCCTTTGGTCCAGGCCGCTGCGCGGCATGCAGTTGACGGCCGATTGAGCCGCGGCGCGCTGGTTTGAGCGAGCGATTCTCCTCGCCGGCTGCATAAGCTAAACTTCTGGAGGTGAAGAACATGGTCGTCGGCTCGCAGGCGCACGCCGCCGTCCTGGCGCGGGGGAGGCGATGAGCCGGCTCGTCGCCCTCGTCGCGGTTCTGGCGGCCTCCTCCTGCCGCATGGTCTCTCCGCGCGGGCAAGACGCCGGGCTCCGAGCGGCGCAAGTCGTCGTCACGGCGCCCGAGGGCGGGCGCGGCGCCGCGGGCTTCATCATCACCAGGCGCCTGGGAGACGGCGTTCCAAGGCTTTACCTGGCGCTGCGGCGCTCGGCGCTCGAGGCGATTGCGGGTGACTCTATCGTGATCAGCGCCGCGACGATCCCGCCGATGCGCGAGGCCGTGCGCGCCGGCGGCCGGCCGCTCTGGGTCGCCGACGAGAAGCTCGACGCGGCCGTCCTGCCGATACGCCTGCCGATCGACGACATGGGAGGCGCCCTGGCCCTCGAATCGGCGCGGGGCGAGCTCGCCGGGCTGCCCGCTCCGCCGCGCGTCCTCATGCGCCTGGCCGACGAAGTGCCCCTGAAGTAGGGGAACTTTTGGGGAGGGGCCGTCCGTCGAAGCGGTTGGACCTGCTGGCGGCGGGTCTGGTAGAATAGGTTGTCGTCGGCGGTTTCAGTGCCTCTCAACCTCGATCACCTCAATCCCGAACAGAAAGCCGGGGCCACCCATTTAGGGGGGCCTCTTTTGGTGCTGGCCGGCGCGGGCACGGGCAAGACCCGCGTCATCACCTATCGCATCGCCAAGCTGATCGAGGAGGGCGTGCCGGCCGAGCGCATCCTAGCCGTCACTTTCACCAACAAGGCGGCCGACGAGATGCGCCGCCGAATCGAGGAGCTCTGCCCCGGCAAGGGGGCGCTCGTCTGGGCGCATACCTTCCACGCCTTCTGCTGCCGCGTCTTGCGCCAGCACCACGAGGCGCTGGGCCTGCAGAAGCACTTCACGATCTACGACGCCTCCGATCAGAAGAAGCTCGTCACCGAATCGATGAAGGAGCTCGGGCTGGAAGAACAGACCAACAAGGCGCCGATGTACGTCTCCATCATCTCCCGCGCCAAGGACGATTTGCTCGACGCCCAGTCCTACGCCATCTATGCCGCGGCCGCCGTCGACAGCTCGCGGCAGGTCGCCGCGCGCATCTATGTCGCCTATCAAAGGAAGCTGGAAGCGGCCGGCGCCCTTGACTTCGGCGACCTTTTGCTGAAGACCTGCGTGCTCCTGAAGGAGAACCAGAGCGTCCGGGAATATTACCAGGAGTATTTCCTCCATCTTCTCGTCGACGAGTATCAGGACACCAACCACGCGCAGTACGTTTTGACCAAGACCCTGGCCGCCAAGCACCGCAACATCTGCGTCGTCGGCGACGACGACCAGAGCGTCTATTCCTGGCGCGGGGCCAACATCCGCAACATCCTCGAATTCGAGCGCGACTTCAAGGACGCCAAGGTGGTCACCCTCGAGCAGAACTACCGCTCGACTCCCCTGATTTTGGAGGCGGCCCACAAGGTCATCCGCAACAACAAGTCGCGCAAGCCCAAGAAGCTTTGGACGCAGAAGCAAGGCGGCGACTCCATCCGCGTCCAGGAACTGCCCAACGAAATGGAGGAGGCGTCCTGGATCGTGCGGCGCATCGAGGAGCAGCTCTCGAAGGGACGCTCGCTCAAGGAGATCTCGATCTTCTATCGCACCAACGCGCAGAGCCGCTCCTTCGAGGAGGCGCTGCGCCGGGCGGGCTACGCCTACCGTATCGTCGGGGCCATGCGCTTCTACGAGCGCAAGGAGATCAAGGACCTGCTGTGCTACGCGCGGGTCGTGCTCAATGCCGCCGACTCGACGAGCCTGTCTCGCATCTTGAACGTGCCGCCGCGCGGCATCGGCAAGACCAGCCTGGAGCGGCTGGAAAACTACGCGGCGGCCAACGGCCTGACGCTGTGGAACGCTTTCCTGGAGCAAGAAAAGATCCCCAACCTGACGTCGTCTTGCCGCGCGCGGGTCCGGGAGCTCGTGGCGCTGCTCGAGAAGCTGCGCGCCGGCGTAGGAGGCCTTTCGGCGGGCGGGGCGATCGCGCGCATCCTCGAGGAGTCGGGCTATTGGACGTGGCTCGAGAACGAGACGGAGACCGATCCCGAGGCGGCGGGGCGCCTGGACAACATCCAGGAGCTCCTGAACGCCGTGCGCGAATACGAGGACAAGGCCAAGCAGAAGGGCCAGACGATCGACCTGGGCACCTACCTCGAGGAAGTGTCGCTGCAAAGCGACATCGACGGTCTCGACCCGAACCAGCCCGCGGTCACGCTCATGACGGTGCACTTGGCCAAGGGCCTGGAGTATCCCATCGTTTTCCTGACCGGCCTGGAAGAGGGCCTCTTCCCGATCGGCGCGGGCAACTCCGCCCCGGAAGAGCTCGAGGAAGAGCGCCGGCTGTGCTACGTGGGCATCACGCGCGCCCGCGAAATGCTTTACATGACGCACGCGGCGACCCGGCGCATCTTCGGCCAGGTCTACGCAAACCTGCCCTCGCGCTTCATCCTCGAAGCCCAGCTGCTCAGCCAGGCGGCCTCCTCTCAGGCGGCTGCGGCTCCCGCGCCCTATTCCCGCGCGCCGCGGCCCGAGGCGCCGGCGGGCTTCCGCGCGCCGGCGGCGCCCGCCAAGTCCACGGGCTTCAAGCTCGGCTGCCGCGTCCGGCATCCGAGCTTCGGCCTGGGCCAGGTGATGGAGATGTCGGGCTCCGGAGAGGCGCTCAAGGTCACCGTGCGCTTCGACGACGGGCGCGTGACCAAGCTGCTCGTGCGCTACGCCCCCCTGGAACGGGCCTAGCCAAATTCGCTAGATTGAGGGCGTCCCCTATGGCCAATATAACGCGGGAAGAAGTGCAAAAGATCTCCAAACTCGCCAAGCTCAGGCTGACTGAGAAGGAAGCGGAGCTTTACCAGGCCCAGTTCTCGAAGATCCTCGATTCCATGGCCGAGCTGCGTCAGCTCGACACCGAGGACGTGCCGCCGACGACCTCGGTTCTCGGGTTGTCCAATGTCTTGCGCGAGGACTCGCCCGCGCCGTTTGGCGAAGCCGAAGACCTTCTCGCCAACGCGCCCGAGCGCGAAGGGCCCTACTACAAGGTCAGGAAAGTCATCGAATGAAGCGGCTGTCGGCCTTGGCCCTGGCGGCCTTGGCCGCCCTGCCCGCGTCGGCCGCGGGCCGCGCGCCGGGAGCGCAGGCCGACAAGGAGCTCTCCAAGGCCCTTTCGCTTTACGACCGCGCGAAATTCCCGCAGGCGCTGTCCGCCTTCGATTCGGCGATCGGCCTGTTCCCCGGCTGGAAGACGGCGTCGGCGTTTCGCGCCGTGTGCCGCTGGACGCTTGGAGACGCCAAGGGCGCGGCCCAGGATGCCGCGCTCGGCTTGCGGCTGCGCCCGGATTCGGCGCAGTCCTACGCCGCGCGCGGACAGGCGCGCATGCTCGCCAAAGACCTCGATGGAGCCGTCGCCGATCTGCGCCAGGCTCTGGCCCGAGATCCCGGCTACGCGCGGGCGCAATACGGCCTGGCGTCGGCGCTCAGCCTCAAGGGCGACTTGGCCGGGGCGATGGCGGCCTGCGACGCCGCGATCCGGGCGCAGCCGGACTTCGCCACGGCGCTGGTCCTGCGCTCTTCGCTCAAGGAAAAGTCGCGGGATTGGGCCGGGGCCGCGGCCGACGAGACGGCGGCGCTCGCCGTCAATCCGGGCTTTACGCTCCTGCGGCTGCGCCGCGCCAAGGATTACCGCGAGATGAAGGACTATCGCGACTCGCTCGCCGACCTGGACGCCTATCTTCAGGCCGATCCCAACCGAGCCGACGTGCTCTACATGCGCGGCAACGTCAGATACCTGCTCGGCGATTACCGGGGCTGCGTCGAAGACCTGACCCGCGTCATCGAGCTCGACCCGAAGGCGGGTTTGGCCTATTCCAACCGCGGGCAGGCGCGGGTTCAGCTCGGCGACAAGCAGGGCGCGGCGGCCGACTTGAAGAAAGCCCTGGCGCTCGATCCGTCGCGCGCCGACAAGATCCAGGCCGCGCTCAACGCGCTCGGCGCCGCCGCGTCTCCCGCCTCGCCCCCGCTCGCCGCTCCCCGGCCCGTCGACAAGGGAGCCGAGCGCAACCGCGGCAGCGAGGATGCCGCTTTCGTGCAATGAGACCATGAATACCACCGAACTCTCCGCCGCGCAAATCGCCGCTCAAGTCGCCGCCGGCGCCATAACCGCCGAGAACGTGGCCGGGGACCATTGGGCCCGCATCGAGAAAGTCGAGCCGCGCCTCAAGGCCTTCGTCACTCTGCTCAAGGAGCCGTCCCTGGCGCAGGCGCGCGCCGTCGACGTCAAGCGCGCCAAGGGAGCCCGGCTCGGCCGCCTGGCCGGCGTGCCGGTCGCGCTCAAGGACAACATCCTGCTCAAGGGCGTCGAAACCACCTGCTCCTCCAAGATACTCAAGGGCTTCAGGGCGCCCTACGACGCCACGGTCGTCGAACGGCTCAAGGCGGAGGACGCCGTATTCGTCGGCAAGACCAACCTCGATGAGTTCGCCATGGGCTCCTCGACCGAGAACTCCGCTTTCTTCCCGACGGCCAATCCATGGGACACCGACCGCGTGCCGGGAGGATCGTCCGGCGGCTCCGCGGCGGCGGTGGCGGCCGGCTGCTGCCCGCTGGCGCTCGGCTCCGACACCGGCGGCTCGATCCGCCAGCCGGCGGCGTTCTGCGGCGTCGTGGGGCTTAAGCCGACCTACGGCCTGGTCTCGCGCTACGGCCTCATCGCCTTCGCCTCGTCGCTGGACCAGATCGGTCCTTTCACCAGGACCGTGGAAGACGCCGCTCTCGCGCTGGCGGTCTTCGCAGGCCACGACCCGCGCGACTCGACGTCGGCGGCGGAGCCGCCCGCGCGGGCGCTCAAGGGCCTCGCCGGCGACGTGAAGGGCCTGCGCATCGGCCTGCCGCGCGAGTACTTCATCGCCGGGATGGACCCGGAGGTCGAGCAGTCCGTGCGCGCGGCCGTCGAGCTGCTCAAGAGCCTGGGCGCGACGGTGCGCGAGCTCTCGCTGCCGCACACCAAATACGCCGTGGCCACCTATTATCTCATCGCCCCGTCGGAAGCGAGCTCGAATCTGGCCCGCTTCGACGGGATCCGCTACGGCTTTTCGCAGCGGCAGGCGCAGAGCCTGGAGGAGGTCTACGAGGCCAGTCGCGGCGAGGGCTTCGGCCCGGAGGTCAAGCGCCGCATCATGCTCGGCACCTACGCGCTCAGCTCCGGCTACTACGACGCCTACTACGCCAAGGCCCAGCGCGTGCGTACGCTGATCGCCCGGGATTTCGCGCAGGCCTTCAAGGAGGTCGACGTCGTGGCCGCCCCGACGACGCCGACGCCTCCCTTCCGATTCGGCGAAAAGACCGGCGATCCGCTGGCGATGTATCTGTCCGATATCTTCACCATCCCCTCGAACATGGCGGGCAACGCCAGCCTCTCCGTGCCGTGCGGCCTTTCCCGCAGCGGCCTGCCGATCGGCCTTCAGCTCATTGGCCCGGCTTTCGGCGAGGGCACGATCCTGCGCGCGGCCAGGGCCCTGGAGGCCGCCAAGCCTTTCGCCAAGATCGACGAGATGCGGCCGTCGTTGGCGGCATGATGGACCGGGAGTTCGCCGCCGGCGGCCTGGTCTGCCGCGCCGGAAATCTTTTGCTGGTGCGCGTGACCAATCTCGAAGGCGCGGCCGTCTGGAGCTTCCCCAAGGGCCACGTCGAGAAGGGCGAGACGTCCGAGGAGGCCGCGCTGCGCGAAGTCGAGGAGGAGACGGGCTGGAACTGCCGCATCACCGGGGACCTGACGACGGTCGGCTACAAGTTCATGCGCCAGGGCCGGCTCGTCGACAAGAAGGTTCGCTGGTTCTGGATGGCGCCGGTCAAGAAGACCGGCAAGCCGGACGCCGTCGAGGTCTCGGCCGCGCGCTGGGCAAACGCTCCGGCCGCGGAAAAGCTGTTGAGCTACCCCAGCGATCTGAAGCTGTTGGAGCTCTTCAAATCGAGGAATTGATATGGCCGAATACGAGATGGTGATCGGTCTGGAAGTGCACTGCCAGTTGGCCACCAAGACCAAGCTCTTTTGCGGCTGCGCGACGGACGGCTTCGGCGCCGTGGCCAATACGCGCGTCTGTCCCGTGTGCACGGGCCAGCCGGGCGTGCTGCCCGTCCTGAATAAGCGGGCTGTCGAACTCGCCTTCCAGGCGGCCCTGGCGCTCGATTGCAAGCTGGCCGACGTGTCCATCTTCGCGCGCAAGAACTACTTTTATCCCGACCTGCCGAAGGCCTACCAGATATCCCAATACGAGCAGCCGTTTTCCCAGCACGGGCGGCTGGAGTGCCGCTTGAAGGACGGCGCGGCGAAAGTCGTGCGCATCCACCGCATCCACCTCGAGGAGGACGCCGGCAAGCTGCTCCACGCCATCGGCTCCGAGGAGCTCGATCACTCGCTGGTCGACTTCAACCGCGGCGGCACGCCGCTCATCGAGATCGTCTCCGAGCCCGACATCCGCGTCTCCGACGAGGCCTACGCCTATCTGACCGCGCTGCGCGAGGTCCTGATCTATTCGGGGGCGTCCCGCTGCGACCTGGAAAAGGGCGAGATGCGCTGCGACGCCAACATCTCCGTGCGCCTTAAGGGCGCGGAGAAATTCGGCACGCGCGCGGAGATCAAAAACCTCAACTCCTTCAAGAACGTGAAAGACGCCCTGGAATACGAGTTCCGGCGCCAAGTCGAGATCGTCGAATCGGGCGGCAAGGTGGTGCAGGAAACGAGGCTGTGGAACGCCGAGAAGATGGCGACTTTCTCGATGCGCTCCAAGGAGGAGGCCCACGACTACCGCTATTTCCCCGACCCCGATCTCGTGCCGCTGGAGGCCAAGCCCGCCTGGGTGGCCGCTCTCAAGGCCGGGCTGCCGGAGCTTCCGGCCGCGCGCCGGGCTCGACTTACGTCGGAATTCCGGCTATCCTCCTACGACGCCGAGGTCCTGACCTCGAAGAAGGAGGTCGCCGACAGCTTTTTGGAGACCATGAAGCTGCTCGCGCCCGAGGACGCCAAGGCGCTGGCCAACCTCATGCTCAACACCGCCGATTTCTCGCCCATCGACGCGCCCCGCATGGCTGAGCTCGTCACGCTCACTCGGCGCGTCATCACGGTCAACAAGGCCAAGGAGCTCTATCCGGAGCTGCGCGCTTCCGGCAAGAGCCCGAAGACGCTCGTCGAAGAGAAGGGGCTGGCGCAGGTCAGCGACGAAGGCCAGCTGCGCGAATGGGTCAAGGCGGCGTTGGCGGCCAACCCGCAGGCCGCCGCCGACTTGCGCGGCGGCAAGGAGCGCGCCATCGGCTCGATCGTCGGCGCCGTTATGAAGCTTTCGAAGGGCAAGGCCAATCCGGGGCTCGTCAACAAATTGATCAAGGAAGCGGTCAACGCGGGGGCGTGACATGATCCAGTCTCTATTGCTCGCCGGCCTGCTGGCCGGCCAAGCGGGCGCCTACGATTCCATTCGCCTGCTGCCGTCTGTGAGCACGCCGCAGATGAGGCGTCCCGCGGCCGCGGTCGCCTCGGACAGGCGCCTGTTCGTGCTCGACTCGAAGAAAAACGCGCTTTTCCTGTATGATCTTTCGGGTCGCCTGGTGAAGTCGGTGGGCGAGCGCGGGGATCTGCCGGGCGACTTCGATTCGCCTTCCGGCCTGGCCCTGGGCGAAGGCCGCGTGTACGTGGCCGACACGGGCAACGACCGCGTCGAGGTCTTCGACCGGGACGGGAAGTTCGTGTCGGCTTTCGGCGTGCCGGGTTCGGGGCTCGGACGGCTCAAGCAGCCCCGGTCGGTGGCCGTCGGCGCCGACGGCCGCGTCTACGTGGCCGACACGGGCAACCGCCGCGTGCAGGTTTTCACGGCCGACGGCATTCTCCTATATGGTTTCGGCGAGGAGGGCAAGAAGCCCGGACAGCTCAAGGACCCCGTTAAAGTCGCCGTCGACCCCGCCGACGACGTCTATGTGCTCGACTCCGGCAACGGGCGCATCGAGGAGTTCGGCCCCTCGGCGCGGTTGATCAAGGATTTTGCCGTTTCCGGCGACGACTTCGTCGTGGATCCCTACGGCTTCCTCTACGTGCTCGACGCCGGCGAGGGCCGGGTCCTGGAGGTCTCGCCCGACGGCGTCGTTCAGGGACGCTTCGGTTCCCGCGGCTCGGGGCCGGCGCAGTTCAAGAAGCCTCGCGGCCTGGCTCTGACGCCGGACGGGCAGCTCCTGGTCGTGGACTCAGGAAATCGGCGCATCGACGGGGTGGAGTTGTCCAACAAGCTCAAGACGGCGGCGCTGGCGTCCAATCCCGCGACCAAGATCTTGATCTCGGGGCCCAGCCGGGACTGGAAAGTCTGGGCCGGGCCGATCGCGGCCCTGGGCGACCGGATCTACGCGTATCTCGAGAAGGAGGGGAGCGTCGTCGCGCTCGACCAAGCCGGCAAGACGCTCGAGACCATCGGGCGCAAGGGCAAAGGCGAGCAGGACACGCGGCAAGCCGGCGGCCTCGCGGCCGACGCCAAGCTCGGCCTCTTCGTCGCCGATTCCGTCGCCGACCGCATCGAGCAGTTCGGGACGGACGGCGCTTGGAAGGCGAATTTGGCGCAAAGCGCGGGCCTGTTCGATTCCAAGAGCAAGGAAGGCAGGGTCAAGAGGCCCTTGGGCGTCGCCGCGGCCGACTCGTCCACGATCTACGTGGCCGACTCCGGCAACCGCCGCGTCGAGGCGTTCTCCTCGGACGGCGTTTTCCTGTTCTCGATCGGCCCGAAGGTCGGGGCCCTGGAGCTGCAGGAGCCGGTCGGCGTGGCTTGGGACGATCAGGGCCGGTTCCTCTATATCCTCGACCGCGGCCTCAAGAAGATCGTCAAGTGCGAGCCCTCCGGTGCGTTCCTGGCCGCCTGGGGCGGCGAGGGCGAGGGGCCGGGCCAGTTCAAGTCGCCCTCCGCCATCGCCTTCGACGGCGCCCGCTACCTTTTCGTCCTCGACTCGCAGCTGCGGCGCGTGTCCGTCTACTCGGCCGAAGACGGCCGCTGGATGACGGACCTGCTATCGGGCGGAAGGCAGGCCGTCGACCTCGAGCGGCCGGTGTCGCTGGCGATCCAGGGCCGCCGCCTCGTGATCTCGGATTTGGGCAGCGGCCGCATCGTCTCCTTCGACCTGCATCCCTCGCTGGCCGCGCCGGCGGCGATCTCGACATCGAGCAAGGAGGGCATCGTCTCCCTGTCTTGGCCGGCGGTCTCCGATCCGTGGACGGCCAAATACAGGGTCTACCGCTCGACGAGCCGCTGGAGCGGCTACGCGGAGATCGGCCGCGGCGAGCGCACGAGCCTCGATGACGCCGGAGTCCTCGCCTATGGGACCTACTATTACCGCGTGGCCACGCAAGCCAAGACCGGAGACGTGGGCGCCTTCAGCCCGCCGGTCGAGGTGGCGGTGGCCGGGGCCTTCAACCGGGCGCCGGTCGAGATTTCGAGCGTGACGCTCGGGGACGTGTTCCCGGCGCAATACAAGTGGTATCTCAAGCATGCGCTCGGCCGCGCCGTCGTGACCAACAACGTCAACGTTCCCTTCGAGAAAATGAAGCTCTCATTTAGACTGAAGGACTACATGGACTTCGCCAGCGACACCGAGATCCGCACGCTCGGTCCCGGGCAGAGCGTGGAGATCCCGCTCATCGCGACTCTGAACAACAAGGTGCTCGGAGTCACCGAGGATACGCCGATCCAGGCCGAGCTGCGCTTGACCTACTTCGAAAACGGCAAGCAACAGGAGGTGTCGCTGACCAAGCCGCTGCGGCTCTATTCCCGCAACGCGATCACATGGCAGGATCCCGCCCGCATCGCCGACTTCATCACCCCCAACGACCCGCCCGTCATGGACTTCCAGCGCGAAGTCCTGCTGGGCGCCCCGGATAGCCCTCAGGAGGCGGCGCTGGACCCGACGGTCGTGACGGTCATGCACCTGTGGGACGCCCTCTCCGAGCTCGGCGTCAAGTATTTCGCCAATCCGAAGAACCCCTTCGAGAGCGTCGTCGGCGACCGCACCTTTCCCGTGGATTACACGCAATTCCCGCGAGAGACCCTCAAGCGCCGCAGCGGGCAGTGCGACGACCTGACGACGCTGCTCGCCTCCATGCTCGACGCCGACAACGTGCGCGCGGCGGTCCTCGACTACCCTGGCCACATGGCTCTCATGTTCGACACCGAGCAGGCCGACGCGGCCGACGCCGGGCTGCCGGCCGACGAGCTCATCGCCTACGACGGCAGCTATTGGGTGCCGGTCGAGCCCACGCTCGTGGGCCGGCCTTTCGGAGAAGCCGTGCGCAAGGCGGCCTACGCTTATCAAGCCGAGAACGCCAAGGGCGACGCTCGGATCATCGAGGTGCGCCGGGCTTGGCAGACCTACGAGCCGGTGACGATGCCTGACACCGACTGGACCGTCCAGAAGCCCGATCCCGCCGCCGTGGCCAAGCGCTTCGAGCAAGAATCGGCGGAACTGTTCAAGGAGGCGTATCCGGCCCTCCAAAAGACATACGAGGCCCAGGCGGCGGCCGCTCCCACCGATCCCCAGCCGCTTCTGAGCCTGGGGCTGCTCGACTGGCGGGCCGGCCATAAAAAGGAATCGGCCGAGGAGTTCGAGAAGGCGCAGAAGGCCGATCCTTCGGATGGGGCCGCCGTCAACGACCTGGGCAACCTGGCTTTCCTGGCCGGCGATTACGCTTCCGCCGAGAAGCGTTATCTCGACGCCGCCAACGCCGATCCGGACGACGCCGATATCTGGATGAACCTGGTGCGCACCGCCGTCAAGCTCAAGGACAAGGCCAAGGCGCAGCAATACGCGGCCAAGGCCGTCGCGGCCGATCCCGACCAGCAGCCCGCGGCCGCATCTCTGATGGAGGGGCTATGATGAAGGCAACTCGTTGGCTGGGCGCGGCCCTCGCCCTGGGCCTCTGCGGCTCCGCTTGGGCCGGCGGCTCGCGTCTCGACGCGCTCAACACTTGGCTGCTCCACCTCAAGCAGGCTCTATCGGACTCGGCCGTGAGCGGGCAATACCAGCGGCATCGCAGCTTGACGGTGGTCGCCGCCGTGCGCGGCGCCAAGCAGTCCGTGGCCGACCTGGACCAGCCCGCCTGGATCACGCAGTCCAAGGCGCGGCGTCTCGAGAATCGCACGGAGCGCCAGGAATTCGCCGCCGCCGTGGACCTTGCCCTTTCCGGCAAAACGGCCGACGCCCTCGGCAAGCTCGACGCCTTCGAGAAGGCGCACCCCCGGAGCCTTTATTTGGCCGACGTGCGGCAGGCGCGCGAGAAGCTGCAGACCGCGGCCAACCCTTGAGGCATGGCTGACGTCGGCGGCGTCGGCAACACGCCGCTGCTCGACCTTTCGGAGTTGGCGCCCGAGGGCGTCAAGCTCTTCGCCAAGGCCGAGTGGTACAACCCCGGCGGATCGGTCAAGGACCGGGCCGGTTGGCGCATCGTCTCCGACGCGCTCAAGCGCGGAGATTTGGGGCGGGGCAAGATGCTCCTGGACGCTACTTCCGGAAACACCGGCATCGCTTACGCCTGGATCTGCGCGCGCCTGGGGCTCAAGCTCACCTTGGCCGTGCCGGGCACGGTCAACGCGCACCGACGCTCGATCCTCGAGGCTTACGGAGCGGAGCTGCTCTTCACGAGCCCCTTGGAGGGGACCGACGGGGCGATCCGCGAGGCGCGGCTCATCGCCGCCGCGGAGCCCGGGAAGTACTATTACGCCGATCAGTACAACAACGAGTCGAACTGGCGCGCCCACTACGAGACCACGGCGGAGGAGATCTTCGCGCAGACGCGCGGCGGCGTGACGCACTTCGTGGCGGGCCTGGGCACGAGCGGGACTTTCGTCGGGACCGGCCGCCGGCTGCGCGAGCTGCGCCGGGACGTCAAGCTCTTCTCCGTCGAGCCAGACGCCGCCCTCCACGGCTTGGAAGGCCTCAAGCACATGGCTACGGCCGTGGTGCCCGGCATCTACGACCGCAGCCTGGCCGACGAGCGCCTCGAGGTCGCCACCGAGGACGCGCAGGCCGCGGCGCGGAAGCTGGCGCGGGAGCGAGGCCTCCTGCTCGGGCCTTCCGGCGCGGCGGCTTTGGCCGCGGCGCTGCGCGTGGCCCGGCGCGCGGCCGAGGACGGTCGGCCCGCGGCCGTCGTGACGATTTTTCCGGACTCGGGGGAGCGCTACTTGGGCGAGCGCTATTGGATCAAGTGAGCCTGAGGGTCTCTTCCGGCGCCGCCCGCGTCGTGCTCGCCGCCGCCGAGGCGGCGTTTCCGCAGGAATGCTGCGGCCTGCTTTTGGGGAGCGTGCCCGACGATTTTGATAAGATAGGCCGAAGGCTCTTCGCCGATTCGGCCCGCGAGCTGACCAACGGCTGGGAGGCGTCGGCGCGCACGCACCGCTACGCGATCGATCCCCTGGCCGTGGCGCGCATCGAAGCCGAGCTGTCGGGCACCGGGCGCGGGATCGTCGGGATCTATCATTCGCATCCGAGCGCGCCCGCCTGGCCCTCGCCCTTCGACCTGGAGCGGGCCTGGCCGTGCTGCAGCTATTGGATCGTCTCCGTTCGCGAAGGGCGTGCCGTCGACTCGCGCTGCTGGATGCGCACCGAGGACGGCCGCAGTTTCGTCGAGGAAGAGATTTACTGGGAGGAAAGACCATGAGCGTGCAAGTGAAGCTTCCCGCCGCGCTTCGCCCCTTCGCCGGCAAGCAGGAGTCGGTGACGGTCGAGGGCAGGACGGCCGGGGAGGCGTTGGACGCTCTGTTCGCCGCGCACGAGGGCCTGAAAAAGCAGCTGCTCTCCCCCGACGGGAAGCTTCGCAGCTTCGTCAACGTCTACGTCAACGACGAGGATCTGCGCGCCCTCAAGGGCATGGCGACCCCGATCAAGGACGGGGACGTGGTCTTGATCGTTCCCGCCATCGCCGGGGGCAGCGCCGCGGAACTGACCAAGGAGGAGCTGCAGCGCTATCATCGCCACCTCATCATGCCCGAGGTCGGGCCGGAGGGACAAAGGAAGCTCAAGAACGCGAGCGTTTTGTGCGTGGGCGCGGGGGGCCTGGGCTCGCCGCTGGCGCTTTATCTTGCCGCCGCCGGCGTGGGCCGGCTCGGCATCGTGGATTTCGACGTCGTCGACCATTCCAACCTGCAGCGGCAGGTGCTGCACGGCACGGAGTGGGTCGGGAAGCCCAAGCTGGCCTCGGCCAAGGAGCGCTTGCGCTCCCTCAATCCCAACGTCGAAGTCGTGGCGCACGAGACGCGCCTGACGTCTCAAAACGCTCTCGGCATCGTCAAGGATTACGACGTCGTCGCCGACGGCACGGACAATTTCCCGACGCGCTACCTCGTCAACGACGCCTGCGTGCTGCTCGGCAAGCCCAACGCCTACGGCTCGATCTTCCGCTTCGAGGGCCAGGTCTCCGTCTTCGGGGCCAAGGACGGCCCGTGCTACCGCTGCCTCTATCCCGATCCGCCGCCGCCCGGTCTCGTCCCGTCCTGCGCCGAGGGCGGCGTTTTGGGCGTTTTGCCCGGGGCGATCGGCACGCTGCAGGCCATCGAGACGATCAAGCTCATCCTCGGCATCGGACGCCCGCTCGTCGGCCGCTTGATGCTCTTCGACGCGCTCGCCATGGAGTGGCGCTGCCTCAAGCTGCGCAAGGATCCGGCCTGCCCGGTCTGCGGAACCAGCCCGACGGTGACCAGCCTCATCGACTATGAGGCGTTCTGCGGCCTCAAGGACCAAGCGCCGGCCCTTCCGGAAATTTCGGTCGAACAGCTCAAGGAGAAGCTGGCGCGGCGCGAGAACTTTCTGCTGCTCGACGTCCGCGAGCCGCACGAGTATGAGATCGCGCGCATCGAGGGCTCTCGCCTCATTCCGCTCGGCGCGCTGCCGGAGCGCTTCGCGGAGCTCGACCGCGCCCTGCCCGTCGTCGTTCATTGCAAGTCGGGCGGGCGCTCCGGCAAGGCGGTGAAGCTCCTGCGCGAGAAGGGCTTCGACGCCGTCAACGTGGCCGGCGGCATCAACGCTTGGTCCGAGCGCGTCGACCCGTCGGTGCCGACCTACTGAACGATCCGGCCTACTTGACCGCTTGCCGGCGGACCTTGGCGACGAGGCTTGTGGTTGAGTAGCCGTGCTTGAAGGGCACGATGACGACCTTGCCGGCGTATTGGCGGCCGGCGACGCCGCTCTTCTTGTAATCGCCGCCCTTGACGAGGACGTCGGGGCGCAGCTTCTCGATGAGCTCGAGCGGCGTGTCCTCGGGAAATCCAATGACGACGTCGACGCAGGAAAGCGCGGCCAGGACGGTCGCGCGGTCGGGAAAGGCGTTGATGGGGCGGTCGGGCCCCTTGCCCAGGCGCCGGACGGAATCGTCCTCGTTGAGCCCGACGATCAGGACGTCTCCGAGGGACTTGGCCTTCTCGAGGAGATGGACATGCCCGGAGTGAAGGATGTCGAAAACGCCGTTGGTGAAGACCACGGTCTTGCCTTCCCACCGCCAGAGCTGGCGCAGGGTGGAAAGCCCCTTGACCGTCTTGATCTTCGACCTGGACCCGGGCATCAGTGAGCCTTGGGAGCCTCCGGAAACAGCGCGTCCTCGATGGCGCCGCACCAGATCTGGATGATCGCGATGTGGGCTTCCTGGATGCGCGCCACGACCTTGGAGGGCACGCAGATGCAGTGGTCGACGAGGCCCTTGAGCTTGCCGCCGCTCTCCCCGGAGAGCCCGATCGTCAGAAGCTTGAGCCTCTTGGCGCTCTCGACGGCTTTGAGGACGTTTGGCGAGTTGCCGGAAGTCGAGATCGCCACGGCGATGTCGCCGGGCTTGGCGTGGGCCTCGAGCTGCCGCGCGAAAACGTTCTCGTAGCCGAAGTCATTGGCGATCGAAGTCAGGTCGGAGGTGTTGACCGTCAGGGAGATCGCGGGAAGCGGGGGGCGGTTTCGC
>DAIDHI010000080.1 GCA_027452025.1 Elusimicrobiota bacterium | reverse complement strand
GTACTTCTTGGCCTGCGCCAGCCCCTTCTTCGACAGATAGTGGGTGATCGCGGCCGTCAGAGTGGTCTTGCCGTGGTCGACGTGGCCGATCGTGCCGATGTTGACGTGCGGCTTGGTGCGGTCGAACTTTGCCTTGGACATAGCGGAGTCTTCTCCTTAGGTAATTCTTTCGGAAATGTCGATCTTACTTATTTATCGTCTCGAAAACCAGCTGGGAATGGGATTTGAACCCACGACCTTCTCCTTACCATGGAGATGCTCTACCAACTGAGCTATCCCAGCGTCAATTTGTCAATTTGGAGCGGGCGATGGGAATCGAACCCACGTGATCAGCTTGGAAGGCTGACGTTCTACCATTGAACTACGCCCGCACGCGCCTGGCCCGCCGCAGGCGGGAAACCAAGTATACCGAAAATTATCCAAAACTGTCAACGCGAGCCCTTGCGGGCCCGCCGAATGTCCCTTATCCTTAGAGCATGCCAGCCAGCCGGCAGGCCGCTTGCGCGCCTAGGCCTTTAGTCCCAACCGGGAATGGGCCCTTGGCCTCAGCCGCCGCGGGAGCGGCCGGGGGCATACTGGGGAGGATGAAGACGGTCCTGCTCGCCGCGGTCCTGGCGTTCCCCGCCCAGGGCGCTTTCGCCGAGGGCCTCGGCGCCGCCAAGCCGCAGACGGTGCCGTTTTCCGAGGCCGTCCGTCAAGAAAGGCTCCAGCTCAACTCCGACGCCGCGGGCTACCTTCAGCTCCTGCCGGAAACTCTCGATAAGAGCCCGGGGCCCGAGGCGCAGTGCCCGCAAGGCTACGCCTATTATAGGGGCGAGATGGAGGAGGTCCGGAAAGTCACCGCCGCTCCCATGTATCTGACCCAGCTCAATAAGCAGGGCGAGCGCTTCAAGGCCGCCCTCTCCTGCGCCCTGCGCCTCAGCTATGAATCCCAGGCCCAGGACGGCCGCTACATGGCCCTGGGCGTCCAGGGCTATGTTGCTCGGCTGCAGGCGAAAGCCCTGACGGCTAGCGAAAAGGCGATCGTTGAAAGCCTCAGCCGGCGCCGCGGGCCGGCGGCCTCGCGCGCCAAGGCCAAGGCCGAGGGCATCGTGGCCGCGCTGCAGTCCGGACGAGGCGACGTGGACCTCGGCGTCCTGGCCGACCGCCTGCCCGTCGCCGAGCGCCGCCGCCTCGACGCCCTTTCCACCATGGTCGCGCGGGATTTCGAGCCCGCCAGGCGCTGGCCGGGGGCCTCGTCGCCCGATCTCGCCCCTGTTCCCGCGGCGGCCGTCCCCGACGCGGCCGCCGCCCGGCGGCTGTCCTATGGCCAAGTCTACACCCTGGCCTTGGACGCGGCGTCTCGGTCTTTCGGCAAGGCACGCGCCGCCGCCGCGCGGCTCGTGACCTCCATGGCCCGGATCGAATCCGACTTCAAGACGGCGGCGATCAGCGGCCGGCAGGCCGTCGGCCTGATGCAGGTGGTCCCCGGCGATTGGAACACGACGCGCGCGCAGATGCTGCGGCCGCGCGAGAACGTCGATAAGGGCACGGGCATCTTCCGGATGCTCTTGGAGCGCTATTCCGGCCGTTCCGCGCAGCAGGTCATGGCCGAGTTCGGGGCCGCGGTCCGCAGGGACGCCGACGACGTCGTCGAGGTCGCCTACCGCCAGGTGCGCCGCGGCGGCTATGACGCGACGAGCCAGATGACGCAGGCCGTCAAGGCCGTCATCCTCGCGCTGGCGGCCTACAACGCGGGCATGGGGCGCGTCGACCAGTTCGTCACCCGCGGGCGCAGCCTGCCGGCGGAGACGCGCGCTTACGTCGTCACGATCATGCGCAATTTCGTCGCCGCCTACCAGGACCGGCCCGCCCTGCCGGTCGCCACCCAGGCCGACGCCGCCGCTCGCTAGGCGACCGATCGCGACCTCGCGGGCAAGCGCCCGTCATCTTGGCGGCGGTAAAATTCAATCATGAGCGGGCGGGCTTACCTGGGCCTGGATCTGGGCGGCTCCAAAGTGCTGGCGGCGCTTTTCGACGAGAAGCTGCGGCCCGTCGAGTCGCTGCTGCACCGCTCGGAGCCCGATAAGGGCCTGCGCCTGTTCTCGGCCAGGCTCGATGAGAGCGTGCAAAGGCTGGCAGCCCGCGCCCGCCGCGAGCGCCTCGAAATCCAAGCCGTGGGCGCCGGCTGCGCGGGCTTCATCGACGCCGAGTCCGGCGCGCTGGCGTCCTGCCCCAACATCCCATTCATCCGCGACTTCCCGATCGCCGCCCGCCTGCGCCGCGCGACCGGCTGCCCCGTTTTCGTCGGCAACGACGCGCAAATGGGCCTCTACGGCGAGTTCAAGCTCGGCGCGGCGGCGCTGGCGCGCAACGTGATCGGCCTATTCCTGGGCACGGGCATCGGAGGGGCGATCATCCTCGAAGGCCGGCTTTACCAGGGCTCCTCGGGCCTCGCCGGCGAGATCGGCCACTACCTGCTCGACGCCTTGGGGCCGCTCTCGGGCTCCGGGCGGCAGGGTCTCTTCGACGACATCGCCAGCCGCCACGCCGTGGCCGCGCAGGCCGCGGCGCTCGCGGCCAAGCAGTGGGCGCCCGCGCTGTTTCGCGAGGCGGGGGCCAACCTCCTCGACATCCGCGCCGACGTCATGGCCCGCGCCATCCGCAAGGGCGACGCTCAGCTGGAGGAGCTCGTGCGCAGCCGCGCAAGCGTCGTGGGCCTGGTGCTCGCCAACCTCGTGAACTTTCTCAATCCCGACATGGTCGTCCTCGGCGGAGGCCTGGTGAAGGCCTTGGGGGACATCATCGTGCCGGAGGCCGAAAAGACCATGCGCCGCCATGCCTTGGCCCCGATCGCGCGCGTCGTGCGCGTCGTCCCGGCGCGGCTGGGGGACCTCGCCGTGGCGACCGGCGCCGCGCGCTGGGCCCTCGACGCCTTGACGGGAGCCGCGGCCGGGGCTACCCTTGCGGCTAGCCCCGCCCCGCCGCATGACCGCCGCGCTTCTGCTCCTTCTGTCGTCCTTCGGGCCCGCCGCCGCGCCGGCGCGCGCGGGGTTCGACGCCGCGGTCTGCGTCTCGGCCAAGACCGCCGACGACGAGCCGCTGGTTCCCCTGTTTCTGCGCTACGCCGCGGAGTTTGACCGCGCGCGGCAGGGCAAGCGGGACTGCGACCTGCAAATAGAGCTCGGGCGCGGCGTGGGATTCACCGCGGACGTCTACGACGGCGCCCGCTCGCGGCGGCTTTTTTCAGTCGAGACGCGCAGCCTCTGGACGTGGTCGGGCGCGATGCGCGACTTGTCGCGGAAGGTCGCCCGCCGGCTGCTCTCCGACCCCGGCCTGCTCGCCTCGCTGCCGGCGGCCGGGGCCCAGCCGTCCGCGCCCGGGCCGCTGCCCGGCTCCGAGGACCCGCTGGCCGAGCCGGACTACCGGCTGCCGCAGCGGCCGCACGACCTGG
This sequence comes from Elusimicrobiota bacterium, assembly GCA_027452025.1. Lineage (GTDB taxonomy): Bacteria > Elusimicrobiota > Elusimicrobia > UBA1565 > UBA9628 > DAIDHI01. The sequence goes on along the minus strand of DAIDHI010000080.1, from coordinate 61,069 downwards.
CCGTGGCCGTCGGCGTCGAGCATTATTCGGACCTGCCCGACGCGCGCTACGCCGTGCGCGACGCCCGGGCCGTCTACCGGCACCTGCTCGCCCTGGGCGTGCCGCCGCGCAACGTGGTCTTCCTGGCCGACGACAAGGCCGGGCTGGCGAGCCTGGAGAAATACCTGGAGCTGTGGCTGCCTCGCCGCGTCAAGGAGGACAGCCGGGTCTATTTCTTCTTTTCCGGCCACGGAGCGCCGGACCCGGTCACCGGCGCGGCTTATCTGGTGCCCTGGGACGGCGATGCGAACTACCTCAAGAAAACTGGCTTCCCGCTCAAACGCCTCTATGCCGACCTTTCCGAGCTCGGCGCGCGCCAAACCTTCGTCGCGCTCGACGCCTGCTTTTCGGGCGCGGGCCCGCGCTCGGTCCTGGCCTCCAACGTCCGCCCGCTGGTCACGCGGGTCGAATCAGCTCTGCCTCGCGACCCCACGCTGACCGTCCTGACGGCCTCCGGCCCGAGGCAAGTCTCCGTCTCGCTCGACCGCGTCGGCCATGGCGCCTTCACGTATTACCTGCTCAAGGGCCTCGACGGCGAGGCCGCCGACGCCTCCGGCCGCGTGACGGCCGCGGGCCTCGAGCGCTATCTCGCGCCGCGCGTCGAGGACGCGGCCCGGGGCTTCGGCCGGGATCAGACGCCGCGCCTGTGGCCGCCGGACTCGCGGCTGGTCTTGCGCTGAAAAAAAAGACCCCGCTCGCGGGGCGAGCGGGGTCGAGACGGCGACAGGCGATCTACTTGGCCTTTTCGGTGGGAAACTTCTTGCGGTATTCCTCCAGGCCGCCGACGAGCTCCTGGACCTGGAAGCCTTTCTCGGCCAGCATGAGGGCCGCCTTGGGCGCCATGGCGCAGGTGATGTTCCAGCAGTAGGTCACGAGGGTCTTGTCCTTGGGCAGGCTCTTGAGGTGCTTCTCGAGCTCGGTCATGGGGACGTTCTTGGCGCCGGGGATGCGTTCGGCCTTGTAGGACTCGGCGTCGCGCACGTCGAGGAGCACGATGTCGCCATGCTCGACGGCGGCCTTGACTTGGTGCGGCGTCGTCTCGAACTGGAGCTTGGCGCGGAAATAGTCCACGGCTCCCGCGACGGACGTCTGACGATCTGTGGTGATTGGCATTGAGATTCCTCCTGAAATGGAAACGGCTTGAGATCATCCTAACAAAACTCGGCGCGGCTAGGCGATAAAATCACGCTTCAAAATCGGGTATGATGCCCCCGTGAACCTTCGGGGCCTGGCGTTGGCGGCGCTGCTCGCGATCCCTGGCGCGGCCCGAGCCATGACGCCCGAGGACCAGGCCGCCGTCACCAAGGGCATCGACGCGCTCTACATGTGCGACTACGACGGCGCGGAACAGGACTTCGCCGTCTTGATGGCGCAGCGCCCCGGCGACCCCGTGCTCTCCCTGGGCTACGCCACGGCGACCTGGTGGCGCATGGAAAACCTCCTGGCGCTTCCGGGCAGCCCGGAGGAAGCGAGGTTCACCGCCGCCGTCTCGACGGCGATCGCCGACGCCTCGTCCTACGCGCGCGGCCACGCCAAGGATCCCGAGGCCTACCTTTATCTGGGCGCGGCCTACGGCCTGCGCGGGCGCTGGGAGGCCGCGCGCCAGAAATGGGTGCGCGCCTACTTCGACGGCCGCCGCGCCTACAAGGCGGAGCGGCGCGCCGTTTCCCTCGACCCGGCCCTCGACGACGCCTATCTCGGCCTTGGAGCCTTCGACTACTACCTGGCCACGCTGTCTCGCATCGTGCGCTTCCTGGCCTTCATGGGCGGCGGCGGCAAGGCGCGCGGTCTTCACGAATTGGCGCTGGCCTCGCAAGGCCGCTTCAGCGCCATGGCCGCCAAGCTCCTGCTCGTCGCCATCGACTGGACCTTCGAGAAGAAGCCCCAGGAGGCCTGGCAGATCCTGGAGGACGCCGGCAAGCGCTATCCCGGCAGCCCCTTCTTCGCCTTCCTGCGGCTCGTCGGGCTCGTGCGCCTGGGCGACGCGCAGGGCCTAGGCGAGCAGGCGCGCCGGTATCTGGACCACGCGCGCGCCAAAGCGCCGTTCTACCGGCCGCTCGACCGCGCCATCGGCCGCGGCTTCCTCGGCCTGGCCCGCCAGATGGAGGGCCGGCCCCAGGAAGCCCTCGTCGACTACGAACGGGCCGCGCAATTCGTGCCGCGCGGCCAGCGCTTCTGCAGCGTCTTGAGCTTGTTCAAGGGCGAGTCGCTGGACTTGCTCGGACGCCGGGCGGACGCCCGGGACGCCTACCGGCAGGCGCTGCGCCAGCCGCCGTTGTGGGGCGTGCAGCGCTACGCGCATTACCTGCTGGCTCATCCGTTCCGGCCGGGGGACAATCCCCTGCCGGCGCGCAGCGACAAGATCGGAACCTGAGCTAGCCGGCCAGCTCTTGATAGAGCCCGTGCAGCCAGGCGCCGAGCGCGAGCCCGGCGACGGACCACAAGAGCGCCGTCAGGCCCGCGCCCAGGCCCGCCACGGCCGGCCCCGGGCAGACTCCGCACAGGCCCCAGCCCGCCCCGAAGATCGCCGCGCCGGCGAAGGTGCGTCCGCTCAGGCGCCCGGGATGCGGCTCGAAGCTTCCTCCGAACGCCGGCCGGCCGAGCAGCCGCGGCGCGAGCTGGAAGGCGAGGAGGCTGACGCCCGCCGCCCCGCCGAGCACGAGCAAAAGGCCCATGTCGCGCAGGTGGAGGAAATCGAGGACGGTCTCGGGCCGGACCATGCCGGAAACGGCCAGGCCCAGGCCGAAGAGGACGCCGCCCAAGAGCGCCGCGGCGGCGCGCTTCACGGCAGGAGCCTCGCCACGAGGATCGCCGTGAGCAGGAAGACGGGAACGGCCACGAAAGACTCCTTCTTGAGAGAGGCGAGGCCGCAGATGCCGTGGCCGGCCGTGCAGCCGCCCGAAAGGCGCGCACCGAAGCCGGCCAGCAGGCCGCCGACGAGGAGCCTGCGCGGCTCCACGGACGTCGTCAGGCAGACGCCGGTCTCGAGCCGCCAAAGCAGCGCTCCGGCGACCAGGCCGGCGGCGTAGATCAGCCGCCAGCCGCGTTCCTCGCGCCAGCGCTCCTGCCTAAAAAAGCCCAGGCGCGAGAACCAGGACCACTGCGCGCTGAAAAAAGAGCTCGTGCCGGCGGCCACGCCGGTGCAGAGATAGATCAGCGAGACCCCGCAGCCGATGAGCAGGCCGCCCGCCAAGTAATGGATCCAGCCGTGAGGAAAGAGAGCCGCCATGCGACGTCTCAGGATAGCAGTTTTGCCGCCCGTCGCAGCGAGTTTTAGGCGCCGGCGAGGGCCACGTCCCAGCACTCGTTGGCGTGGCGCAGAAGACCGGGGTCGCTTTGCGCGCGGCGCACGAAGTCCTGGACCTCGGGCCGCCGCCAGGCGGCGGCGACCTTCGGCCAGGCCGCGGCCAGCGTCTCGGTCTTGAGGTCGGCGGCGGCGAAGGGCAGGGCGTTGAGGAGCTTGACCCGGCCGTTGGGCACGACCAGCACCATGGCCTGCGGGCTTTCGGCGCGGGTCTTCATCTCGGCCTGGATGCCCCAAGGATAGAGCGCCAGGCGCGGGCCTTTTTCGCGCAGCGAGGCCTGCCGCAGGGCCTCGGCCGCGGCGGCCCATTGCTCCTCGGAGCAGGCCAGGGCCTCCCAGGCCGCGGCGGCCCGCCCCAGGCGCATGAGCGGCCCCGTCACGAACGTGCGCACGCCCCGCCGCGCCGCTTGCTCATAGACGGCGACGGCGCCGGAGACGTTGAGCTTGGTGGGGATGAAAACGAGCTCGGGACCCAGGCCGCGCGAGACCAGGCGGTCGATCGCCTCCCAGGCCGGCGCGTAGCCGGAGCCGGGACGCAGGCCCTCGTGAACGGCGGCCGTCGCCCCGTCGATGGAGATCTGCACGCAGGCGACGTTCAAGGCCTTGAGCCGGTCGCAGGCCGCGTCGTCCAGGAGCAGCCCGTTGGTCTCGATCTTGATCTCGACGCCGCCGCGCGCCAGGATCTCGAAGATCTCCCAGACGTGGGGCGAGCCCATCGGCTCGCCGCCGCCGAAGGCCACGTAAGGCACGCCCATGCGCGCGATCTGCCGGGCCAGCGACAAGCACTGCTCGCGGCTCATCTCGTCGGGCCAAGCCTTGTCGGGCCCGGATTCCTCGCAGCAGTGCAGGCAGCTGCCCGTGCAGCGGTTGGTCAGCTGCCAGGCCAGAAAGAGAGGGGCGCCGTAGTCGCCCACGGACGCCCCTCTCCCGTGCGTCACGTGAACCGGATGTAAGGCTGCGCCATCACCCGATCGGAGACCTCCTCCAGGGAGGGGGTCTGCCAAACGAGCTTCGGCTCGGCCTTCACGACGGTCACGGTCTTCTTCTGGTCGTTCATGCTTGACTCCTGTCTGCCGGTCAGACCACGGCCGGCAAATCGAAGGCGACGGACTCCAGGTCGACCCACTCATTGGCCTTCGCCGACGACGCGGGGTCGGCGGCGAGGCGCTCGAAGGCGCGCAGGACGCGCGGATCGCCGAAAGACTTGCGATACGCGTCCCACGCCTCGAGAAACGGACGTTTCGTCACGTCGAAACAGGTGTAGGGCAGCGGCGCGGCCACTTTCACGCGGCCGTCGGGGAGGATCAGCAAGGTCCCCGGGGGCTCGCGTCTGAGGGCCCGGGCATCCTCGGGCAGCGAAAACGGCCGGAAGCACAGCTCCAGGCGTCCGGCCAGCTCGCGCTCGCGCCGCTCGAGCAGCGCGAGGAACCTTTCGTAGCGCTCCTGCGAAGGCTCCAGGCGCTGCCAGAGCTTGGCGGCGGTGCCCAATCGCATGAGCCTTCCGGTGTTGAAGCGGAAGGCTCCGAGCTCCAGGGCCAAGTCGATGACGGCGCCGGCCTCGTCGATGTTGAGGAGAGTGGGGGCGAACGTGATCTCCAGGGGCAGCCCGGCGGCGCGCACGGCGCGGCCGCAGGCCAGGGCCTTCTCCAGGTCGCCGCCCGGCCGCTGTCGGGCGTAGACGCGCCGAGTCGCGCCGTCGAGCGAGACTTGCACCGAGCGCACGCGCAGGCCGCGCAGCGCCGAGACGTCGAAGCTCTGGCCGTTGGTCTCGACCTTGAGCCAGACGCCGCCCTGGGAAAGCGCGGCGCAGACCTCGCCGAAATGCGAGACCAAGCTCGGCTCGCCGCCGGCGATCAGCGCGTAAGGCACGCCCGCCTCGGCGATCTCGCGCGCCAGAGACAGGGCTCTCTCGCGCGGCAGCTCGCCGGGCAGCGCCCGGCCCGGCGCGGAGTCCGTGCAGCAGTGCAGGCAGGCGAGGTTGCAGTCGCGCGTGAGCTGCCAGGCGACCATCGCCGGGGCGCTCAGGGAATCGATCCTCATGCCAGGCGCGCTCCGAACGCCACCGCCAAGGCGAAGATCAGCGTCGTCAAGGCGTAGCATTGCACGATGCTCTTGATGGCCGGCAGGAAGGCGCGGGGCGTGTCCCAGGTGTCCCGGCCGGCGCGCAGGCTCGCCCACCAAAGGGCGGCGCCGGGCAGCGCGGCCAGCAGGCAAAGGCGCGGGAACGTCCCCGCCGCCGCTCCGGCGACGATCACGGCCAAGCCCAGCCCCGACAAGGCGAGGTAGAGCAGCCGTCCCTTCTCCCGGCCCAGCCTCACGACGAGGTTCCTCTTGCCGACCAGCCGGTCCTGATGATAATCGGGGATGTTGTTGACCACGGCCAGCGCCATGATCAGCAGGCCGGGGACGAGCGACGCGGCCAGCGCGCCCCAGGAAAAACGGTGCGTGTGCAGCTGCACCGAGCCCAGCGTCATCCACGGGCCGTAGGACAGCCCGATCACGGCCTCGCCAAGGCCCCGGTAGACCCAGCGCACGGGCGGGCCCACGTACCAGACGGCGGCGGCGCCGCCGAGCAGAGTATAGAGGACCACGGGCCAGCCGCCTTCCCAGGCCAGGTAGAAGCCGACCGCCGCGGCCAGCGCGAAGGCGGCCACGCCGAGCGAGAACATCCACTCCGGGATGTTCTCGTCGGCGTCGGGATTGAAGACCCGGTCGGTCCCCATCTTCGCGTCGAAATACTCGTTGAAGCTCTCGACTCCGACGACGGCGAGGAAGATCCCGAGCAGGCCGAGCCAGAAGACGCCGGGCCGAAACTGCCGGTCCACGCCGTAGGCCCAGGCCGCGCCCAGCAGATAGGGCAGGAGGCCCGCGTAGAGAAAGAAGCGGTAGCGCACCAGCGCCGCGGCCTTGCCGACGAGGCTCATGTCCGCCTAGACCTCCTCCCAGCGGTGCAGACGAGACAGGATCGAGGGGTCGGCGGCGAGCTCGTCGATGAAGGCGCTGACCCGCGGGCTTTTCCAGGCGAGCTGGAAGCTCTGCCAGACCTGGCCCAGGCTCTGGCGGCGCAGGTCGCCGCAGATAAAGGGCAGGGCGTTGATGAGCTTGACCTTGCCGTTGGGCAGGACGATGAAGAGGGCGGCGGGGTTTTTCAGGCGGTAGCGCAGCTCCTCGAGCAGCCCCATCTCGTGGTAGTAGACGCGCATGCGGCCTTCGTACTCCTTGGCCTTCTCCTTGAGCGCGGCGAAGTAGGCGGGATACTCCGCCTCGTCGGGGGCGGTGATGCCCCAGGTGCGCACGGCGTTGCCGGTATACATCAGCTTGCCGGTATAGAACGAATACGCCCCGAGCCGGTAGGCCAAGTCGACGGCGGCGCCGATCTCGCGGATATTAAACTTCGCCGGCACGAAGTTGATTTCGATCGGCACGCCCGCCTCGCGCAGCCGGCCGATGCCTTCCAGCGCCGACTCGAAGCGGCCGTGGACCCGCATCTTGTTGAACGAGGCGGGGCTGGCGCCGTCGAGGGAGACCTGGACGGCCTTGACGCCCAGGTCCTTGAGGCGGCGGCAGTTGTCAGCGGTTAGGTAATGGCCGTTGGTCTCGATCTTGAGCCCGACGCCGCCCCGAGTGATTCTCTCGACCATGCCGAAGAAGTCCGGCCGGACCATCGGCTCGCCGCCCGAGAAGGAGACGTAGGGCACCTCGCCTTGCGCGAGCTGGTCGATGAGGCGGTAAGCCTCCTCGGTGGTCAGCTCGTCCTTGAAGGCCTTTCCCGGCCCGGACTCCTCGATGCAGTGTAGGCAGGCCAGGTTGCACTCGTTGGTGATCTGCCAGGCGACGTAGAGCGGGGCGCCGAGATCCTCGGTGCCCGTCTGCGGCGCGCTTTCGGGAGCTTGCGCGGTCACGGCGCCCTACTCGACGACGAGGCCCTTGTCCTTGAGCTGGGCCAGGAAGCTTGCCGCTTCCTGCTCCATCTTCCCGGTGGGGTCCTCGAACTTCTGCTTGAGCCTGGCCGGCAGGTCGCTGGAAGTGGCCCCGGCGACCACTTCCCGCACGACGGCGGCGCCGCTCGGGCTGAGCGTATAGACCTTCTCCGAGCGCGTCTCAAAGAGCACGGCGCCGAACTTCTCTTCACGGAACTTCACGAACGGAGCTAGTTTCATGATTCCCTCTTTATGGGCGGAGAAGCAGCTTGCGGCGTCCCAGGTCTCCCTCTCCGCGATCTGTTCCATCTCCCGGCGCACGGCCTCGCGACTGACGGCCGCCGACGGATCGGCCTTTCCGGCCTCGGCCTCGTCGAGCTTGAACGTCCCGCTCGCCCACGCTTTCTTGACCAGGGCCTCGTAAGACATCTCAAAATTCCCTCTTGACCAGCAGGTCGATGAAGAAGGCCAATTGGGAGGCCTCGGCGCGGCAGGGCAGGGCGCGCGCCATCGCCGTCATGGAGTCGGCCAGCTCCCGCCCCTTCCCGCGCGCCTTCGCGACGAACCCGCCCTCGACGAGGAACCGTCCCACTCCCGTCGCGTCGCCGCCTCGCCAAAGCTTGAGAAACTCCTCGCGGGCCCGCGCGTCGGCCAGGGCGTAGAGGCAGGGCAGCGTCAGCCGCCGGTTCTTGACGTCCTGGCCCTCGTCCTTGCCCGACACCCGCTCGCCCAGGGTGTAGTCGTGGATGTCGTCGACGACCTGAAGGAGGATGCCGGCCGCGCAGGCCAGCCGCGGCGGGTCCGCCTGCTCGTGGGGAAAGGGGCTCAGCTCCGAGAGCACCGCCCCGGCCCACTCGAAGAGCGCGCCGGTCTTGCGCGAGCAGACGCCGATGTAGGCGTCGACGGTCAAGTCGGCGTCGCCCTTGAGGAACTCCTCCTGAAGCTCCCCGACCGACATCTCGCGCACCGCCGCGGCCAGGAGCTTGGCCGCGCTCGGCGAAACGTCCACGGCCTCCTCGAGGCCTTGGGAAAAAGCCAGATCGCCGATGAGCAGCGCCGTCGGGATGTTGAAAAGGGCGTTGGGCGTGGGCCGGCTGCGGCGAAGCGTGGCCTCGTCGATGCAGTCGTCATGGAGGAGGCTGGCGTTGTGCACCAGCTCCAGCGCCCGGGCGGCCGCCTCGGCCTTGTCCCGCGGCACGCCCAGCGCGCCGCCCAAAAGCAGGCAGAAGCGCGAGCGCAGCATCTTTCCCGGGCGGGCCACGAAGGCCGCCAGCTCCCGGCCGACCCGGCCCTCGATGCGCAGGGCGCGGCTCTCCAGGCCCGCGCGAACGCGGGAGAGCGAGTCCTCCACCTTTAATAAAGAAGCGGGAGTCATGACATGGCCTTGAGCAGCGTCAGCACGCGCGGCATGACGGCGTTCTTCTCTTGCGCGGCGACCTTGCCGAGCACGAAATCGAGGGTCTTGACCAGCTCCAAGAGCTCCTTGGTCCGGCGCCGGAAGGCCGCCGAGTCCTGGCCTTCCCCGGCTTCGCGCAGGCATTCCTCCAGAGCGCCGATCACGGGCTCGATCTCCCGCTTCTTGCGCTCGCGCGCGATGCGGCAGCACATGTTCCAGACGTCCTTCTCGCTCTGGAAATACTCGCGCCGCTCGCTGCCCACCGAAACGCGCCTGACCAGGCCCCAGTCCATCAGCGCCCGCAGGTTCATGCTGGCGTTACCGCGGCTGATCGAGAGCGTTGCCATGATCTCGTCGACCGAGAGCGCGGCGTCGGAGGCGATGAGCAGCGCATGGATGCGCGCCATCGTCTTGTTGATGCCCCAATGGGACGCCATCTCGCCCCAGGTGGACACGAACCGCGCCTTCGCCGCCTTAAGCCTGTCGCTCATGGTTTCTATTGTTTCAATAAGTTCTGAAAATACTAATAAGGGAGAACTTGGGTTGTCAATTGGCTGCGAGTGGCAAATCGGGAAATTGCTATAATCAACGAACCGCTTTGCGGGCAGTTAGCTCAGCGGTAGAGCACTGTCCTCACACGACAGGGGTCATAGGTTCGAATCCTATACTGCCCACCATCTCGACCCTGCCGGATAAGCCCTTCCTCGCGGAAGGGCTTTTGCTTGACGGGGACCGCCGATTTTCCGCAACTCCAGGTAATTCAACGCCGGCGACGTCCGTCCGGCCTTGCTTACGCGGCCGACGCCGGGCCGTCGCGGCGCGCTGGTAGAATGACCGCCCAACCAAGGAGGAACACTATGAACAGATTGATCTTGGCGGTCTCGGCGGCGGCGCTGGCGGCGACGGCTTTCGCTCAAGGGACTTCCAACCAGGGCCCCGCGGACGCGCAGACGGCGGCGATGATCCAGGCGATCAACCACGCGGAGATCTCCCAGGCGAAGGTCGCCGAGCAGAGCGCCCAGTCGCCGGCGGTCAAGCGCTTCGCCCATATGATGCTGCGAGACCACAGCAAGAACGACTCCCAGTTGGCGTCCGTCGACAAGCGCCAGGGAATACAGCCGGAGGCGACGTCGGAGGTCCAGGCCTTGTCGAGCCAGGCGCAGGAGACGACGCAGCAGCTGCAGGCGCGGGGCGCCGGCGGCTTCGACGCCGCCTACATCGAAGCGCAGATCAAGGAGCACCAGCAGGCGCTCGACAAGCTCGATTCGGCCCTGGCTTCCACGTCGAACAAGGAATTCCGGCGGTTCATCGAGAGCACCCGGGAGACCGTCGCCCGGCACCTGGGCGAGGCCAAGCGTCTGCAGGGCAAGCTCGGCGAGTCGACGCAGCCCTCTGGCGGAAATCAGTAGCCGGCGTCGCGGCCCGCCCCCTGGAATTGTCATAATCGGCCCATGAAAATATTCCTCGTGGGCGCGTCGGGCACCATCGGGCGGGCCGTGGCCGCGGAGCTGGGCTCGCGGCACGAGATCGTTTCGGGCGGCAGCAAGACGGGCGACATTCGCGTCGACATCACCTCGGTCGAGTCGATCAGGGCGGCGTTCGCGAAGCTCGGCAAAGTCGACGCCGTCGTGTCGGCGGCCGGGCGCGTGAAGTTCGCGCCGCTCGAGCAGCTCGACGCAAGCGGCTTCGAGATCGGCCTCAAGGACAAGCTCATGGGGCAGGTCAACCTGGTGCTCCTCGGCCGCGAGCACGTCAGCGACGGAGGCTCCTTCACTCTGACCTCCGGAATCCTCGACCGCGACCCGATCCGCTTCGGCAGCTCCGCTTCCATGGTCAACGGCGCGATCAACTCGTTCTGCGTCGCGGCGGCCGTGGAGCTTTCGCGCGGCCGGCGCATCAACGCCGTTTGCCCCGGAGTGCTCGCCGAGTCGATGAAGGATTTCGGGCCCTATTTCCGGGGCTACGAGCCCGTGGCCGGCGCGCGGGTGGCGCTGGCCTACGCCAAGAGCGTGGAGGGCGCGCAGACGGGGCAGGTCTTTCGCGTCGAGTAGGGCTAAGAAGCCGTCAGCCGCTCCGGCTTCTTGATCTCGATCCTGCCGCGCGAGGAAAAGACCACTCCCTGGCGCTGGAGTTTGGCCAGCGCCCGGAAGGTGGTCTCTAGGGCTGAGCCGACGAGCTCGGCGAGCTCGCGCTTGGTCAAGGGGATCGTCGCCCCGTAGACGCGGTGCAGGCGCGCGAGCGTGTGGGCGACGCGCGTCTCGACCGGCGCTTGATCGACGTTCCTGAGAGTGAGCGTGATCGCCAGGCGCACCGAGCAGAGCGCGCAAGCCTGGCGGGCGAAGGCGGAGTTGCCGTCGTAAGGCTCGAAGAAGGAGCGCTCGGGCAGGCGGATGATCGTCGCCTTGCCTGCGGCCAGGGCCGAGCAGGGGTATTTCCCGGAATCCTCGCCGAGGCGGCAGAAGGCGCCGAAGACCTCGCCCGGGCCCAGCGACTCGATCGGGAAGCGGCCCTGGAGCGGCGCGTTCTTAAAGACGACGACGCGGCCCTGATGGACGATCCAGATGCTCTCGGCCGCGGCGCTTTCCTCGTAGACCGTCTCCCCGTCCAGGAATCGCCGGCTCACGGCGTGGCTGGCGACGCGGTCGAGCTCCCGGCTGGGCAGCGCGGCGAAGGGCTTGATGCAGGCGAGGAAGCGGCGAATCTCCTTTGATGACAGCACGGTTGGCGGGTCGGGCCCTCCTGGGCTTTCGAAGTTTACCAGTGCGGCAATGCGGCGACCATGATGGGGATCATAGATTCGCCGTCGTGCGCGCCCTCCGCGCGGGCCAAGGGACCCGGGCTGTCGGGCGGAAAAGCAGGCTGCCCTCGAGCCCGGAGCGTCAGGCGCCGGGGGCGGGGTTCTCGGCCGGGAAGTAGTCGATGTCGATGCGGCCCTTGAGCTCGCAGCCGCAGGGCTGGCCGGAGGAGGCGACCTGCGCCGCGCATTTTAGACCGACCTCGAAGGAGGGCGCTCGGGACGCCACGTTCTGCAAAAGCAGCGGCTCCAGGTCGAAGACGCTGCGCCCGCAGAGGCCGGGACAGGAGAAGGAAAGCGAGGCGGCGTCCGAGGGTCCGCGGGTCACGGCCTTGCGGTCGAGCTCCGTCTGGTGGGCGTCGAGGAACACCAATTCCGCGCGCAGTTGACGCACGGCGGCGTGGCGGGAGCCCAGGCGGGTTTGATTCTCGGCGCGGCGGGCGCGCATGATCTTCTCCTCGTTCTTGCTCGGTCCCGGCGCGTGGCGGCGTTTCTTGAAGTGCCCTGGCATGTCGTCTTCCTTTTAAAGTAATTTTTCCCCGGCAGCGCACTATACCATTTGGCGGAGACCGAGGACATGACCGAGCGCAAGCGGACGGAGACGGTGGACCTGGCGGGAGGCTGCTTCTGGGGCATGCAGGAGCTGCTGCGCCGCATCCCCGGCGTGACGCGCACGGAAGTCGGCTATACCGGGGGGCGCACGCCCAACCCGCGCTACGAGGCCGTCCATTCCGGCGCCACGGGCCACGCCGAGGCCGTGCGCGTCGAATACGACCCGGACCGGCTGCCCTTCGAGGTCCTCCTGCGCTGGTTCTTCCGCATGCACGATCCGACGACCCTCAACCGGCAGGGCAACGACGTCGGCACCTCCTACCGCTCGGCGATCTTCTTCCATACCGAGGAGCAGCGCAAGGCCGCCGAGGCGCTCAAGAGGAGGATCGACGAGGCGGGCGGCTGGGGCGCGCCGCTGGTCACCGAGATCTCGCCCGCGGGGCCGTTTTATCCCGCCGAAGATTACCATCAGGACTACCTGCAGAAGGACCCCGGCGGCTACACCTGCCATTATCTCAGGCCGGAGGCCGTGCTCGGCTCGTGAAGCGCATCGGCCGCGTCGTCTTCCTGCTCGACGTCGACAACACCCTGCTCGACAACGACACGGTGGCGGCCGACTTGCGCCGGCATCTCAATCGCCAGATCGGCGCCGCGCGCCAGAGGCTTTACTGGCGCATCTTCGAGAGCCTGCGCCGGGAGCTCGGCTACGCCGACTATCTGGGCGCCGTCCAGCGCTATCGGGCGCGCTATCCCGCCGACCAGCATTTCGCCCAAGTCTCCGCCTTCTTGATCGACTATCCCTTCGCCCGCCGCGTCTACCCGCGCGCGCGGCGGGTCCTCGGGCTTTTGCGCCGCCTCGGGAGGACCGTGCTCTTCACCGACGGCGACGCCGTGTTCCAGCCGCTCAAGACCCGCGCGTCGGGCCTTTCCCGCGCGACGGGCGGCCGGGCCCTCGTCTACGTGCACAAGGAGAAGAACCTGCGCGACGTCGAGCGTCTGTATCCCGCCCGGCGCTATGTGCTCGTCGACGACAAGCCGCGCATCCTGAAGGCCGTCAAGAGAGCGTGGAAGGACCGCGTGATCACCGTGTGGCCCCGCCAGGGGCATTACGCGGCGGGTGTCTCGCGGGGGGACTGGGCCGACGTCGCGGTCCCGCGCATCGGCGACCTTCTGCGGCTGGACTGGGCCGCGCTGCTTCACTGACTCGTTTGCGCCCCGTCCGAGGATCGTCGCGTCCGTCCGGCTATACTGGAGGCGTCGCAAAGGAGGCAGCCATGAAGAGACTGTTTCTCTTGGCCGCGGCCGCCGTGCTGGGGTGCGCGTGCGCTCACACCCGCGCCGGCGAGGCCACGGCCCAGGCGTCGTCGAGTTCCCCGTCCGCCACCAACGTGCAGCCGGCCGGAGAGGCGCCCTTGCCGGGCCAGGCGCAGCCCATCTACGACAACGCGCAAGTGCGCGTGAGCCGGCTGTCGATCAGTCCCGGCCAGCGCGTCACGATGCCGGATACGCCCAACGAGATGATGTATTCGCTTCAGGACTGCTCTCTGCGGCTGGAGTCCGCGGACGGACGGACGTGGGACCTGAACACGAAGAAGGACCAAGTCATCTGGTCGGACGCCGCCCAGCGCGGCGCCGCGGCCACGGGCGATCATGCCTGCGACTTGGTCCTCGTCGAGGTCAAGCGCCCGGCGGCGGGGGCGGCCGGCCAGGGCGCGGCGGCGACGCCTTCGGGGGGCGTGCAGACGTCGCCATAATAGGCTAGTCTAGCGGCGTGCGCATCGGCGTCGACTTGGGCGGCACCAAGATCGAGGCCGCCGTCCTGGACGGCGGGGACCGGGAGCTCTTCCGGGAGCGCGTGCCCACGCCGGCCGGCGATTACGAGGCGACGCTTTCGGCCATCGTCGGCCTCGTCCGGCGGGCCGAGGAGCGGACGGGAGCGCGGGCGGCGGGAATCGGCGTCGCCATGCCGGGCGCGCTCTCGCCCGCCACCGGCCTCGTCAAGAACGCCAACTCGACGTGCCTCATCGGCAAGCCCCTGGACCGGGACTTGGCGCGGGCGCTGGGCCGGCCGGTGCGGCTGGCCAACGACGCCGACTGTTTCGCCCTTTCGGAAGCGGCCGACGGGGCCGCCGCCGGAGCCTCTTGCGTCTTCGGCGCGATCCTCGGCACGGGCGTGGGCGGGGGCGTGGTGGTTTCGGGACGCATCCTCTCCGGCCCCAACGCCATCACCGGCGAGTGGGGGCACAACCCGCTGCCCTGGCCGGCCGACGACGAGCGCCCGGGACCGTCCTGCTACTGCGGCAAGCGCGGCTGCATCGAGACCTTCTTGTCGGGCCCGGGCCTGGCGCGCGACTACGAGCCGGGCGCGAAAACGCGGGTCGCGTCCGAGGAGGTCGCGCGTCGGGCCGCCGCCGGAGAGCCTCGGGCGGCGGCGGCGCTTGAGCGCTACGAGGACCGCCTCGCCCGGGCGCTGGCCACCGTCATCAACGTCCTCGATCCCGAGGTGATCGTGCTCGGCGGCGGGCTCTCCAACCTCGCGCGGCTCTATCAGTCCGTCCCGCGGCTCTGGGGGCGCTACGTCTTCTCCGACGACGTCCGCACCAAGCTGGCCCGGGCCCGGCACGGCGATTCCAGCGGCGTCCGGGGCGCGGTCCGCCTCTTTTAGAAGTGGTAGTGCAGGCCCGACTGCACCATCCAGGTGTTGCTGCTGTAGCTGCGGTTGAAGTAGTTCGTGCCCGTGCCGGTGTTCTGGAGCCACATGTAGCGCCACGAGCTGTCGATGGACCAGTCGCGGCTGAGATAGAGCTCCAGGCCTGCGCCCGCGTGCGGCCCGAACGAATTGCCCATGTTGCCCGGCCCGCTTTGAAGATACCACGTGCCGCCGCCCAGGATGTAGGGGCTCAAGCGATATTGCGGCGTCAGGTAGACCAGCAGCGACGCCTGGACCGGGTAGTAGTCGATGGAACGATCCTGCTGGTAGTTGACCGAGCCTTCCAGCGCCAAGGCGGGAGCGAATTGCAGCCGCAGGTCCGCCCCGCCGTACCAGCCGTCGGCCGTGCCCTTGTTGCCGTGAAAGTACGTCGCGTTGCCTCCGATCGACACGCCCGTATGCGGGTGCGCGTCGCTTTCGGTGTCCGCGGACACGGCGGACGGCAGCGCCAGCACGCTCAGCGCCAGCGCCGTCGCGCCGACGGCCGCGAGCGCCCGTCTTATGCATGGTTTCCAAGAGTTCATGGTTTTCCTCCTTGCTCGAATTATAGGCGCCCGAGGCGAAGCCGGCGGGATAGCCGTTTCGTCAGTGATTTATGCCCGGGTTGTGGGTTGCCGGAAAAGTTGATAATCTGAGCACGAGATGTTGCCGAGGACCATAGCCGCGGCCGCCTGCGCGCTTGTCGCCGCGGCCGCCTGCGCGGAGGCCGTCGCCAGGGCCGTGATTCACGAGGACGCGCTCGTCTACGAGGACAGCCTCGATCCCGGCCTCGGCTTCGAGCTGCGTCCTGGGGCCGCCGGCATGAAGGAAGGGGCGTTTACCCGCATCAACGCCGACGGCCTGCGCGAGCGCGACATCCCGAAGGCCAAGCCCGCCGGCGAATACCGGGTCGTCGTCGTCGGAGACGAGCCGGCGTTCGCTTTGGGGCTGCCGGAGGCGGCCGGCTTCGTCCGCCGCCTGGAAGGCCTGCTCCGGCCGCCGCGGGGCATGCGGCTGGTTGTGATCAACGCTTCGATGTACCATTACCAGTTCGGCCAGGAGCGGGAGTTCCTCAAGGCGCGGGCGCTGCAATGGCACCCCGATCTCGTGGTCTTCGAAGCCGCCTTGGACCAAGGGCCTCCTCTGGCCAAGGCGCGGTATCCTTTTCCCCGCCTCAAGAACTTCCTCAGGACGCACAGCGTCTTGCTGCGCTGGTACATGGAACGCTCCTATTGGTCGCGGCCCAGGCCCGCGATCCCGTTTCATCCGAAGTCGATCCGGGACAACTTGGCGCTCGTCGCGAGGATCCTGCGCCGCGCCCGCGTTCCGGGGGTCGTCGTCCTGTTCCCCGATCCCGCCTTGCGGTCGCTTCGAGACGCCGAGCCCGTCCGTCAGGCCTACCGGACGTACGCGGCCGCCTGCGGCCTTCCCTTTCATGACGGGGTCGGCGACCTGAGGCCGCCGCTCAAGCGCTATCGGCTGCGTCCGGGCCTGCCGTGGCCCAACGCCGCGGGCGAGGAAGCCGCCGCGAGGGGGATGGCGGAGGCGATCCAGCGTCTCATTCCCGCCACAAAACAGTTGCAAGCTCGCCCAGTCCCGTCGGTCTAGCCGCCCGATACAATCCAGTGAGGGAGGATTTATGGCGGTGAGGAACATCGACGTCTTCGATTCGTCGCTCCAAAAGACGAACCTCTGGATCAAGGGGGTGGAGTCGGAGATCCACTCGACGGACCGGCCCCGCGCCTATTCGGCGCTGAGGGCCGTGCTGCATGCGCTGCGCGACTGCATGCCCGTCGACGAGACGGCCAAGTTCTCGTCCCAGATGCCGCTGCTCGTGCGAGGCGTCTTTTTCGACGGCTGGAAGCCGCGGCGCAAGCCCCGGCGCTACACCAAGGACCGGTTCTTGCGCGCGATCGGCGACGCCCTGCGCGGCCAGCCGGGTCTCGACGGCGCGCTCGCGGCGCGGGCGGTGTTCCGGGTCGTCGAGGAGCATTTATCCCCGGGCGAAGTACGGGCGATCCGGTTCATCTTGCCCCGCGAGATCCGGCAATTCTGGTCGGAGCTTTCCCGCGAGGAAGCGGAGCCGGCGATCCCGCCCGAGCGGCCGGCTCCGTCCGTGCCGGGTCCCTACGGCGCCGTTCCCGGCGGCTACTGACTGGGCTTGGTGTCAGGCCTTGAATTGTTTGACTTGTTTGCTCGGCAAACAAGTCAAACAATTCAAGGCCTGACACCATCAAGCTCCGCCTAGTAGCGTTCGAACCACTCGAGGAACGTGGTGATGGCGTTGCCTTGCTGGCTGGTCGCGGCTTGCGTCTCGATCTGCCAATGGGGCGCCAGCCGCTTGCGCAGCGTGAGCGTGCGCGATTCCTGCAGCGCCGAGGAGCCCAGCTGCATGTGCACCCCGCCCGGAAGCTTCAGCCGCACGGCGTAGGTCTGCGTCGCCGGATCGTAGCCCACGTATTCCACGGGCGTGGAGGCGAAGAGATAGAGCGAGGCCAGGCCGAAGGCTCCCGCGGCCATGCCGTTGGAGGCGTTTCCGACGTTGCTGCGCTGATCTTCGTCGAGCGCGTCCGGCGGCTGGCCGTAGAGCAGCAGGGCCAGGATCTCGTCTCGCGTCATCGGAGGGTCGCTGGACAGGGCGACCTGCGGCTTGGAGGTGCTGCCGAGCAGATGGATGTAGATCGTCGCTTCCGGACGCTTATAGGTGACGAGGCCGTCGAGGCCGAGCGCCGAGGCGCCCGGGTGCTCGGTCAGGATCACGTGGTCGATGACGGCCAGCTGCCGGAACAGCTCGGCTTCGAAGCGCCCGATCGCGATCGTGCCGCTCACGGCTTGCGGCCTGGCGCGCAGGCGCAGAGAGACCGGGACCGGCGTCTTGGCGAGATTGGACCGGACCACGGCGGGCGAGGAGGTGAACACGCGCGCGTCGTAGTCGACCACGGACGCGGTGGAGCCCGCCACGGCCTCGGCGGGCGGGGGGGGCACGGGGTCGACCGCGCGCCGCGAAGCGGCTCCGGTCTGGATCCGGCTGTCGACGAACACCTTCGGCAGCGGCCCCAGGCGCAGATAGGGCAGCTCGACGGACACCTCCTCCAAGTCGACGTCGGTGCGGTCAAAAAAGGAGCGCGAGGGCTCGAAGAGCCGCTTGGCGAGCAGCGAGCCGGCGACGGAGACCTTCAGGCGCTCGCCGGCGCCCGAGAGGTCCGTTCCCGCGCGATAATCGAACGTCTGGGAGGGGCTGCGCGCGTCGCCCGAGCCGTAAAACGAGGCGCCGATCGAGCCTTCCAGGACGTTGAGCGGGGCTGGAATGGCGTATTTCGTGCCTTTGAGGAACTCGACCAGGTCGCGGAAGCGCGCCACGCGCAGGCGGGCGCTCAAGCGGTGCCGGGCTTTGAGGCTCGCGGGCAGCGCGGCGAGCCGTCCGGAGGCCTGGAGCTGGAGGCGCGCGTCGAACCGGTACCAGCCGCGCATCGGCCCAAGCGCAGCGTCTAGGCGGGCGTCGAAGGCGTCGGGCTTGCCCTCCAGCGTGTAGCTCTTGACGTCGGCGTCGAAGGCGACGCGCCCCGCGATGGTCTTGGGAACGGCGTTGGGCGACGGGCCGAACGGCGCGGGCGCCAGCGCGAGCTGGCAATCGAGCGTCAGCGCGCGCGGCGAAAGGGAGCCCTTGCGCAGGGGAACGTCGAGGCGGCAGTCGTCCAAGGAGACGGAGCGCAGCCGCGGCGTCGGAGCGAGTACGGCCAGCGAGCCGCGCAGGGCGTAGGCCGCGGGCGTCTGCGAGCCGGCTAGGTCGGCGGTGAAAGCGTGCCCGCCGATGCGGCCGCCGGCGACGGCGCGAAGCCGGGTCTGCCGGGGCCCGGATTGGAACACCCGCGCGCTCAGCTTGGCCGTCGAGCCCGGGCCCGCCAAGTCCGCCCGCGCCTGGAGATAGGTCAGGCCGCCTTTCTGGAACACGTCGGAGGTCACGGCCGCGCGGGCGCGCCAGCGCGAGGCGCCCGCGGCCGAGCGCGAGATCACGTCGGAGGCGGCGTCGAGCTGCGGCCGGCTGCGCCACGGATAGCGCGCCCAGGCCGAGCCGGACAGAGAGCCGCTCGAGCGCAGGATCACGAATCGCCGGGCGCGCAGGTCGACGACCCCGAATGTCATCGAGCGCGCCGGCCCGGGCAGGAGGTTCGGCAGCGAGACGTAGCGCTCCACCGTCTTCCTGGCCGGCTTGGCCGGGCGCGGCCCGCGCTCGTCGAGCCGCAGCCAGCGCGCGTCGAGCTCGGCCGAGTCCAGCCTGGTCAGCCGGACGAGGGGACGCAGGCCGAGGCGGAAGCTGACGGTCACGGCCGCCGTGGACGCCAGTCCGGAAGCGCCGGCGGCGGGATCGTCGAAGCGCAGGTCTTTCACGCGGACCGAGACGGTCTTGTCGCGGAAGCTTCGGGACACGATCTCGAAATGGAAGCTCGTCCATGAGGGCTGATAGGCCTTGCCGAACCGGCGCGCCAGCCTCTCGACGCGACTCGAGGTCAGGAACCATTCGGGACGGGCGATGAAGGCCGTCAGGAGCGCGGTCGTCAGCGTGAGGAGCAGGCCGAGGGCCTGGAGGAGCCGTTTGACGGCGCGCCGCAGGGTACGCATCAGAATTCCTGTCCGAACGTGAAGAAGAACTGCCAGCGAGGCAGATTCAAGGTCGGCAGGGTCTGCTGGCCTCGCGCCCAGGTCAGGCCCCGCGCGATCGTGGCGCGCATGGAGCCGAAGGGCAGCGCCCAGCGCAGGCCCGCTCCCGGAGCCCAGTAGACGGCGGGGTCGAGGTGGAAGGCGCTCTCGCCTCCCATCGCGCCGTCCATGAAGACGAGCGGCTGCAGCCCGTAGGGAAGGAGGTCGCCCGCGCGCAGCTCGACGCCTTGATAGACGGCCGTCAAAAACCCGCCGGCGTCGTTGGGCAGCTCCATGAGCGGGGCTCCGCGGAAATTAGCGTCGCCGCCCATGAAGAAGCGCATGCTCGGCGGGAGCTTGGTGAAGGCCAGAGAGGGGTCGGAGAGCCAGGTGGTGCCGGCAAAGCCTCGGATCGCCAGGACGGCCAGCGGCGGGCTGTAGCGCCCGAGGTTCCAGAGATCCTCCTCGTCGACGCGCATCATGTGCGCCGTCAGGTCGGAATAAGCTCCGGAGACGCGGGACTTGGATTGGAACGAGGCCGTCCAGCCTTCGCGCGGGTCGCGCTCGTAATATTCGTAGAGGTGCGACATCACCTTGGCCTGAGTGTCGAAGCTGAGGAACTTGTCGTCGATCGGGCCCTCGCCGCGCAAGGTGTTGAAATATTCGATGCCCGGGCCGCCGCGCGTCTCGACGTGGAGGTCGGTGCCGTCCCAAGTCCAGCTGGGCAGGATCGCGGCCTCGGAGTGGGCGGCTTCGTAGGGAGTGTAGCTCTCGCGCCGCAGGAAGACCCGCGGCATCAGGTAGATGCGGTCGGAAGGCCGCAGGTAGTACTTCATGTTGCCGTCGACCGACTGTTCGAGGAAGGAGTCGAAGGCCGTGACGTCGATGGAGCTGGCGCGGTAGCCTATCCGGGAATGCTTCCACTCGGCGCGGCCGCGCAGATAGCCTTCGGTGTCGGCCCCCACGCCGATGCGCACCTCGCGCGGAGGAGCCTCGACGACCCTTTGGGTGATGTGCAGCCCCGTGGTCGTGCACGCGACCTCGTAATAGGCGCTCAGGAAGAGCGCGTCGGTCTGGATGCGGTCGGAGGTCAAAGACAGCAGGCGCGTGTCGAATGGCTGGCTGGGCTCGAAGGCCCAATAGCGGCGGAAGATGTCCGGGTCGATGCCCGGAGGCGGCGGCGTGGCGATGTCGCTCATCGTGTAGCGCGGCCCGGGATCGACTGAGGCGTGCACCTCGCCCGTGCGGGCGTCGCCGGTCACGCTGATCTTGGGGCAGGCGTAGCCGCGGCTCTGGAGCTCGAACTTGACGGCGCTGGTGAACTTGTCGAGCTCCGCCGGGGTCATGAGCTCGCCGACGATGTGGCGGCGCTTGCTCATGTCCAAAATGCCCTCCAGTCCCGTGGTCGTCATCTTCGTCACGTAGGTCGGCGTCCCGATGCGCACCTCCAGGGTGTCGTCGACGGCCTTGAAGGTCGGGAAATTGCGCCCGCGCCTCTGCAGGAACGCGCGCATGAACTGCTCGGCCTGGTTGAGCGGGATGCGGCTCCAGGCCGGGCGGCTCGGATCTCCGCAGACCAGGCGCTTCTCGACGTCGTCGAGGTCGATCGCCGGGCCTACGAAGCGGATGCGGGGGCACAGCTGCTCGACCGCGGCAGCCCTGCTCGACGTCCTCGCCGACGCCGGCCCCGCCCCCAGCAGCGCGGCGGCCAGCAGGAGCGGGGCGCGGCGGCGTCGGGACATGGCGCCTCATCATATCGGCGCGCCATAGGAGCGGCCATGGCGGCCGCGTCAAAAGGTCGGGACGCCCGGATGACTAGCGCCCGGCGGGGACCAGGCGCAGGCGGCAGGAAAGCGGGCGGCGGGCGGAGCCGTCGGCCCTGGGCAGATGCGTGGCTCCCAGCGTGTACCAGACGACGAGGTCTGCGTCGCGGATCGGCTCGTCGCGCTGGGTCCAGCGCTCGACGCCTCCGGCGCGCGCGCGGCGGCCCGGGAACTCTCCGGCCGCGTAAAGCTCGTCGGGGCGGTAGGCCGTGATCCAAAGCTGGTGACCGATGAAGGGCGCGGCGCGGCGCGCGGGCGAGAAGGCGGGCGAAAGCGGCGCCGCGTTGCCCTCCGGGATGATCAGGTAGCCTCGGGAGGCGTCGGCCGAGGGGGAGGACGCCGTCACGAGCCACCGGCGGCCCGCCGCCTCGTCGACGTCGCGACGGGCCTGGGAGCGGTTTTCCAGGGGCGTCGACAGCAGGGTCATCCGTCCGGGCGCGGCCTCCAGCTCGGCCACCGAGTCGGTGCTGCCGTCGACGTCGAAATCCACCCTGAAATTGAAGAAATGCTGGTGCGGCGGCGCCTCCGGGTCGTCTTGCGAGACGTCGACGCCGGCGTCGAGCTCGCCGTCGTCGCCCAGGGTCCAGCGCGTGACGTAGGTCTCGGGTCCGGCCTGCGCCTTGGATTCGAGGACGAGCTCCTTGAGGCGGCGGACGGCTCCGCGGCCGGCGTCTCGCTCGAAGACGGCGACGGCGCGCGTCAGCATCCGGCCCCGGCCGTCCGGCCCCGGGCCCGGTTCGTCGAAAAAGGCGGCTTGCGAGGGAGCGTCCAGGGCGGGATCGAGCGGGATATCGCGCAGGCCCAGGCCGCGCTCGCCTTCCTGGAAAACCGAGCGGTCGGCCCACTGCGGCCGCGCGTCGCCGTAGACGACGAACGTCTCGGAAAGGCTCGCCCGGTCGGCGATCCCCCGGCCGTCGCGCGAGACCTCGTAGAGGACGAGCCCTTCGCGCGGCGTCAGCGCGTAGCGCAGCGTCCATCCTCGCCAGCGCAGTTCGTGGCCGGCGACCTCGAACGGGTAGGAGGGCGCCGCAGGCGCGGGGGCTTCCTCCCGTTTTTTCTTCTTCTTGGCCGGCTGCGGCGGCGGCGCGGGGGCCGGGGCCTGGGCCTGGGCCGGCGGCGGCAGAGGCGGCCCGCCGGCGTCGAGCAGCTCGACGACCGTGCCCTCGGTCAGGTCGGCCAGCGCCTGCAGCCCGTCGATGAGGACGCGGCCGCGCGCCGCGGGCACGTAGAAGTCCAGACGCGCCACCCGGTGCGGCGAGTTGCGCGCCGCGTCGAGCGGCCCGGGCGACCAGCCGTCGACCTCGAGATCGTCCCAGGTCTTGCGGCCGCGCGCCGCCATCGCCGCCTTGAAGCGGGAGTCGGACAACGCCAGTTTCCGCGCCCGCGAGAGCTCCTCGTCGGAAAGCCCGGGCTCTATGCCGGGGACCAGGCGCCACGACTCGAGCTTGCGGTTGGCGACGTCGACGACGGCCTCCGAGGTCTCGCGGCGCGCGCGGTCATAGATGACGGCGGCGGCGAGCCTTTTGCCCGCGCCCGGCTCGTCTTTGGACGGCTCCTGGAGGGCGATGGAAAGGTAGACGGCGGAATCGCTGAAAAGCCGCGAGTCGCGCAGCGCCTGCGCCGCGCCGTCGATCTCGGCCGTCGTCAGCGGATCGAGGGGTTCGGGCGGCGGCGCGGGCGCGGCCGGCGGGGAAGCGGCCTTTCGGGCGTGGGAGAAGAAAGCTTGCGCGGGCGTCGCGGCTGCCAGGAGCGCGGCCAAGGTCAGCCAGAGCTTCATGCCGGGGCCGGCGCGTCCGTCTCGGTACGGCGCACTTCCCGGGCCAGGAACTCCCCGATCGCCGCGGCATCGAAGGGCCAGACGTAGCGGGCCTCGACTCCCGGATGGCGCCGGCGCAGGCCCTCCAGGATCGCTGGGATTTCCTTTTCGCTGTGGATGCCCCCGCGCGTGTACATGGTGGTGATCACAATGATCTGGCGGGCGCCGCCCGCCACGGCCTCGTCGAAGGCCTGCTCGAGGCTTGGCGCGCAGAATTCGTTGTAGGCGGTGACGACGTCGTGCTCCGGCAGGGCCGCGGCGAGGGAGGCCGCCACGGCCTCCAAGCCGGGCTTATAGGGGTCGTTTTCCGGCGTCCGGGGCCATTGGCGCAGGCGGGCGTCGAGCTCGAGGAGGCGCGCGGAGGGCTTTCCGGCCGCCCGGGCCTCCTCGCGCTTGAACTCGGAGACGAGCTGCGGCGGGCAATCCTTGGGGATTCCCCCGTGGCCGACGAGCAAAACGACTTTTGAGGCCGCCATGACGTTTCTATAGTATAATAAAACGATGAACAAGGAGAGCTTGCTTAAACTTATCGAGCTCCAGAAGCAGGATTTCGCGCTCGACAAGCTCAAGGCCGTCCTGGACAAGATTCCCGTCATGATCGCCAATCTCAAGGCGCAGCTCGAGGCCGAGAAGGCCAGGGCCGGCGAGACCAAGGCCAGGACGATCGCCCTGGAAAAGAAGAAGAAGGAAAAGGAGCTCGAACTCGCCCAGAAGGAAGAGCAGGCCAAGAAGCACGGCGCCGAGCTCAACACGGTCAAGACCAACGAGGCTTTCAAGGCTCTCCAGACCGAGATCGGATTCGCCAAGCAGGCGGCCGGCGAGATCGAGACCGAGATCTTGATGCTGATGGAGCAGATCGACGGGGCGCGCAAGGACGAAAAGGCCGCCGCCGCCGAGGTGGCCGCCGAGGCCAAGAAGTTCGAGGCCGAGATCGCCGCCCACGAGGGGCGCCTCAAGCAGGCCCAGGCGGAATACGACGCCGCCAAGGCCGTGCGCGACCAAGACGCGGCTCCGATCCCTCCGCAGGCCATGCGCGTCTACGATCACATCCGCTCCCGCGGCAAGCCGGACGCCGTGGTGCCCATCGAGGCCGCGATCTGCAGCGCCTGCCGCATCAATCTGGCGCCCCAGGTCATCGTCGAGGCGACCAAGCTCAAAAGCCTGGTCACCTGCGAGAGCTGCCAGCGCATCCTCTATCGCCCCGAGATCCTGGCCAAGGCCTCGGCTCCGGCGGCGTAAGATTTAGGGAGAGCCGGGGGATCGCCTTCCGCGACGCGTCGCGGGGGGAGGAACTTCCGAACTCCGCAGGGCAGGACGCCCGTCGAAAGGCGGGGAGGCGAAGACCATACGCTTCGCCGACGGAAAGTGCCACAGAGAACAACCGCACTCCGCAGACCGTGCGGAGTGCAAGGGTGAAAAGGTGGGGCAAGAGCCCACCGGCCGTCCCGCGAGGGACGGCGTCACGGCAAACCCCGTCCGGAGCAAGGCAGTGTGGGAGCTCGCGCGGCCCGCGCGGTCCCGCCGAGAGGCGGGGCGGCTCCTCGGTAGCCGCATCAGAGAAATGATCCTCGCCCTCCGCGAGGGGGGAACAGAATTCGGGGTACAGGCTCTCCCTAAAATGAGCGGCCTCTCCGCGCGAGCGGAGAGGCCGCGCCGCTTTCGCGGCCGTCTCAGACCTTGGCTTTCTTGGGCTTGCCCTTCTTGCGGCCCTTGCCGCACTTCATCTTGCCCTCTTGGCACAGCCGCTGCTTGGCCTGCGTGAGCAGGGCCAGCGCCGGCTGCGCATCCGTGGGGTCCTGCCATTTGACGCGCTTCCACATGCGCAGCGCGGCGCGCAGGCGCTTGGGGTCGACCACGCCCGACGAGTCGCGGTAGGGCAGGCGCCGGATCTTCTGGCCCTGCGGCCCCTGCTCGATCGACGCGAACGCCGAGTCCGGCAGAGCCTGATCCGCCTTGCGGCCCTTGGCCTGCGTCGCCGCCGCGGTGGCGAGCAGCAGGCCCAACGTCAACGCCCAACGTGTCCGTTTCATGGCTTCTTCCTCCTCCTTGTCGAAGGTCTCGACCCTAGGTATACGAACGAGGGGGTAAAAAAGTTCCCTCAGCGGGCGGAAGGAAGGCGGGGGCTGACGGCGCGCAGTTGGCGCGCGTAGACGCCGGAAAAGCGGCCGCGGAAGGCCTCCCAGGAGGCCGCGTCGTCGAGCTGGGAGAAAAACGCGCGGAAGTCGCCGTAGACGGCGCGCATCGCCGCGGCGGCGTCCTTTTCCTGGGACATGCCCACGGCGGTGACGAGGCCGATGGCGCTCATGACGTTGTGGAGCTCGCCGCGCTCCGTCCGGAGGATGGAGACGCGCGTCTCGTATTCGCGGCGCACGTAGGCGCCCAGGGCGCTCCAGCCGCCCTGCCGCCAAAGCTCGAGCAGCTCGTCGTGGTGGTCGTCGAGTCCGGGGATCGGGCGCGAGGAAAGCTCCTTTTCGTGCCTGGCCCTGACCTCGCCGATGACCCGGACGGTCTGCGCGTGGGAGATCATCTCCGTCTCGATGTTGCCGCCCATGAAGGTGAACCCCAAACGCTCGAGCCATTGGCCGTCGGTGATCGCGTGACGCACTTCGTGTGCGAGAGTGGGAAGGAACTTCAGGCCGACCGTGCGCGCGGCTTGCCTGGGCGAGTCTCCCTCGATGAGACGGTAGGCCAGCCAGACGCCCAGCCGGTCGCGGTTGAGATAGATCGTGTCGCGCGCGCCCCGGTCGTAGAGCGCCATGTCGTGCGCGTCGAGGCGCGGAGCGCCGTCGAGCTTGATCGCCGGACCTTGGCGCGCCAGATACGCGGCCTCCTCTCCGGTCGAGGCGAGACGCGCGAGCTCCGCGGTCATGGTCTTGACCACGGCGCCGCCGAGCAGGCGCGGCAGAAGGCGATGAACGACCCAAGGCCGGAAGGCCAGGCGCCTGAGCGCCGTCGCCTTGAGCGCGGCGACGATGGCCGAGGCCGGATGCGTCTCCTCGGGCGCCGGCGCCACGGCCCGCTTTTGCTCCTCATAGAGCGGGCGGAAGCCTTCCTGAAAGCGGCTCCAAGACTCGTCGCCGGAGGCCGCGGCGAGCGTCTGGGGGAGGCCGGAGATCTCGGAGCCGCCGAGCGTCCGGACCGCGGCCGCGAGCGCGGCGTCGTGCACGGCCTGCCGGTCTCCGAGCAAGGCGGGCTGGCGATACACCTGGTCGATGATCGAGTCCAGACCGGCCCAGCCGTCCCGCGCCCAGTAGGAGGCGACGATCCGGTGATGCTCGTCGAGGTGGCTGAGCTCGGCGCTCGCCGACGGCCGATCCTTGAGCCCCTGCCAGACGCGCAGCTCGTCGGCGAAGGAGAGGACCTCGTTTTCGCGCGCCTCGATCGGGAGGCGATGGCCCAGGGCGCGCTGCCATTGGGTCTTGGTGATTCCGTGGCGCAACTCGTGGGCCAGCAGCGGCAAGAGTTTCTCGGTCAGGACGTCGATGCCTTGCGCGAAAGGGGCTCCCTGGGCGGCGATCTCGCAGAGCCAGCGCGCGGCCCGGTCGCGGTTGATCCGGACGACTCGCCGGTTGTGGGAGTAGCTCGCCGCGCGCGTCGAGGCACCGAGGGCCTTGGCCGGGACGAGCTCGATGCGCACGGATTGGTCGCTCCAAAACCGCGCGTGAGGGGCCAGCGCCGGCTCCGATGACAGCCGGTCGCCGAGGGCGGAGCCAAGGTTTCGGTCGAGCAGGCGCGCCGCCATGCGCCGCGCGGCGAAGTTGGAATAGAGCAGGCGGCGCGCGAAGGAGGGCCGGGCCTCGAAGGCTGCCGGCGCCGGAGCGGCCGCCGGCTCCGCCGCTTCGGCCGCGGCGGGCGCTTGAGGCGCCTGGGAAGCCGTCGCCTGGGGCGACGCGGCCGCGGCCGGGGCGTCGAGCCGCGGGAAAACGGCGGCCTGCGCGGCGGGCAAAGAGGGGACTTCGACTGGCCCCGGGGCCTGCTGGAGTTGGCCGGCGGCGGCCGGGCAGGCGAGCAGGAGAGCTGCCAATATTCTGAGCATCTGGACTATTTTAACGGCAACACGCCGCGCGCCCCAGGGGCTTAGGGCCTAAGCGCGCTGGGCCCGGGCCCAGCGCCTTCGGCCAGGAGCTCGAGCCACCAGCGATGCTTGAGGTTGAGCCAGGCGGTGTCGAGAGGCTCGATTTGCAGGCGGCGGCTGATCTGGCCGCCATGACGCCGGCGCAAGACAAGCTTGCGCGGCTGGAGGCGGAAGGAGGCGGGTCCGTAGCGCAGGCCCGCGCGCAGCAGGAAGTCGATGTCCTCGTTTACCCGTCCGAAGCGCTCGTCGAAGCCGCCGAGCTCTCGGCAGGCCTGCCTTCGGATGACCATCGTCGAGGGCGGCGGCGGGGTCTCGAGGCCCGCGACCGCCTCCAGGGCCAGGTTGCGGCGCGGGCGCCCGGCGCCGCGGCGCAGGCGTCCGCGCTCGTCGATGCGGTCGTAGCCCGAGAACGCGGCCACGATGCCCGGATCGCGAAAGGCGCGCGTCATCGCGTCCAGATAGCCGGGCCGCCAGAGGTCATCCGAATCGAGGAACGCCAAGAGCTGCGCCGAAGCCGCGGCGAGGGCGCGGTTGCGGGCTCTGGCCGGGCCGCGGTTGCGCGCGTTGCGCAGCAAGGTCAGGCGCGGCAGCCGCCGCGAGGCAAGCCAGCGCGCCGTGCCGTCGGTCGAGCCGTCGTCCACGACGACGATTTCGAAGCCGCGAAACGTCTGCGCGTAGACGGACTCCAGGCAGGGCTTGAGGAACTCGATGCGGTCGAAGGTCGGGATGACGACGCAGACCGCGGGGCGGCGGCCCCTCATTCGACCCAGGCCACGATCACGTAGCGGGTCCCCTCTCGGACGGCCTGGGCTTCGTGAGGGTGCGTGATCGAGGACGGGAAGAGGACGGCTTTCCCGGTCTTTGGGACGATGTCGTGGGCTTGCCGCGGGAAGGCCGTGCGCCCGCCCGAGAAGTCTTCGTTGAGATAGCAGACCAGGCTCAGGAAGCGCGGCTTGACCCGCAGGCTGGGGAGGAAGTCGCAATGCATCTTGAAATAGCCGCCGGGGTCGTAGCGCACCAGACGCGCTCCGGTCAGCCGCCTGAAGCGCTCGCGCCAGCACAGCCGCGCCGCGGAAAGCGCCTTTTCGCGGCAAGCCTGCGCCAGCTCGTTCCAGGGAGGGGGCAGGCCGGCGACCGTGCGCTCCAGGCAGCGGCGGGAGGCGGCGTCCTGCAGGCGCCGCGGACCGGCGTACACGCGCCCGCGATTCCACCGGAGGTCCCGCGAAGCCCACCGGACGAGTTTTTGGCAATAGCTCGGCGAGAGGAGCTGAAAGCTGAAAATATCGCTGGCTTCCTCGACGATCTCCATAGGGCGATATACTATAATACTTCAGCGACGTCCCCTTGCAACAAAATGTCCAAACCGCGCAGCCTCCGCGTCGCCTTGGTCGTCATGCCTTGGGCCGCGCCCGACCGGCCTCCGCTCGGAGTCGGCGTGCTCAAAAGCGTCCTCGCGCGTGAAGGGATGCCTTGCGACGTCCACTACCTCAACTTGCGCTTCGGCCGGTGGGCCGACGACCTTCTCGACGCCTTCGCGCTCGCTCCCTACGGGCATTTCGCGCAGTGGGCCTTCGCCTATCATCTTTTCGGCCCGGGCGGCCTCAAGGAGCTGCCTGACGAGCTCGAGGACGTCCTCGCCGAGCCCGTGTTCGCCAAGAACCTTGGAAAATTTCCGCGCGAGCGCCTGCGCAGGCTCGTGCGCGACGACGTGCCGGCTTTCCTCGAGCATTGCCTGGCCGACGTCCCCTGGGGGCGCTACGACGTCGTCGGCTTCAGCAGCATGTTCCACAATCACATCGCCTCTCTGGCGCTGGCCCGCCTCATCAAGCGCAAGCATCCGAAAACGACGATCGTCCTCGGCGGAGCCAATTGCGACGGCGAGATGGGGGTGGCGACGCTCAAGGGCTGCGAGTGGGTCGACTACGTCGTCGAAGGCGAGGCCGAGGAGGCGTTTCCGGCGCTGCTGCGGCACATCCGCTCCGGCCGGCTCCCGAAGGGGATGCCGCATGTCTCGGCGCGGACAGGCGAGGGCGTCGTCTCCCGAAACCCCGCTGAGACGCGCCTGGCCGACATGCGCCGCGTGCCAGTTCCCGACCACGACGACTATTTCCGTGAGCTTGAGGCCTCGGGCATGGCATCGTGGGTCTCGCCGCAGGTGACTTTCGAGGCCTCCCGCGGATGCTGGTGGGGGCAGAAGCAGCACTGCACGTTCTGCGGGCTCAACCGCGACGGCATGACGTTCCGCGCCAAGCCGGCGCAGGCCGTCGCCGCCGAGATCGCCTTCCTCTTCGAGAGATACAAGACCTACCGGCTGCATGCCTGCGACAACATCCTGAGCGTGGAGCACCTCACCAGCCTCACCGCCGTCCTGGCGGAGTTTCGCAAGAAGCACAAGCTCGAGTGGCACGTTTTTTTCGAGACCAAGGCGAACTTGACGGCGGCCCAGATCGAGACTCTTCACGAGGCCGGAATCCTGGCGATCCAAGCGGGCATCGAGAGCTTCAGCACGCCCGTCCTCAAGCTGATGCGCAAGGGCGTCAAGACCATCCAAAACCTCCAGGCGCTCAAGGCCTGCGCGGGCCGCATTCAGCTGACGTGGGGGATGCTGTGGGGCTTTCCCGGCGAGTCGCCCGACGAGTACCGCAGGATCGCCGATACGATGGCGGCGGCGACGCACCTGCAGCCGCCGTTTTACGCCCACGTCATCCGGGTCGACCGCTTCAGCCCCTACTACTTCGACTGGCGGCGCTTCGGGCTGCGGGAGCCCGTGCCTATGGAGGAATACCGTTTCCTCTACCCAGAGCCGCGCTTCAAGCGCGGCGAGATCGCCTACTTCTTCGAGGCGCCGAGCGTCGAAGGGCAGCCGGATCCGGCTGACTACGCCGAGCCCGTGATACGCCCGATATTCGACCATTGGCAGCGGATCTACCAGAAGAACTATTTCGCCTATCGCAAGGGCCTCGGCTTCATGGAGGTCTACGACTCGCGTCCGCTCGGGCTTTCCCGGCGCATCGAGCACCGGCAGCGCCTGGTCACGGGCCTTGAGGCCGCGATCCTGGAAGCCTGCGACGAGATCCGTCCCTTCCCCGGCGTCCTGCGGGCCTGCCAAGAAAAGTTTCCCCGCTGCTCGGCCAAGCGCGTGCGCCGGGCGCTCGCAGACCTCGTCAAGCGGCGCTGGGTCTTCGAAGAGGACGACTCTTTCCTTTTCCTGGCCATGCCCATGTCGAGCCTGCCGGTCGCCCAGCGCCTCGCGCTCGACCGGATGCAGGCCGTCGCCTATGTGCGCAAGATGCCTCGCATGAGCGATTTCGCCGCGTTTTCCGCCGCGGCCAGCTGAGGAGCCGATGATCGACATCGTCGTGGTCACGCACGACGCCAGACGGGCTCTGGCGTCGTGCGTGCAATCGGTCCGACGCCACACGCGGGCCGTCCCGCACCGGCTGATCATCGTCGACAACGCCTCCCGCGACGGAACGGCGTCGTGGCTGCGAGGCGCCGACGTCGAGGCGGTTCGCCACCGCCGCAACCTGGGATTTTCCGGCGCCGTCAACGCCGTCCGCGGGCGACTCCGCTCTGATTGGGTGGTCCTGCTCGATGACGATGCCCGCGCCACGGCTGGCTGGCTGGAAGGGATGCTCCGGGCCGCCGAGGGCGACCGTAAGGCCGTCATCGTCGGCTGCAAGGTGGCGCGGCCGGACGGCACGATCAACGCCGCGGAGATGGGCTCTCCGTGGAGCCGCAACGCCGGGGAGGAAGAGCGCGACCTGGGCCAGCGCGACTACACCCGCCGCTGCGAAAGCGTGATCGGCGCCTGCTGGCTCATGCGCCGCTCGCTGTTTTCGCGCGTCGGTCCGTTCGACGAGAGGTTCTTCCCTTGCCAGTTCGAGGACCTCGACTATTGCCTGAGGGCTCGCTTGAAGGGGCTCGCCGTCCTCTATCACGGCGGCAGCGCCGTGATCCACGACCATCTGCGGCGCAATCCGGACTCCGGGGCGGCGCGCTTGAAGTTCTTCGAGAAATGGGGCTCTCGTCTCGCGCGCTTTCCGCTGCCCGACAGCCACCCTTGGGACCGCGCGGAGTGGCTGGCGGCCCGGCACGCCGCCGCCGGACGCTTCGACCTGGCCATCAGGCGCTACGCCGAGGCCGTCAAGGGACATCCCGCGCCGGCGCAGTTCTACGCGGCGATGGCCGGTCTCTGCCTCAAAAGCGGCGACGGGCCGCGGGCGCGCGAGTGGCTTTCGCGCGCCGCGGCGCACCCTTATTTCGCCTCTCCCGCTCTGCGAGGCGTCCTGGCGTTGACAGGGGCCCCGTGACCTGCTTTAATTCCGAGGATGGCCAAGGGAAAGGACAAGAAGCGCAAGAGGCGCCCTTGGCTCAAGCCGGTGCTGGTGGTCCACGGCGCGTTGACCTATTTGGCCACGCAGGCCGGCATCGCCCTGGCCGTCCTCCCCTAGCCCGGCCCCGCGTTTTCATCTGCGCCGAGTTCCTCGCCGGCGATCCGACGGCCGAGTCCACCATCGCAGGCCTCGCCGCGGGTTATGCCAAGCTCGGCTGCCCGGTCGCCGCCGCGGCGCAGTTGGCGCCCGGCGCGCGGCTGCCGTTTTTCGAGGACAGGCCCTGGGGCCGCTTCTGGCGCCTCGGGGGCAACGGCTCGCAGCGTCGCCGGCGCGGCCGGCGCATCTTCGCGCAGCTGTCCTCGGCCCTCGCGGACTTCCGGCCCGACATGATCCATCTTCACGTCATGCGCTGCTTCCGAGACAACCAGCTCACGGCGCTTTGGCGGGCCTGCTCGGCGCGCCGCGTGCCCGTAGGCCTGACCTTTCATTCCTGGGACCGGGTCACCGGCGAGCGTCCTCAGCGCGGCCGGCGCTGGCGGCTTCTCGACGAAGCGTTTCGGCGCGCGGCCTGGGTCACCGTGATCTCGCCCTCGGTGGCCGAGGACATCCGCCGCACGGACGGAGCCTCGCGCCGCGTCGCCGTCGTGCCGTCGGGCTTCGACCCCGGCGAGTTTCGGGGCCGCCCGGCGCCGCTTCCGCTGCCTGCGGGCTCGCGCTTCATCCTTTGCGCGGCGCGGCTTCACTACTACAAAGGCATCGACCTGCTGCTGCTCGCCTGGCGCGATGTGTGCGCGCGATTCCCCGGGGTTACGCTCGTGCTCTGCGGCCCGGATCATTTCGACGGCTATTTCCAGTCGCTGGCCGCCAAGCTGGGCCTTGGCCGGCGCGTGCGGTTTTTAGGCCTCGTCGAGCGCCCCGCCTTGCGCGCCTTGATGCGCCGGTGCCTTTTCCTCGTCCTGCCGTCTCGCTTCGAGATATTCGGCATGGCCGCCGTCGAAGCCATGGCCTGCGCGAAGCCCGTCCTGGCGACGCGCGTCGGCGGGCTGGCCCACGTAGTCCAGGACGGGCGCACGGGCCTGCTCGTCGCGCCCAAGGACCCGGCGGCGCTCGCCGCCGGGCTGGAGCGCCTGCTTCGAGACGCCCCTTTGCGCCGGCGGCTCGGGGCGGCGGCCTTGGCGCGCTCGCCGCGTTATCGCTGGGAGGCGGCCGCGCTGGCCTACCTGCGGTTATCCATATTTAGGTAGACTCCGGTCGACATGACGCTCAACGACAAGTTCCAGATTCCTGATAACGTGGCCTTCAGGAAGGTCGATAAAGAGACGGTGATCCTCGACACCGACACGAGCGCTTATTTCTCGCTCAATGAGACGGGCGCGGCCATCTGGGACTCCCTCACCCGCGGCCTGTCGCTGGCCGAGGCTCGCGACGAGCTTTGCGGTCTCTTCGAGGTGTCTGGCGCCGCGGCCGAGGCGGAGATTGGGTCACTGGTCGAGCAACTCTGCAAGAACAAGCTCCTGAAGAAGGCCTGAGCCCCGACGCCGCGCTTAAACGAGCGCCGGGCTTCTGCATACTGCCCTGGCTCGCCGTGCGCAACCTCGCCGACGGGGGGCTGGCGCCGTGCTGCCGCTGGGACGCGCGAGGCAAGTCCCTGGGGCGCTTGGAGGGCCTGCGCGCGGACGGCTTTCTCAACCAGCCAACCCTCAAGAAGGCGCGCCGGGACATGCTGGCGGGCAAGAGGCTTGCGCAATGCGAGCGCTGCCAGGCCCATGAGAGCTTCGGCTGGTACAGCATGCGCAATTGGGCCAACGACCGGTTCTCCGGTTTTTTCGACGCGGTCGCGCAGACAAGGAAGGACGGCGGCCTCCGCGATCCCCGTCTGCGCTACCTGCACCTGACCTTTTCCAACCTTTGCAACTACAGCTGCCGGACCTGCAACCCCGAGCTCAGCTCGGGCTGGTATCCCGACCTGGCGGCCATGGCGGGCGAGCGTCTCGGCAAGGTCCCCCGGCCCAGGCTCATCGAGCCCGGGGCGCGGGGCGCGCGCTTCTTGGAGGTCCTCAAGCCGCATCTCGACGAGGCTCACACGATCCAATTCGGCGGCGCGGGAGAGCCTCTTCTGGCCCGCGAGCATTACGACGTCCTCGACTACCTGGCGTCGCGCAGGCGCTTCGACGTCGCCTTGTTCTACACGACCAACTTTTCCACGCTGCGCCTGGGCTCCCGGGACGCCTTGCGCTATTGGACGAAGTTCCGCGAAGTGCGCGTTGTCGCCAGCCTCGATGCCATGGGCGCGCGGGCGCAGTACCTGCGCAAAGGGCAGAAGTGGGACGGCATAGTGGACAACCGCAAGCGCCTCATGCGTGAGTGCCCCCGGGTGGATTTCGCCGTGGCCTCGACGCTGAGCGTCTTTAACGCGCTCCACCTGCCCAATTTTCACCGCGACTGGGTTGAAAAAGGCTACCTGGCCGCGGACGGCATGCGCATCAAAGCCCTGCGCTGGCCGCGCTATTACCGGGCGCACGTCCTCGGCCCGGAGCTGCTGGAGCGCGCCATCGATGCTTACCGGGCCTACGTCGACCGCCTCGAGCCCTTGGGTGAGGCCGCGGCGGCGCCGTTTCGGTCGGCGCTTGCCTTTTTGAATTCGCGCGACGATTGCCGCGGAGAGCTCGAGGCGTTGCGCTCGATGACGGCGAGGCTGGACCGCTTGCGCGGCGAGCAGCTGCTGGAAGCGTTTCCGGAGCTTTCTCCGCTCTTCAGCGGTCGAGATGATGCGGCCGCGACTCCGCCCAAGCGGCGGCGGTGATCCGGACGAACTCCGAGTTGTCCCAGAACTCCTTGAGCGTGCGCGCCCCGGAGTAGCTCATGCCGGAGCGAAGGCCGCCCTGGAGCTGGTAGAGCACGTCGGCCACCGGACCCTTGAAGGGCGCCATGGACTCCACCCCCTCGGGCACGACCTCGGCCACTTCGATGGGATCCAGCTCGTCGTCGGAGCGCTCCTTGCGCTTGCGCGACAACGTCGCTCCCAGGGAGGCCATGCCCCGGTAGACCTTGTAGCGTGCTCCGTCGCGCACCACGGTCCAGCCCGGGCTTTCCTCGGTGCCGGCAAAAAGAGAGCCGAGCATGACGCAGGAAGCTCCCGCGGCCAGGGCCTTGGCGATGTCTCCGGAGTCCCGGATGCCGCCGTCGGCGCAGACCGGGATGCCGCGCTCGCGGGTGATCTTGGCGCACTCCATGACGGCGGAGAGCTGCGGCAGCCCCGAGCCGGAGACGATGCGGGTGCTGCAGATCGAGCCCGGCCCGACGCCTACCTTGACGCCGTCGGCGCCGGCGCCGGCCAGGTCCTTGGCGCCCTCGTAAGTCGCCACGTTTCCGGCCACCAGTTCCGCGCCCGGCCACTTGCGCTTGATCTTCCTGACGACGTCGATGACGTGGTCGGCATGGCCGTGCGCCACGTCGACGACCAGGACGTCGGCGCCGGCCGCGATGAGCGCGGAGGAGCGCTCCATGAAATCCCCGACGACCCCCACCGCGGCGCCGGCCATCAGCCGCCCCTTCTTGTCCTTGGAGGCGTGCGGATGGTGCTTCTTCTTGCGGATGTCCTTGGCGGTGATGAGGCCGGCGAGCTTGCCGTCCTTGTCGATGAGAGGAAGCTTCTCGATCTTGTGCTCGCGCAGGATATCCTGGGCTTCCTCGAGGTCCAGGCCGACCTTGCCGGTGACGAGCTTCTTGGACATTACGCGCTTGATCGGGAGGGTGTCGTCTTTTTGGAACTGCAGGTCGCGCGAGGTGACGATGCCCAGCAGCTTTTGCCCGGCGTCGACGACCAGCAGGCCGCCAACCTCCTGCTCGGCCATCAGGCGCCTGGCGAAATCCACGCTGTTGTCGGGCCCCACCGTGTAAGGCTTCTCGATGACGATGTTCTCGGCGCGCTTGACCTTGGCCACCTCGGCCACCTGCTCCTCGATCGTCAGAAAACGGTGGATGACGCCCAGGCCCCCGGCCTGCGCGAGCGCGATGGCCATCTTCGCCTCCGTGACCGTATCCATGTTCGCGGAGACGATGGGGCATTCCAGGGCGATGTTCTTGGAGAAACGCCCGGAGGTGTCGACGTCGCGGCGCGAGCGGATCGAGGAGCGCTTCGGGACAAGGAGGACATCGTGGAAAGTGAAGGCTTCTTTCATGGGGCGGACCATTATAGTAAAATGACGGCGAGATGGCCTTTCCCACGACTCGCCCGCGCCGCCTGCGCGCGGCTGCCGCCCTGCGGCGCCTGGTGCGCGAGACTCGCCTGCACCCGACGGACTTCGTCCTTCCGCTCTTCGTGCGCCCCGGCAAGAGCGAAAAGCGGCCGATCGCGTCCATGCCGGGCCACTTCCAGTATTCCGTCGACGAGGCCGTCAAGGCGGCCGACGCCGTCGTCAAGCTGGGGATTCCGGCCGTCATCCTCTTCGGCATCCCGGACAAGAAGGACGCCAAGGCCAGCGGCGCCTATGCCAAGGACGGCATCGTCCAGCGCGCGGCGCGCGCGGTCAAGGACCGGCATCCGGAGCTTTGCGTCATCGCCGATCTCTGCTTTTGCGAATACACCGATCACGGGCACTGCGGCATCGTGGAGAAGGGCCGCGTCCTCAACGATCCGACGCTGGAGCTGGCGGCCAAGACGGCCGTCTCCCAGGCCCAGGCCGGCTTCGACGTCGTGGCGCCCTCGGGTATGATGGACGGGCAGGTGGCGGCGATCAGGCGGGCGCTGGACTGCGCGGGATTCGCCGACACGCCGATCCTCGCCTACGCGGCCAAGTACGCCAGCGCCTTCTACGGCCCTTTCCGAGACGCCGCCGAGTCTCCGCCGCAGTTCGGCGACCGCTCGACCTATCAAATGGACCCGGGCAATTTCCGCGAGGCCCTGCGCGAGGCCGCCCTCGACGTGGAGGAGGGCGCGGACATGATCATGGTCAAGCCGGCTCTGCCTTACCTCGACGTGCTGGCCGCCGTGCGCGAGCGCTTCGGCCTGCCCACGTCGGCCTACCAGGTCTCGGGCGAGTTCTCCATGATCAAGGCGGCCGCCAAGAACGGCTGGATCGACGAGAAAAAGATCGCCCTGGAAGCCCTCGGCTCGATCAAGCGCGCCGGGGCGGACTTCATCCTCACCTATTACGCGCTCGAAGCGGCGCGCTGGCTGACCGAGTAGGCCCGCGCCTTCTCCTCCACACGGTCGCAAACCGCCCGCGCGATCTCCTCGAAGGAGACGCGATCGGTGTTCCAGACGCAGTCGTAAAGCAGCGGGTCGTCGATGTCGCGCTCGAAATACGCCGCGACGAGCCTGGCGCGGGAGGCGTCGAGCTGGAGCCGGCGCCGGCGGGCTTCGCCTTCGTCGAGGCCGTAACGCTCCCTGAGCCGGTCCACGCACGGCTTCTCGCTGCCGACCAGCCTGACGTGCACGCCCTTGTGCAGGTCGCGCGTCAGGCAGGCGCCGCTGCGGCCGATGATGAGGGCCTTGCCGAAGCCCGCCACGGCGCGCAGCGAGTGAAAGACCCGGGCGAGCACGAGATCCTGGGGCGGGCCGCCCGTGAGGAGCTGGTGCACGTAATCCTGCGCCTTCGAGCGGTATTCCTCGGCCAGGAGCTCTTCGAAGCGGGTCTTGGAGCCCGGATGCTCCGTGAGCAGCCGCAGGAGGGTCTCGTCGAAGACGTGCCAGTCGAGGAATAGAGCGGGGTCATCGCGGCTGCGCGAGCGCATCTCGCCCTCGAGCGCCGCGGCCAGGCTGCGGCCGCCCGCCCCCGCGCGGCGGGAGATCGTCACGAAAGGAAACGCGTTCCATTGGGCGCGCTCCTCGGCCTGCTTGAGGCGAAACGACATCGCGTCCAGATAACGCCGCACCGCGCCGATCGGGACCATGGCCCGTACCCTCCTTATTTATTGTACCTTAGGCCCTATGACCCGGTCCCAAAAGCTCTTTTCTCGCGCGCAAAAAGTCCTCGTCGGCGGCGTCAATTCCCCGGTGCGGGCCTTCAGGGCCGTGGGGGGCGCGCCGCGCTTCGCCGTCGAAGGCTCAGGCTGCCGGCTCGTCGACGCCGACGGCCGCGCTTACATCGACTACTGCCTCTCCTGGGGGCCGCTGATCCTGGGCCACGCGCGGCCGGAGATCGCCGCCGCGGCGGCCAAGGCGCTGCGGCGGGGCTCGACGTTCGGCGCGGCCACCGAGGCCGAAGTGGAGCTCGCCGAGGAGCTGCGGCGCGCGATCCCGTCCTTGGAGCGCGTGCGGCTGACGAGCTCCGGCACCGAGGCCGTGATGAGCGCGCTGCGGGTGGCGCGGGCCGCGACCTCGCGGGACCTGATCGTGAAGTTCTCGGGCTGCTATCACGGCCACGTGGACAGCCTGCTGGTGCAGGCCGGCTCGGGGGCGACGACGCTCGGGGTGCCGGACTCCGCGGGAGTGCCCGCCGCCTGGGCCCGGACCACCCTGACCCTGCCCTACAACGATCTCGAGGCGGCGCGTCGGACGTTTTCCAAGCTCGGCGGCAAGATCGCCGCCGTCATCGTCGAGCCCTTCGTGGGCAATATGGGCGTCGTGCTGCCGAGGCCCGGCTTTCTCGAGGGGCTGCGCGCGCTGACGAAGAGGCACAAGGCCCTGCTCATCTTCGACGAGGTGATCACCGGCTTTCGCCTTTGCTACGGCGGGGCGCAAAACGCCCTGGGCATCACGCCGGATCTGACGACTCTCGGCAAGATCGTCGGAGGCGGCCTGCCGCTGGCGGCCTACGGCGGACGGCGCGAGATCATGGAGCTCGTGGCGCCCCTCGGCCCCGTTTATCAAGCCGGCACGCTTTCCGGTAACCCCGTCGCCGTGGCCGCCGGCCTCGAGTGCCTGCGCCTGCTGCGCCGCGACCGGCCCTACCGGGGCCTCAACGAAGCCACGACGCGGCTCGTCGCCGGCCTGCTGGGCGCCGCGCGCGCGGCCAAGGTGCCGGTGCGGGTCAACTCCGCCGGCTCCATGTTCACGGTCTTTTTCTGCGACTCTCCCGTCTTTGACTACGCGTCGGCCAAGAAGGCCGACGCCAAGCGCTACGCGCGCTTCTTCAACGCGATGCTCCGGGAGGGCGTCTATTTCCCGCCCGCGCAATTCGAGGCGGCCTTCTTGTCGGCGGCTCATCGGCCCAAGGACGTCGACCGCACGATCCTGGCCGCCCGCCGGGCGTTCTCGAAGGTGTGACCATGCCTAAAATCCAGAACGCCGCCATATCCGTCGTCAATCCGGCCACCGAGCAGATCATCGGCCAGGTGCCCGACATGCCGGCCGAGCAAGTGCACAAGGCCGTCGCCCGCGCCAAGAAGGCCTGGGACGGCTGGCGCCGGACGCCGGCCCACGAAAAGGCGCAGATGCTGCGCGAGATCGCCCGCCGCATCCAGGACCGCGCCGACGACCTGGCCAAGGTCCTCACCCAGGAAGGCGGCAAGCCTTTTCGGGAGAACAAGGACGAGATGGGCTGGTCGGCTTCCTGCTTTGAATTCTACGCGGAGCTCGCGCGGGGCCGCCGCGGCCGCGTGATCCCGTCGATCGAGACCTCGCAGCTCAACCTCGTCGTCAAGGAGCCCTACGGCGTCGTCGGCGCGATCGTGCCCTGGAATTACCCGATCCTGCTCATGGCCTGGAAGCTCGCTCCGGCGCTGGCCGCCGGAAACACCATCGTGCTCAAGCCGGCCGAGCAGACGCCGCTTTCGACGCTCGCCTTCGAGAGGATCTTCGACGTCCTGCCTCCCGGCGTCGTCGAGATCGTGACCGGCCTGGGGGAGACGGCGGGGGAGGCGATCGTGCGGCATCCAGACGTCGCCCTCATCGCCTTCACGGGCTCGCTGGAAACCGGCAAGCGCATCTCGCGGATCTGCGCCGACATGGTCAAGAAGGCTCACCTGGAGCTGGGCGGCAAGGACGCCTTCGTCGTCTGCGAGGACTCCGATCTCGACGTGGCCGTCAAGGCCGTGGCTTGGGCCTCTTTTCTCAACACCGGGCAGGTCTGCACGTCGGCCGAGCGCGTCTACGTCCAGAAGGATATCTATAAGCCCTTTCTGGAAAGGCTGGCCGACTTCACGAGGTCCCTCCGGCTCGGCGACGGCTTCGATCCGGCCACCGACGTGGGGCCCATGATCGGCGGGGTCTACCGCGAGAAGGTGGAGGAGCACGTGCGCGACGCGCTCAAAAGGGGAGCCAAGCTCCTGGCCGGCGGCAAGCGGCCGAAGGACCGGCCGCGGGGCTTCTTCTATGAGCCCACCGTGCTGGCCGACGTCGACCACAAGATGACGGTCATGCGCGACGAGACCTTCGGCCCGGTCTGTCCCGTCATGCCCTATCGGCACTTCGACGACGCGATCAAGCTGGCCAACGACTCGATCTACGGACTCGGCGCCAACCTCTACACGCACGACGCGCGCAAGGCCAAGAAGTTCTTCGAGGAGGTCCAGGCGGGCACGATCTGGATCAACGATCCGCTCACCGACAACGACGCCGGTCCCTTCGGCGGCTACAAGGCGACCGGCGGCTCGCGGGAACTCGGCGAAGAGGGCCTGGAGGAGTTCCAGCAGTCCAAGCACGTCCACTGGGACTTCGAGCAGAAGGCCAAGCCGTGGTGGTATCCTTACGGGCCCAAGAGCAACGGCTCTAAATAACGTGCGCCACTGGCTCATGAAGTCGGAGCCGTCGGCCTACTCCATCGCCGACCTCGCGCGCGACAAGGTCACGGGCTGGAGCGGCGTGCGCAACTACCAGGCGCGCAACTACATGAAGGAGATGAAGAGGGGCGATCTGGCCTACTTCTACCATTCCAATGCCGAGCCTTCCGGCATCGCCGGCGTCGTCGAGGTCGCGCGCGAGGCCTATCCCGACGCGACCCAATTCGACCGCAAGGACGTCCATTTCGATCCCAAGGCCAAAATGGACGCGCCCATCTGGTTCCATGTCGACGTGCGCTTCGGGCGCAGGTTTAAGCGGCTGATCCCTTTAGACGAGCTTCGCGGGATGCCCGAGCTCGAGAATATGGCGCTCTTCAAGCGCTCTCGCCTCTCGGTCCAGCCGGTCGCGCCCGCCGAATGGGCGGCGATCCTCAAGCGCGCGCGCTAGGGATGGTGTCCAGCAGCCGCCAGAATTCCATCGCCGAGGATATCCGATCCTCGGGACTTGGCGCCAGTGCCTTGTCGAAGAAGGCGTCGAGCTCGGGCGGCAGGGCGGGATCCGCCTTCGACGGCCGGATGTAGTCCAGAGTCTGCTTTTGGAACCCGGAGGGATCGGGGAAGGGATGGCGCCCGGTCAGCATCTCGTAGAGACAGATGCCGAGCGAAAACACGTCGGACTCCCGCCGCACCAGGCCGCGCTCCTGTTCCGGCGACATGTACTGCGGCGTGCCGGTGCGCCGGTCGGCCGGGTCCTTGCTCGCCAGGCGGATCTGGGTCTGGCGCGAGATGCCGAAGTCGAGCACCTTCACCGGGCCGTCCTCGGTGATCATGATATTGGCCGGCTTGAGGTCCCGGTGCACGACCAAATGGCGGTGCGCGAAGTCCAGGGCCTCGCAGACCGGCTTGAGGATGCGCTTGCATTCGGCAAGGTCGAGGCGGCCGCGCTCGGCCAGCAGATCGGCCGCCGTCTTGCCCTCGAGCAGCTCGAAGACGAGATAGAGGCCGGATTTGTCCTCCACGACCGAGTGGATGTCGATGATTCCGGGGTGGTGCAGCGAGGCGACGGTGCGCGCCTCGGTGAGCAGCCGTCGGCGCAGATCGGCGTCGGATTCGAGGTCCTGGCGGATGCGCTTGATCGCGACCTTGCGCTCCAGCATCTTGTCGTAGGCCTCGTAGACGATGCCCATGCCGCCCATCCCGAGCTTGCGCCCCAGGATGTAGCCGGCGGGCACGGCGGGCGCGGGCGGCGGCGGAACCTGCGCTTTAGGCGTCTCGGAAACCAGCTGCACCACGCCGAGCGCGATGAGCAGGCCGCCCAAAAGCGAGCTGGCCAGGATCAAGACGAAAGAACGGCCGCGCGCCGGAGCGCCGCCGGCCGGCGCGGGGGCCTCGAAGGGCAGCGGGTCGGGTTCGAGCCCGTGGCGCTGCGCGGCGTCACGGTACGCCGGCGCGAACTGCGCGTTCATGGTCGCCGCGGTCTTGAGGTCGCGCAGCATCGCGGAGAGATCTCCCATCTGCTCGTAAGCGTAGCCGAGGTTGGCGAACGCGTAGGGGTTGGTCGGGTTGATCTCCAGCGAGTGATTGGAATCGGCGATGGCGTCGCGGAAGCGTCCCATGTGGTTGAAGGCCCAGGCGCGCGTGTCGCGCGCCGCGGCGTCTCGCGGATTGAGGTCGAGCGCCTTCGAGGCGTCGTCGGCGGCCGCCTCGTAGTCGCCCGAGAAGTTGTGAGCCTCGGCGCGGTAGTAGTAGGCGGCGACGTCGGAAGGATCGTCGGCCAAGGCGCGGTCCGCGTCGGCCAGAGCTCCTTCGTAGTCCTTGATGGCGAGTTTGCGGGCGGCGTCCTCATCCAGGCCGTTGACGGCGTTGGGCGCCGCAGGCGCCGAGACGCCCGGGCTTGCCCGCGACGGCGTCGCGCCCGCGGCCGGCGAAGGGGAGGGCGCGGCGCCCGCGCGCGGCCGGGCGGCGGCCAGCGAGTCGAGCTTGAAGGAGGGATTCCTGCCCTCGGCCAGCTCGGCGATGAAGAAAGCGGCGCGGTCCTTCGGATCGATGGCGAGGGCGCGGCGGGCGTCGGCGGCGGCCTGCGGGTAGCGCTTGAGGCCGTAGCGCGCCATCGCGCGGGCGCGGTAGGCGGCGGGGTCGCGAGCGTCGAGCTCCAAGGCTCTTTCCGCGTCGGCCAGGGCGGAGACATAGCGCCGCAGGCCGAAACCGGCGCTCGAGCGCTCGACCCACGCGCGCTCGTCGGAGGGGTCGGCGGCGATGGAGCGGTCCGCGAGGCGCACGGCGTCCTCGAAATCTCCGGCGCCGTTGTCGAGGCCGGCCAGGGCGTCGCAGACGGCGGGCGTCTGGCGGCCCGCGGCGGCCGCGTTGACTCCGGCCAGGGCTTGCTGGACCAGCTCGTCTCGACGCTCGGGCGGCTGGGCCCGGGCTTGCGAGGCGACGTCATCGAGGGCCTTGGCGACGGGGCCCGAGCCCACGGCCTTCCTCGTTTCGAGGAGGACGCCGAAAAGCGTCTGCGCCGCCGCGGGCGGCCGCGCCGCGGCGGGCAAGACCAAAAACAGCGCCGGCAGAAGGAGAAAGCGCTTCATCGCCTGCGAAAAGTTTAAAGAGCCCGGCCGTGGGTGTCAAGGGCCCCTGGGTCCCGGTCCTATGAACACAGGTTTGCTAGACTTTAAGATATAATCCGATGTCGCGGCTTTATTGTGTGGATGGGACCAACCTCGTGCGCGGGGTGGATGCCCAGGACGAAGACGAGGAAGCGCAGCGCCTGGTGACGATTCTTTCGCGCATCTGCGCCGAGGCCGGAGGGCAGTTGGAAGTCGAGCTGTTCTTCGACGGCCCCAGGCGGGGCTGGCGCTGGGAGGCCGAGAACCTGCGTGTGAGGGCCTCTCATGAGGAGCCGGCGGACGCGCTGATCCTCGATCGCGTGCGCGCCCGCCGGTATTCCGGCGCGGGAGTGACGGTCGTGACGGCGGACGGCGGGTTGGGCCGGGCCGCCGAGCAGGAAGGAGCCGTATGGCTGCGGACGGGGCCCGGCGGCTACGACGGAGTCCTCAGGCGCATCGAAGCTCGATTTTTGAGATGAACGACAGCAACGGCGTCATCGTCGTCGGAGGCGGGATCGTGGGCGTGACCGCCGCCTACTGGCTGGCCCAAAAGGGCCGGGCGGTCACCCTGCTCGACCAGTTCGACGTCCCCAATCAGTGGCAGGCCTCCGGCGACCACCTGCGCGCCTTCCGCCTGACCTACGGCAAGGACGCTTTCTACACCGACATGGCGGTCAAGGCGCTGCCGCTGTGGCTGGGTCTCAACGCCGAGTGGGAGGACAAGATCCTCGTCCAGAACGGCATGCTCGAGCTGGCCACGAAGACGAAGGGCTACGAGGACCAGAGCTACGACGTCCTCAAGGAGATGAAGCTGCCCGTCGTCAAGATGAGCAAGGACGAGGTGCGCCGCAATTACCCGATGGTGAACACCCGCGCCATCAAGTACGGCTTGTTCCACAAGGACGGCGGCATGATTTGGGCCCAGCGCGCCGTGGCGGCTTACGCCGCCCTGGCCCAGCGCAAGGGCGCTAAGTTTCGGGCGCAGACCCGCGTCACCGCCGTGCTCCACGACAAGAAGTCGGGCATCAAGGGCGTCAAGGACGCGACGGGCAAGGTCTGGCGCGGCGACGCCTATCTCTTCGCCGGCGGCGTCTGGACTCCCGAGCTGCTTAAGGATTTCCGCCTGCCGATCAAGGTGACACGGCAGTTCCAGCTCTACGTGCGCCCGCCGGCCAACCGCGGGCGCTACCGGCCCGAGCATTTCCCGGTCTTCGCGGCCCTGCCGCTCGGCTTCTATGGCTTCCCTCTGCATATCCACGGCTTCCTCAAGGTCGCCGATCATCGCAAGGGGCCTGCGGGCAAGCCGGAGCCGGGCTCGCCGCGCGAGGCTCCGCCGGCGTTCGAGAAAAAATGCCGGGCTTTTTTCCGCCGCTACATCCCCGAGCTCGCCGATTTCACCGAGTTCGAGGGCGCCGTCTGCCATTACGACAACACCAAGGACGACGACTTCATCCTGGACCGCCTGCCCGACGCGCCCAACGGCTTCGTGGCGGCGGGCTTTTCCGGCCACGGCTTCAAGTTCGCCCCGCTCGTCGGTAAGACGATGGCGGAGATGATCATGGGAGGCAAGCCCGATCTCAACCTCCACCGCTTCCGACTGTCCCGGTTTCGCTCGAGGGCCTAAGGTCGCCGGCGCGCGCAGCGCCGTCCGGGCGCTGGGCCTTTGCGCGGCCGGCGCGCTGCTCTTGAGCGGCTGCGCCACCCAGGCCGTCAAGAAGTGCGAGGCTTCCTTCACCAAGGATCTGGCCGACGACTGGCAGGTCGACCAGAGGCTCTGGAACGAGGACTGCGAGGCCGGCCATGCTCC
The DNA here is from genome assembly GCA_027452025.1 of Elusimicrobiota bacterium. Taxonomy (GTDB): domain Bacteria; phylum Elusimicrobiota; class Elusimicrobia; order UBA1565; family UBA9628; genus DAIDHI01. The sequence continues at coordinate 16,612 of DAIDHI010000080.1, read as the reverse complement.
GGAAAACATCCGCAAGGCCGCCGAGATGGCCTTTTGGAGGAGGTGCCAGACGCGCTTCGGCCCCGCGGTGGCGGCCAAGCTGGTCGCCGTCGAGGACCTCAAGAAGCTCTGCCTGACGCCCGAGGGCGAGCGCTATCTCGAGACCGCATGGGAGGCGCAAGGCCAGCCGCTGCCCAAGGTCAAGATCCCGCCGCGCAAAGCGAAGGCTGCGGCGGTCCGCGTCAGCACGCCGACCGCGGCCGCGCAGATCGCCCAAAGCACCGCCGCGGTGGCCGTGAGCACGCCCGCGGTGGCCGTCAGCACCGGAGCCGCCCCGCCCAAGGAGGCCGAAGCTCCCAAGCCGTTCGTCGTGCCCTGGCGCCAGCCGCATCCCGGACGCCCCACCGCGGCCGACTTGCCCCCACTGCGCCCGCCCTTCGATTCGCTGGCGAGGTTGGTCCTCCAGGCGGCCGACCCCGAGGACGCGTGGGCCGCGGTGGCCGCCCTCAAAAGGACCCAAACCTTTTTGGTCATGGACGGCACGCGCGGCCAGCCTTACGGGCTCGTCGTGCCGGTTTCTCCCGCGCAGCCGCAAGACGGCTGGATCATCACCGTCACTCCCGGCTACGTCGAGACGCCGATGCTCAAGGGGCGCCTGGCCGTCAATGCCCAGGTTCTGGCCAAGCAGTTGGCTCGGGCCGGGCTTCAAGGCCGTCCTGTTCCCCTGGCCGCCGTCAATCCGCTCGACGAGCGGCGGCATCTTCTGCCGGGCCGCCGCGGCGAGCCCGTGCGCTACGGCTATCCCGACGGCAGCACCCGGGTCGAATACGCGTCAGGGCAGTTGGCGGGCGTGCTGCTTCACGAACTGCAGCACCTGGACCGGCGCCTGGACGGAGGCGGAGGCGACCGGTTTTACGACGAGCGCGACGCCCAGGCCAGCCAATGCCGCTTCTACGTCCGCCTCGAGCAGGTCCAGCCCGACTTGATCCTGGACGCGCCCCTGCGCCGCCTGGTCTCGGCCTGCGAGCGCCGTCGGGAATTGCTCGCCTCGGACCTGGTCGAGCCTTATCAAGATCTGGGCATGGCTCCGAAGGTTCCGCCCTCGCCCACGGACGCGCGGCTGGCGCGCTTCGCGGCCGCCTTCCACGCGCGTTGGCGCCAGCGCCTCGTGCACGACTTTTTGGCGCGGTGGCGGCGCTGGGCCGCGCGCCGGCGCCAGGAAAACGAGCTCCTGCCGGCCAACGAGCGCGAACGCCTCGACGCTCAGATCGAGCAGCGGGACGCCCAGATCCGGGAGGACCCCTGGGCTATGGTCTTCCGCTTCGACTGGAAGAACCCGCTAGGGGAGCCTGAGCCGTAGACAGCATCTGCACGAGGACGTAGGACAGGATTCCGCCGTAGCGGTAGTACTCGAGCTCCACCGCCGTATCGATGCGGGCCAGCGCCTTGAACTCCTTGACGTCCGCCTCCGTGCGCGCGCGCACCGTCACTTCCTTGCGGGGCTTGAAGTCCTTGGACAGGCCCAGGATTTCGAAGGTCTCGAGTCCGGTCAGGCCCAGGCTCTGGACGCTGTCGCCCTTGAGGAACTGCAGCGGCAGGATGCCCATGCCGACGAGGTTCGAGCGGTGGATGCGCTCGTAGCTCTGGGCGAGGACGGCCTTGATGCCGAGCAGGGCCGGCCCCTTCGCCGCCCAGTCGCGGCTCGAGCCCGAGCCGTATTCCTTGCCGGCGAGCACGACCAGCGGGACCTTGCGCGACTCGTAGGCGCGCGAGGCCTCGAAGATCGTCGTCTGCTTTTTCTCGGGCAGCAGCAGGGCGTAGCCTCCCGAAACGTCGAGCATGAGGTTGCGGATGCGGATGTTGGCGAAGGTGCCGCGCATCATCACCTCGTGGTTGCCGCGGCGCGAACCGTATGAGTTGAAGTCGGCCGTCTGGACGCCGTGCTCCTTAAGATAAGCCGCCGCCGGCGAGTCCTTGGCGATGTTGCCTGCCGGGGAGATGTGGTCCGTGGTCACGGAATCGCCGAAGACGGCCAGGCAGCGCGCCCCCTGAAGGTCGGAGAGCGGCTTGGCCTGGCGGCTGAGGGCGTCGAAATAGGGCGGCAGCCGCACGTATGTCGAGCCGGGCTCCCACGAGTAGAGCTCGCGCAGAGCCACCTCCAGCGACTTCCAGTTCTCGTCGCCGGCGAAGACGTCGGCGTAGGACTGGGCGAACATCTCGCGGTGCACGGAGGCGGCCACGGCCTTCTGGACCTCCTCGTTCGTCGGCCACACGTCCTTGAGGTAGACCGGCTTGCCGTCCTTGCCGGTTCCAAGCGGCTCTTTGAGCAGGTCGAGATCCATTCGCCCGGCGAGCGCGTAGGCGACGACGAGCGGCGGCGAGGCCAGGTAGTTGGCCTTGACCAGGGGATTGATGCGGCCCTCGAAGTTGCGGTTGCCGGAGAGTACCGAGCAGGCGATCAGGTTCTTATCGGCGATGGCCGAGGCCATGGGCTCGGGAACGGGCCCCGAATTGCCGATGCACGTCGTGCAGCCGTAGCCGACGAGGTGAAAGTTGAGCGCCTCCAAGGGCTTCTTGAGCCCGGCGCTCTCGAGGTATTGCGTGACGGCTTTCGAGCCGGGAGCCAGGCTGGTCTTGACCCAAGGCTTGACGGAGAGTCCGCGCTCGACGGCTTTTTTCGCCAGCAGGCCCGCGCCGATCAACACGGAGGGGGTGGAGGTGTTGGTGCAGGACGTGATCGCGGCGATGACGACCGAGCCATGGCCGATCTTGAACTTGCGGCCGCCGGCCGAAAGCTCGACCTCCGTGCCGGCCGGAGCCGGCAGATTGCCCTTCTTGTCCTTCTCCTTGAGCAGGACGTCCACGGCCGCGCTCCAAGCGTCCTTGATATCGGAGAGGGGGACGCGATCCTGCGGGCGCTTGGGCCCGGCCAACGAGGGCTTCACTTTCCCCAGATCGAGCTCGAGCGTGTCGGTGAAGACCGGATCGCGGGTGTCCTGGTCGTAGAAAAGACCCTGGTCGCGGCAATACGCCTCGACGAGCGCGATCTCCTCTTCGGGCCGGCCCGTGAGGCGCAGGTAATCGAGCGTGCGGGTGTCGACCGGGAAGAATCCGATGGTCGCGCCATACTCGGGCGCCATGTTGGCCAGGGTGGCCCGATCGGCCAAAGAAAGCGACGCCACGCCCGGGCCGTGGAACTCGACGAACTTGCCGACGACGCCCTTCTTGCGCAGCATCTCCGTGGCCGTCAGCACGGCATCGGTGGCCGTCGCACCTTCCGCGAGCCGTCCAGTCAGTCGGAAGCCGACGACTTCGGGGATGAGCATCGAGATGGGCTGGCCGAGCATGGCGGCCTCGGCCTCGATGCCGCCCACGCCCCAGCCCACCACTCCCAAGCCGTTGATCATGGTCGTGTGGGAGTCGGTGCCGACGACCGTGTCGGGATAGGCCAGCGGCGCCTCGCCGTCTTGCGCCGTCCAAATCACCTTGGCAAGATACTCCAGATTGACTTGGTGCACGATGCCGGTCTCGGGAGGCACGACGCGGAAATTGCGAAACGCCTTCTGTCCCCACTTGAGGAAGGAATAGCGCTCCTTGTTGCGCGAGAACTCGATGGCCGAGTTGCGCGCGAAGGCGTCGAGGGCGCCGAAGTAATCGACTTGGACGGAATGGTCGATGACGAGGTCGACCGGCACGAGGGGGTTGATCCTCTGCGGGTTGCCGCCCATCTTCTTGATGGCGTCGCGCATGGCGGCCAAGTCGACGACGGCCGGCACGCCCGTGAAATCCTGCATCAGCACGCGCGCGGGCATGAAGAAGACCTCGCGCTGCTCGCCGCGCGTCCCGTCGAAGGAGGCCACGGCCTCGATATCTCCCTTGCGCACGCTGAGGTTGTCCTCATGGCGCAGCAGGTTCTCGAGGAAGATTTTCATCGAGAACGGCAGGCGGGCGACGGGAAAGCCTTTCTTGGCCAGCGCGGCGAGGCTGAAATACTGGAATTTCTTGGATCCGACGGAAAGAGTCGAGCGGGAATGGAAGCTGTCCAAACTGGGGGTCATGGAGTTTCTCCTGGAGCCGACTTAACGGCGACCGGTCCGATCGGTGTCAGACTTTCACTTTCCACTTATTAAAGGTAAGTGAAAAGTGAAAGTCTGACACCTTGTTATTCTAACATTGTCCCATGGAATTGGTCATCTTGGGATCAGGCAGCGCGTTCGCGCCGCGGCGGCCGAAAGCTGCGGTACGCAACGCCGCGGCCAACGCCGTCGTGCTGGACGGCCGGATCATGCTCTTCGACCTAGGGTTCGGCGCCGTCCGGCAGATGGCGCGCGCGGGCCTGGACCCGGCGCGCGTGACCGACGTCTTCATCTCGCATCGCCACCCCGACCACGTAGGGGACTTGGCGGCGCTCCTCTTCTTCCTGCGCTACGAGGCCCGCCCGAGGAGCCGGCGGCTGCGGCTCTGGGGCCCGCGGGATTTCGCGCGATTCCTCCACGATTTGCGCGGCGCCTATCGCCCCTGGCTGTCGCCCCGGGGCTACCGCCTTGAGGTCGAGGAACTCTCTGCCGGCCGCGACGCGCGAGGCGCGGACTGGCGCGTCGCGGCGCGCTCGGTCCCGCATCCGACGCCGGCCCTGGCATACCGGCTCTCGTATAAGAGGAAGAGCTTTGTTTATTCCGGAGACGCCGGCTACGATCCGGGATTGGCCGATTTCGCGGCCGAGGCCGATCTCTTCCTTCTCGAGTGCACCCTGTCCTCTCTTTCGCCCGCGGCCGGGCATTTGACGCCTCCCTTGGCCTTGGCGACTCTTGGCGCGTCCGCGTGCCGGCGCGGGCTGCTGACCCACCTGTCGGAACGCTCGGAGGCCGAGCTGCGCGCCCTCGTGCGCGGTCGGCGTCGGGTCGGCCTGGCGCGCGACCTCCTTCGCATCGCCATCTAGCCGTCAAGAAACTTTTACTCTCCCGCATCCGATCCTCCGTTGAGTCCCGCGGCGGTATTTCTTACGCTAGGCGACCATGAAAACGACACAAAGCGTCGCGATTGTTCCGGATGACTTGCGCGGGTTCCTGCTGCCTCTCCACAGGCGCTTCGAGCCTAGGCGCCAGGCCCTGTTGCAGCAGCGCCGCGCGGCCCTGGCGTCCGCGCGCGCAGGACGGATGCCCGACTACCTCCCGGAATCGGAGGCGACGAGCGGGGCCTGGAAGATCCGGCTGCCGGACTGGGCCAAGGACCAGCGCAATCAGATCACCGGTCCGGCCGACAACGCGAAGATCCTGGTCGGCATGTGCAACGCCGACGATCCGGGATGCATGCCGGATGGAGAGGACTCCATCTCGCCCGAGTGGGAGCACGTGCGGACGGCCCAAGAAAACACCGTCTTGGCCATTCGCGGCACGCTCGCCTATGCCGACCCCCAAACGGGCAAGACCGCCCGCGTCAAGCCGAGCGCTCAGGCTATGTATTACCGCCCCCGCGGCCTGCATCTCGACGAAACGCGAGCCGTCCCGGGAGAGATTGTGTCGGCCTCGCTCTTCGACATGGTCGCGGTCTTTTTCCCGACGGCGGACCTGCGTAAAGCGGCGGTCCACTCGCCGGGGCTGCAGGCTAAGCTCGGATTCTACATCCCGAAAGTGGAATCGGCCGCCGAGGCGCGGTGGTTTTCGGACGCGCTGGCCGCGATGGAGGCGGCGATCGGCGTGCCGGAGGGAACGACGAAAATCATGTATCTTATCGAGTCGCTGCCCGCAGCTTATCAGATCGAGGAGATCCTCTACGAGGCTCGCCGACACGCGATCGGCCTCAATTTGGGCCGCTGGGACTATATGGCCAGCCTCCTCGAGTTCAAGCTCGCCGACCCGGGCTGGATCCTGCCGGACCGTAACACGATTCCGCACGACATCCCTTTTTTTCAGAATGTTCGCCGCCGGCTCGTCGAGATCTGCCATCGGCGAGGGGCGCTGGCGATCGGGGGCATGACGGCGCTCTTTCCCGACCGCGGCGATGCCGCGGTCAACGGACGAGCCATGGAGCGGCTGGCCGCGGACAAGAAGAATGAAGCGGATTGCGGCTTCGACGGGGCTTGGACCGGGCATCCCGATCAACACGAGGCCGCCATTTCCCAATTCCCCGCCCCCAACCAGCTCCATTCGTTTCCCGCGCGCGCCGAGGTCAAGCCCGATCTGACTCCCGCGCCGACCGGGATCGGGGCGATCACCGTCGCCGGGACCAAGGACGCGATCCGGACCATGATCGAATATCGATTCGGCGTGCTCTCGGGGCTCGGCGCTCGGATGATCAAAGGCTACGACCGGCACGGCGACCTCATCGGCAACTTCATGGAGGATCTGGCGACGGACCGGATTTACCGGCTGATGGTCGCGCAGCGCATCAGGCACGCCGTCGCGGCCGCGGAGGGAGAGCGCGTCACGCGCGAGCTCGTCGCGGGCTGGTTCGACGAGGAGCTGAAGAAGATTTTCAAGGATCTGCGCGCGCAGCGCCAGAACGGCGAGCGCGCACAAAGAGAGGCGCTGGAGCGACGCTATGAGCGCGCCAGCCAATGGAGCCAAGATATGATCAGCGAGACGGCGGCCGTTCCCAGCGAAGGTTTCAAGAAGTGGACCTATCCCGCGGCGCAGTTCGCGAAGATGTATGCGCCGCTTGAAAAAACGCATCCGGCGCAGAAGCTGAGGGCGCTGCTCAAGGCGCGCTTCGCCCGGCGGCGGAGCGATCCGGCGGAGTCCTACCTCCACACGGCGGGGGCCTACGACGCCGTGACGGCGTCGCTGCTGACCGAGCTCGGCTTCGAGGCGATCTACGCCAGCGGCTGGCAGCTGGCCGTCGCCCACAACATGTATCCAGACATCGGGATATATCCTTCACATTCCATGGTCTCGCTGGTGCAGGAGCTCCTGCGCGGCATCGAGGGCACGCGCGACCGACACTTCTACGACCGCGACGGCGAGGTCCTGGCCGCGCCTCCGATCTTCGCCGACATCGAGGCCGGCTTCGGCGGGCCGACGCAGACATTCACGCTGGCGCGCGAGCTCATCCGCGCGGGCGCCGCCGGCGTGCATCTCGAGGACCAGGATCCGGCCGAGCGCACGTGCGGCCACATCATCGCCCATCACGGCAGCAAGCGAGACAAGGTGCTCGTACCTACCCACAAGTGGATCGAGAAGCTCATCGCCGTCAAGGCCGCCGCCCAGGCGACGGAGACGGACCTCGTCGTGATCGCGCGCACCGACGCCGTGGACGGCGCCGTGCCGGGGGGGCGCGGGCCGGGCGTCGACCACGCGATCGCGCGGGCCCTGGAGGCGGCGTCTCTGGGCGTGGACGTCATTTGGGCCGAGTTCAACGACACCGGCATCGACGGGCCGAGGGCCTTCGCCCAAGGCGTGCACAAGTATTTCCCGGATCAGATGCTGGGCTTCAATCTCTCCCCCTCGCTGCATTGGGGCAAGGCCAAGCAAGAGGGCCGGCTCATCGCCAACGAGGAGCTCGGCGGTCTCGGCTACGTCCTGCAATTCTCGACGCTGCTGGCCTTCCGCACAGTGGGCATGGCTCTCGAGGCCTCGCTGCGCGAGTTCAAGAAGAAGGGCCTGGAGGCGCTGGCCGACTTGCAGGTGGCCGAGCTCGGAGCACCCCACGGCGAGCCGCGCACGCGCATGCACCAAAAGTTCGCGGGCACCAACCGCTGGCTGACTCTCGAGAAGGTGAGCAAAGGCGCATAGGCTGGTCCCAGGAGTTTTGGGTCTTGCGCGGGAAAAAGGTGGGGGGTATATATTGCTTGTGAAAGCCAAGCCGAGTCACGCGAAGAGGCCAGCCGTTCGCAGGAAGGCGGCTTCCGCCCGGACCGCCGAGCCGGCGGAGGAGCGGGAGGAAAGCCGGCAGGCCAAGGTCCTGGAAGCCGTTTTGACCGAGGTCACGGCCGCACCGGAGACGCCGGCCATCGACGAGGACGCCGAAGTCGAGTGCCCCTATTGCGGGGAGACTTTCGAGGTCCATGTCACGTCGGAATCCGACGGGCAGACGATGTACGAGGATTGCGAGGTCTGCTCGCGCGTCGTCTCCGTGCACGTCCAGATCGAGGACGGCGAAGTCCAGGTCGAAGCGTACCGCGCCTAGTGGCCGACGGCTCCGCCTGCCGGTTGACGCCCGGAGGCGCGCCGGCCGACGTCGTCGATCGGATTCTGGCGATGAAGACCATCGCCGTCGTGGGCTGCTCGCCCAAGCCCGACCGTCCCGGCCACTACGTGGCCGCCTACCTGCAGGAGCGGGGCTACCGCGTGGTTCCCGTCAATCCCGGGCACGAGGAATTGCTGGGGCAGACGTGCTATCCGAGCCTGTCGGCGATCCCGTTTCCCGTCGACGTCGTCGATGTCTTTCGCAACCCCGAGGTCGTGGGTCCCGTGATCGACGAGGCCATCAAGATCAAGGCGAAGGCGCTTTGGCTGCAAGACGGGATCACGCACCCGGCCGGCGAAGAGCGCGCCCGCAAAGCGGGCCTCCTCGTCGTATCCGACGATTGCCTTTTGCGCCAGCACCGGCGCCGGCGCGGCTGATCGTCAGGGCTTCTTGTTGACGATGGAGAGCAGGGTGACCTTAAAGTCCAGCGTCGCGCCGCCCGGAATCTGAGGCGGCCGGCCCTCGTCGCCGTAGGCGATCTTCGACGGGCAGATCAGTCGGGCCGTCTCTCCGACCTTCATCTTCTGGACGGCTTCCGTCCAGCACGGGATGACGGCGTTGAGCGGGAATTCCGCGGGCTGGCCGCGGGCAATCGAGCTGTCGAAGACTTTGCCGTTGGTGAGCTTGCCTTCGTAGTCCACCTTGACGGTGTCCGTCGCCTTGGGCGAGGGCCCCTTGCCGGGCTTGAGCACGATCATGATCAGGCCCGAAGGATACGTCTTGGCGCCCGGTTCCTTGAGGACGTTGGTCGCGAACGCGGCGTCGCGCGCCTTTTCTTTCTTCGCCTGGGCAGCCATGCGCTGCTCCGCCAAGGCCCGGATCTTTGGACCGTATTCCTGCAGGGTCACCGAGGTCGGCCGGCCCAGCGTGGCGTCTTCCAGGCCTCGTTCCACGAGCTTGACTTCCGGGCGCGTCAGGCTGAACACCTTCAGATTATCGGCCAACGCCATGCCGAGGGCGTAGAATGTCTTCTGGTCCGCGCTCATCGACGAGGACGTCCCCGTCGACGACGACTTCTTCGCGGGGGCGGCGTCGGCGAAGGCCTGCGAGCCGAGCAAGAGGGCGACGACGGCGGCGGTCATTCTCATTGATCTCTCCTTATATAGCGGCAAAGATCATATCATATCGCCATGGAACACGACGTCTTTCTGCGAGCGGCTCTCGACGAGGCTCGCCAGGGCCTCCAGGAAGGCGGCATTCCGATCGGCTCGGTGCTGGTCAAGGACGGGCGCATCATCGGCCGGGGCCGCAATCGGCGCGTCCAGCAGGGAGACCCCATGGCCCACGCCGAGATCGACTGCCTGCGCCAGGCCGGACGCGTCGGCCGCTATGAAGGGACCGTGCTGTATTCGACCCTGATGCCCTGCTACCTGTGTTCCGGGGCCGTCGTGCAGTTCCGCATCCCGAAGGTCGTCGTCGGCGAGTCGGTGAATTTCGCCGGCGCGCCTCATTGGCTGCGCGCCCAAGGCGCCCAGATCGTCGATCTCGGCGACGAAGCTTGCATCGGCTTGATGCGCGGCTTCATCGCTTCCAATCCGCGTCTCTGGAACGAGGACATCGGCGTCTGAGGTTGGCGCCGGCGGGGGAGGGTCGGGCGCGGCACCACCTTCCAGAGGATGAAGCTGCCGTCAGGCGCGAATTTGCGGACCAGCCAATGCGGGCCCATGAGATTGGCGAAGGCCAGGCCCAGGGTCATCGTCGCCACGAAGAAAAATTCCCGGTTGGACATGGCGCGATGCTAACAAAGGCGTCGTACCCGGCCTAGCGCGAACGCGTGACAGTGTCTGGACGGACCGGCCGCCACTCTCCGGGCGCGAGCCCTTCGAGCCCGGCGCCGCCGTGGCGCACGCGTACCAGGCGCAGGGTAGGCAGGCCGACGGCGGCCGTCATACGCCGCACCTGGCGGTTGCGGCCTTCGGTCAGCGTGATCTCGAGCCACGAAGTGGCGACCGTCCTTCTGTAGCGGATCGGCGGATCGCGCGGCGCAAGATCGGGCTCCGCCGAAAGCCTCCGGGCCTCGCACGGCCTAGTCGGGCCATCGGAAAGCCGGGGCCCTCGCCGCAGCCTGGCGAGCGCCGCTTCCTGCGCCGCCCCCTCCACCTGGGCCCAGTAGGTCCGCGCTTGGCCGAATCTCGGGTCGCTGAGCCGATGCTGGAGGGCCCCGTCGTCGGTGAGCAGCAGCAGGCCTTCGCTGTCGCGGTCGAGGCGGCCGCAGGGGTAGACGCCCTTGGGCAGGCCGAAGCCGGCGAGGGTGGGATGTCCCGCCAGAGGAGTGAACTGAGACACCACGCCGTAGGGCTTGTAGAACGCCAGCAGCACTAGCCTTCGCGTCGAGAGCCGGTGAAGCTGAAGCGCCGGGCTTTCCCCGACCTAGTCCACCAGACCGCGAAGCCCTCGATGCGATCTCCGCGGACGAGCCCATGCCAGTTCATGACGCCTTGATCCGGCTCTTTAAGGGAGGCGTTCCAGACCGCGTCGGCCGTGGTGCCGTCGACCGATTGCGCGGTATAGTAGCCGGGCTGGAAGTCGGGCGACGCGGCCGTGGCTACGCTGAGGCGTCCTCGCGCGAACATCAGAGTGCCGCGATGCGACATCGCGAAAAAGGAGTCGGGCTTGACCTTGACGTCCCAGACGGTGCCGTCCATCGGGCCGCCGAAGAGGCGCGCCGAGACGAGGGCGGACAAGGCGAAGAAGGCGAAAAGGAGTCTTCGCATGGCGATCTCCGGTCAACGCAAGCGGCCGGCGCTGAGGGCGGAGGCTTTCGCCTGCAGCGTGGAGCCGGCAAATGGTCCGAAATAACGCCTGAGGCTCGCGGCAAGGGCGTCGGCCAGGCGGTCCTGATACGCGGGGCTTTCCAAGCGCGCCGCTTCCCGCGGGTTGCTCAGGTAGCCCAGTTCGATGAGGACGCTCGGAACGTCCGGATTCTTGAGCACGTAAAAGCCCGCGCGAGCCGGAGGGTCGACGCGGAAGCCTCGGCTGCGCAGCGTGCCGACGAACGCGGCGGCCAGGCGCGCGCTCTGGCGCCGCTGCTGCATGGGCGGAGCGGGAAGCGGCGGGATGGCGTATCGGTGCCGGCGGCGCGGGATGCGGCGCCGGTCGCGGCCGAAGGCGTAGACCGTGATGCCGCGCTCGCGCCGCGAGCGCACGTCGTTGAGATGCAGCGAGATGAAGGCGGCGCCGCGCTCGCCCAGATTCACGCGCTCGTCGAGCGGCAGATAGACGTCGTGATCGCGGGTCAGCGCCACCGACGCCCCCTCTTTTTCTAGCTTTTCCTTGAGCTTTTGGGCGATCTCCAGCGTGAGCCGCTTCTCGTAGCGCCCGCGCACGACGGCCCCGAGATCGTGGCCGCCGTGGCCCGGATCGAGCACGAGCAACTGCGCGCGCAGCGGCGCGCAGACCGACAGCAGGCTGATGGCGAGGATCGTATTTTTCATGCGCGGCGGCTTTCCATATATAACAGGGGGGCCTGGTGCTGTCAAGGCTTAGCCGCCCTTGACGCACTGCGGCTTCGGGGCCACACTGGCGGCATGGAAAACGCCGCCGCCAACGCCGCCGCCGTGCTCAGAGACGCCCGTTCCGGCCTGCAGGCTCACGACAGCGCCGAGAACCGCCGCTTCTTCGCCGAGGTTTTCGGCTGGATGACCGGAGGACTCGCGCTCACCGGCGCTGTCGCCGCCTATATAGGAGTCAATCCGATCCTGGCTCCAATGATCCTCCGGGATCAAGTCCTCTTTTTCGGCCTTTTGGGCGTCGAGCTGCTCATGGTGGTCGGCTTGGTCTGGCTGGTCAACAGGCTTTCCGCCTCGGCGGCCGCGGGCCTATTCCTCTTCTACTCCGCGCTCAACGGCGTGACCATGTCCGTGATCTTCCTGGCCTACGCCCAATCCACGATTGCTTCCGCCTTCTTCGTCACGGCGGGTACCTTCGCGGTGATGAGCGCGTATGGCTACGCGACGCAGACCGACCTCACCAGGGTGGGAAACCTCTGCTTGATGGCCCTCATCGGTATCATCATCGCTTCGGTGGTGAACTTCTTCCTGCATAGCCGAGCCCTTGGCTGGGCGACGACCTACATCGGCGTGCTGGTCTTCGTAGGCTTAACCGCCTACGACACGCAGAAGATCCGGCAGATGGAGCTCATCGCCGTGCCCGGAAGCGACCAGGAGCGCAAGGAGGCCGTGCTCGGCGCGCTGACCCTGTACTTGGATTTCATCAACCTCTTTCTCGATATCCTGCGCATCATGGGCAGGAGGAAATGAGACCTCGGCCGGCGCTGGCGCGCCGGGGAGTTCGCCGCCGCGGCTGGGGGGTCATCCCGCCTTGACCGCCAGATACTCGTAGAGCGAACGCGAGTCGAAGTCCGCCGCGCAGCGAAAAACCAGCTGATAGCCGCCGCGGTTGAATTGCGTCTTCGCCTTGAGGGCGGCGGGCAGGGTCTCGTCTCGCTCGAGCAACTCGGCGAGCTCGCGGTTGGCGCACAGCACGATATGGCGCTCGGGCAGCGTGACCACGGTCAGGGGCAGGACCTGGACGGCGCCCGGCGCGCCGGACGGGGCGGCTTCCACCGCCGCTTGGCGCGCCTCCAGCCGGATCATGCGCGCCTTGGCCTCCGGGACGCTCGCGTCGATGGCGGCCTGCACCCAGTCGAGCAGGCGCTCGCGCACGGAGCCCAGGTCCTCGGCGGAGGCGATGGATTGTATGCCTCCTTCCTTGCGGATGGCGTTGGCCAGCGCCGACACTTCCTTGAGATAGGTCCCTTTCTGCGAGTCGGGGATATAGTACATGACGACGAGGTGGACCTTCTTGCCGTCGGGGGCGCCGTAATCGATGCCGGCCGGCGTCCAGCCCACGGCGCAAAGCAGCTCTCCGCCGGAGCCGGAGGCCGCCCGCACGTGCGGGCAGGCGACGCCGACGCCCAGGGCCGTGTTTTGGACCCGCTCGCGCGCCAGCATCGCTTCCTCAAGCTCAGGATTGCCTCCGAGATCGGGGATGGCCTCGATGAGGTGGGCCAGGAGCTTGAGCGACTTCTCCTTGTCCGTGTCGGGCAGCTCGATGAGCCGTCCCTCCTGCAGGGCGTTGAGCATGCTTTTCATGGCTTGGGCCTTTTAGTCCGCCCCGAAGTAGGCGAAATACTTCATCTTGACGAAATGCGTCAGCAGCGAGTAGGCCAGGATCGTCACGACCATCCAGGGCCAGAACGTCCAAGGCAGGGCGACGAGCCCGAGCGGATGGGCCAGCGGCGAATAGGGCAGAAGACAGGCCGCGGCCATCACGGCGACGGTGGTCAGGATCAAGGCGGGGCTCGCCGCGCTCTGCAGGAACGGGATCTTCTTGGTGCGGATGATGTGCACGATCATCGTCTGCGTGAGCAGAGACTCCACGAACCAGCCGGTGTGGAACAAGCTCTCGAAGTAGACCTTTTGGGAGGCGGCCGCCGACGACCATTTGATGCAGCCGAAGAAATACAGCATGATCGCGAAGGTCGTGTAGTCGAAGACCGAGCTCGTCGGCCCGATCCAGATCATGAACTTCTTGATGAGCCCGATGTCCCATTTGCGAGGCTTCTGCGTATATTCGTCGTCGATGCGGTCCAGGGGAATGCCGATTTGCGAGAAATCATAGAGCAGGTTGTTGACGAGCACCTGGATCGGGGCCATGGGCAGGAAGGGAAGAATGTAGCTGGAGCCCACCATGCTGAACATGTTGCCGAAGTTGGAACTGGCGCCCATGCGGATGTACTTGATGATGTTGCCGAAAACCTTGCGTCCTTCCATGATGCCGTCGTCGAGAACGAGCAGGCTCTTCTTGAGCAGGATGATGTCGGCGGCTTCCTTGGCTACGTCGACGGCCGTGTCGACGGAGATGCCGACGTCCGCCGTCTTCATCGCGGGGGCGTCGTTGATGCCGTCGCCCAAAAAGCCGACGACGTGACCGCCGCGCTGCAGGGCGCGGATGATGTCTTCCTTCTGCGCCGGCGAGAGCCTCGCGAAGACGTTGGCTTTCTGCGCGGCGGCCGTCAGTTCGGCGTCGGAGAGGCCCTGCAGCTCGTTGCCCGTGACGATGTGATCCACCGGCAAGCCGACTTCCCGGCAGATCTTCTGCGTCACGAGGGCGTTGTCGCCGGTCAGGATCTTGGTCGCCACGCCGGCCTTGCGCAGGGCCTCGAGGGCGGCCGATGCCGATTCCTTCGGCGGGTCGAAAAAGGCCACGTAGCCCAGGAGAACCAAGTCGCTCTCGTCGCCCGCCGAGAAGACCTCCTTGCTGCGCGGGAATTCCCGGTAGGCCACGGCGAGCACCCGGTAGCCGTCGGCGCTGAGGTCCTCATACTCGTCGAGAAGGTCGTGCTTGAGCATGTCGATGAGCGGATAGATCTCATCGTCGACCTGGTAGCGGCTGCAGGCGTTGAAGACCTCTTCCACGGCTCCCTTGCAGATGAGCACGTGATCGCCTTCGTAGTCGATGATGACCGACATGCGCCGGCGCTGGAAATCGAAGGGAATCTCGTCGACCTTGCGGCAGGTGCGCTCGACGTCGAGGTCCGAGTGCGCGAGGATGGCCTTGTCGATGAGATTGCGCAGGCCCGTCTGGTAATAGCTGTTCATGTACGCGTAGCGCAGCACGTCGGCGCTCTCGCGATTGGTGACGTCGACGTGGCGCTCCAGGACGATCTTGTCCTGCGTCATCGTCCCGGTCTTGTCCGTGCACAGGATGTCCATCGCGCCGAAATTCTGGATGGAGTTGAGGCGCTTGACGATGACTTTCTTGCGAGACATCGCGATGGCGCCTTTCGAGAGGTTGACCGTCACGATCATCGGCAGCATCTCGGGGGTCAGGCCGACGGCGACGGCGAGCCCGAAGAGCAGAGCCTCGATCCAGTTGCCCTTCGTCGCGCCGACGATGAGGAAGACGGCGGCGACCATGACGACCATGAAGCGCACCATCAGCCAGGTGAAATCCGCGATGCCGCGGTCGAAGCTGGTCAGCGTGCGCTGGGCGGCGAGCTTTCGGGAAATGGAGCCGAAATACGTGCGCGTTCCCGTGTTGACGACGACGCCCCGCGCCGTTCCGCTGAGGACGTTGCTGCCGAGAAAGGCGGCGTTGGTCAAGTCGAGCGCGGTCTTGCCCGCCGTGTCGCAGGGCGCGGCGTTTTTCTCGACCGGCATCGATTCTCCGGTCAGCGCGGCCTGGCTGACGAAGAAGTCCTTGGCGGAGATGAGGCGCAGATCGGCGGGGATGATGGAGCCCGCGGCCAGGACGACGACGTCGCCCGGCACCAGCGCCGTCAGCGCCACCTCGGTCTCCTTGCCGTCGCGCAGGGCCGTGCAGGTGGTCTTGACCATGGCCATCAGCCGCTCCACGGCTTTGCCCGAGCGGCGCTCCTGGAAATAGGAAAGGGCCACGCTGAGCACCACCATGAGGCCGACGACGGCCGCAGAGGCCTGGTCTCCCATGGCCAGGGAGACGGCGGCGATGATGAGCAGTTGGACGACGAGAGGATTGCTGCAGCGGTGGAGCAGGTCTTTCAGCGGGCCGGCCTTGTGCTCCTTCTCGACGGAGTTGTCGCCGCAGCGCGCGCGTCGCTCGTCCGCCTCGGAGGCCGCAATGCCCTTGTCGGAGGAGCTGAGTTTGGCCAGCGCCGCTTCGGGAGTCAGCGACGCGCAGGAGAGCATCTCACGCTCGCCTTGCGCGGAGGCGCTGGCGGCGGCGGAAGCTGGGCGCTCGCGGCTGGGCAGGGCAATGGCCATCAAGGTCTCCGGGCTGCAGTGTAACAAATGCGCGCCGACATGTGAAACCGATGGATATTTGAGCGCCATTTGACTGGCGGCGGGCGCCGCGGCCGGGTATCCTGAGGACGGGAAGGGTTGCCCGGAACGAGGGGCTCAACGTGCGGCCCTTCTTTGTTTTAGCAGGATCGCGTCGATATGAAGCAGACACTGGCAGCCGCAATCGTGATCGCGCTCGCCGCCGTTCCCGCCGCGGCTCAGCCGCACGCGGGGCAGCTGGGCGCGGGCGTGGAAGTGGGCGAGGAAGACGGGGTGACGGGACAATACTGGCTCGGCCCTTCGCAGGCGTTCGACGCCGGACTCGGCGACAGCGCCGGCGAAGTGTCCTTTCACGCCGGTTATACGTGGCATGCCTGGGACATCTTGCCCAAGCCGCCCAAGGGAACCTTCGGGCTCTATGGAGGGCTTGGGTTCCGGCTGCGCGAGGACCAGTTCGGGCTGCGGCCCGTGGGCGGCCTCGAATATTGGCTCCCGGCGCATCCGGTGCAGGCGTTCGTCGAGGCCGGCCCCATCTTCCGTTTGACCCCTGACGCCGGGGTCGACGGGACGGGAGTCGTCGGCCTGCGCTTCTTCTTCGACACCCACCGCGGGTAGTCGCCCTCGCCGGCGGCTGGTGTCAGGCCTTGAATTATTTTCCTTGTTTGCTTGGCAAACAAGGAAAATAA
>DAIDHI010000079.1 GCA_027452025.1 Elusimicrobiota bacterium | reverse complement strand
TCGGACGTCGGCCTCGAGGGCTCGGGCGTCGTCGACGGCAACGGCGACCGCTTCATGGACCAGACCAGCGCCATCGGCGGCGGCCCGGTCGGCCGAGACGGCCCGGTCAACCCCGTCCACCGGCCGGGGAACATGGTGGTTTTCTCGGGCTGCAAACGCGTCGTCGTACGCGACGTCACCCTGCGCGACTCCCCCTCCTGGACGCTCCATTTCGCCGGAAGCCAGGACGTCGTCATCGAGGGCCTGACGATCGACAACGACCTGCGCGTGCCCAACAACGACGGCATCCATCTGACGAGCTCCCGGGACGTCCGCATCTCCGACTGCTTCATCCGCACCGGCGACGACGCCATCGCCGTCTCCGGGCTCGACGACCCGCGGCAGAGCCTTCCGGGCTTCGACGCCTACTCGGGCCCCACCGAGGACGTGGTCGTGACCAACTGCGTGCTCTCCTCGCGCTCCAGCGCCATCCGCGTCGGCTACGGGAAGCAGGGCGTACGCGACTGCTCCTTCGACAACATCGTCATCAAGGACTCCAATCGCGGCATCGGCGTCTTCGCGCGCGACCGCGGCTCGGTCACGGGCCTTCGGTTTTCCAACATCACGATCGAGACCAGGCTTTTTTCGAGAGGCTGGTGGGGCAACGGCGAGCCGATCCACGTCTCGGCCGTGCCGATGGCAGGCCAGACGCGGCTTGGCCGCGTATCCGACATCAGCTTCTCGCACATTCGCGCCCGCTCGCCCAGCGGCATCGTCATCCTCGGCTCGCCCCGCAGCGCGATCGAGGACGTCCAGCTCGACGACGTGCGGCTGGACATCTCCTCGGGCTCGACGACGTCCGAGCGCGACGGCGGCTGGCTCGATCTTCGTCCCGGCCCGGACGCCCCCAGCGAGTACGCCTTTAGAAGGCTGCCCGGCCTTCTCGCCAGCCGCGTCTCCGGCTTGACTGTGCGCAACTTCCGGCTGGACTGGCCCAAAAAGCCGGCGCCTTATTTCACGGACGGAATCCGCTGCGAGGACTGCGACGGCGTCTCCATCGAGGGCTTCGCGGGCGGCCCGGCGCGCGCCGGCTTCGGCCGCAAGGTGCGGCTCATCCGCACGCGCGGGGCCGTCGTGCGGCCCTAAAGCGCTTCGCCCCGGAAGGGATAGTCGGCCGAAGCCGAGTCCTTGACGCTCCGGCTCTGCAGGAAGGCCATGGTCACGCGCTGCTCTTCGTCGCGCCAGCGATCCTCGGGAGAGCCCTCGCCGACCTCGACGGAGCCCCCGGCGATCATCGCGTGGCCGCCGCCGCGGTTTCCCCCTCCGAGCAGCCTTTTGAGCAGGCGCCCGGCGCCGCCGCCCGGGTCAGTGGTGCGCAGGGAGACGTGCAGGCGGCCCTGATAGCGCCCCGTGACGATCGACCAACTGGCCTTCTCGTGCGTGAGCAGGAAATCCGCGATCTGCGCGACGCGATCGGGAGTCTTGAGCGCACCCAAATGCACCCCGATGACGTCCTTGGCGAGGAAGGCGTGGCGGATGCCCCGGGCCAGGACGGTGAAGAAGTCCTGATCCCTGCGGGGATAGGAGATTCGCCAAAGGGTGCGCATGTTGGCCAGCGGCCAGAACGACTGGTAGACCGCCATGTCCCGGGGCCCGGCCTCGCGGCCCAAGTTCTGCGTCTCCGACCCGATCCCGTAGACGATCGCCGTGGCCAGGCGCCCCGGGACCTTCACTCCGGAAGCGAGCAGCGCCTCGGCCAGGATGGTCGTCGTCGCGCCCACGGACTCGTCGATGAGGGCCAGGCCGGCCTGCGTCTCCGGATGCCGCGGATGATGGTCGATGATGAGCTCCGGCCGGCGGCGGGGCGGGCAGCGGTTGTTGCGGAAGGGCGGCTGGGTGTCGACGAGGGCCAGATGGGGGACCTGGGCGAGCTCGCCCTTTCGCAGCGGCGCGGCCGGGATGAAGAGGCGCTCGGCCATCAGCCGGTTCTCGGCCCGGCCGATGATGCCTCCGTAGGCGATGCGCGAGCGGATGCGGCCCACGCCCTGCGCCAGATGGGCCAGAGCCCAGGCGCTGGCCAGCGAGTCCGGATCGGGATGATCGTGGGTCAGGATGGTCAGCGGGCTGGCCTTCGGCCCCGTCTTGGCGAGCCAGTCGAGCAGACGGCGGGCGTAGTAGGAGGTCTTCACGCTATTTTGGGGCGATCCCGATGAAAAAAAGCCACATGAGGATGGACACGACGAGCGCGATCCCCTTCTCCTTGAGGTTGTGCGCGAAGAAGCCCTTGAGCGTCTGGCGGGCGGGCTTGGGCGCCCGCTCCTCGTAGAAGCCCTCGATGAGAGCCTGCAGCTGGCCCAGGCTGTCGACGTTCGACAACTCCCCGTCCCGGGCGATGGAGATCGTCCCCTTCTCTTCGCTGACGACGATCGCGAGGATGTCGGTGCGCTCGGAAAGTCCCAGTGCCGCCGAGTGCCGGGTGCCCAGATGCGTGAGCTTGCCGAACTCCTTGGATAGGGGCAGCTGGCAGCCGAACTTGCTGACTCGGCCGTTTTCGATGAGCACGGCGCCGTCGTGGCCGAGGGAGTGGGAGTCGAAGATGCTCTCGAGCAGGGCCTCCGAGAGCTCGCCGTTCAAGTCCCAGCCGCCCTCGACGTGCCGGTCGAGGGGGTCTCGCCCGTGAAGCACGATGAGCGCGCCGATGCGATCGCGGGCGAAGTCCGAGACGGAGCGCACCAGCATCTCCACCTCGCGGGGCGTGGAATGCTCCTGCGAGCGTCCTTGGAGGCTCCAGACGGCGATGCGCTCGAAGATGTGCCGCAGCTCCTCCTGGAAGATCACGACGATGGCGATGATCAGGACGGCGAAAAAGCCCTGGAAGATCCAGACCGTCATGTACATGCCCATGATGCGCGCCACCGTATAGACGACGGCGAGCATGAGCAGCCCCATCGCCACGAAAGCGGTCTTGGTGCGCTTAAACCAAATGAGGAGGGCGTAGATGAGGACGGCGACCAGGCCGATGTCGAGGATGTCGGCCACGCCGACCGTCTTTAAGGAAAGCATGGAGCGCCCCCAGTATAGCAGCGGCGGGGCGGCCCGTCCAGGTCAGGGCTTGGGCGGGGCGGACGCGGCGTGCGTGGGCGCGGGATGGGCCGAGGGCGTCTTCTTCTTGTCTCCCAGCAGCTCTTGGATATTCCAGATCATGTCTTTGCGGGTGTAGGAGCAGATCTCGACCTCGTTGGAATCCATGTGGATGGCGTCGACCGGGCAAGCCTCCACGCAGTAGCCGCAGAAGACGCACATGCCGATGTCGATGTCGAAGGTCTTGGCGCGCTTCTCGACCATGACGTCGGGGCTGTCTTCGGCGGTGATGCGGATGCACTTGGCGGGGCAAATGGTCTCGCACAAAAGGCAGGCCGTGCAGCGCGGGCTGCCGTCGGCGCGCTTGAGGAGGCGATGCCGCGTGCGCGCGCGCCGGCCGAGCATGGCCGGGTCTTCCGGATACTGGATCGTGACCGCGCCCGGGACGCGGCCCAGGCCCAGCGAGCGCAGCACATGCCGGCCCATGTTGACAAAGAGGTGTCGAAAGGTCACGCCCAAGCCCTTCCAGACCTCCCACAGATAGATCTGGACCTCCAGGTCGCGCTTCGGCCGCTGCACGGTCGCGATCCGCGTCGCCATCAGCGTCCTCCCCAAAGATACACGGCCCAAACGGTGGCCAGAAAATTGAACAGCGCCAGGGGCAGGATGTTCTTCCAGCCCAGGTCCAGCACCTGGTCGAAGCGGAAGCGCGGCAGCGTCCAGCGGATCTGCATGAGCAGAAAGAGCACGAGCAGGACCTTGACCGTGAAGGAAATCAGCATGAGGATGCCGCCGGAGATGCCGTCCAGCGTCGTCACCCACGGCACCTGCCAGCCGCCGAGATAGATCGTCGCGATGAGGCCGGCGATGACGATGGATTCGATGAAGTCGGAGATGAGAAACATGCCGAACTTCATCCCGGAGTACTCGACGTGATAGCCCACGATCTCCGACTCGCCTTCCGGGACGTCGAAGGGAGCGCGCTTGGTCTCGGCCGCGCCCGCGGTCAAGAAGAGGACGAAGCCGAGCGGCTGCAGGAAGATGCCCCAGGCCGGCAGCCAGCCGCCCAGCGAATGTCCCTGCCAGCGCACCATCTGCTGCAAGTCCAGCGTGCCGTAGAGAAACGCGGCCGCCGCCAGCGTCGACGCCAAGCAAACCTCATAGGAGATCATCTGCGCCGCCCCGCGCAGGCCGCCGAGCAGGCCGTAGTTCGAGCCCGAGGCGTAGCCGGCCATGACGACGCCGTGGACGCCCAAAGAGAGCATCGCCAGCACGAAGAGCAGGCCGACGGAGCTTTCGATCGGCTGAAGGCTCCAGAGCCGGCCGGCCACCGTCACCGTGCCGCCGAAGGGCAGGGCCGCCAGGCACAGCAGCCCGAAACCGAGGGCGATCATCGGCGCGGCCGCATGAAGGAGGCGGTTGGCGTTCTTCGGCACGAAGTCTTCCTTCGTCATCATCTTGAGCGCGTCGGCGATCGGATGGAAGAGGCCGATGAGCCGCAGGCCGAAAATACTGGCGCGGTTGGCCCCGATGCGGTCCTGCATGACGGCGCTCTGCTTTCTCTCGACCCAGCCGAGCAGGCCGGCGATGTTCATGCCAAAGGCTAGAGCCAGGGCCACCTTGACGGCGGTGAATATCCGGTCGGCCGTCACGACAGGCGCTCCCTCAGGTCGTCGAAGATCCGCCAGTCGGGGCGCGCCGCGCCCAGAGGCTTGAGCGCCTGGAAATATCTCTGGACCTTGCCTTCGAAATTGGTGAAGTGGCCATCTTCCTCCACGTAGGCCGTGGCGGGAAGACGGTAATGCGCGAGGTCCGCCATGCCCGTCTTGCGCGGGCCCTGGAAGATCACCAGCTCGGCTTTGGAGAGCAGGGCCTTGGCCCGGTCGCCCCACACCCTCGTCAAGTCGCGCTCGACGACGTAAAGCACGCGGAGCTTTCCCGCCTCGAGGTCGCGCGAGAGCGCGTCGAAGCCCTCGGATTTGAAGCCCGCGGCCTCGGCCCCCTTGAGGTTGGGGACCTTCTCGCGACGGCGAAGCAGCTCGTCTTGCTCGCCGACCTGATCCGGCTCCGCGGCGAAGAAGAAGCGGGAGATGCCCGCCGCCGACGAGAGCTTCTTGAGCGCCGCCCAATCCTCGTTGGAGAGCATCCCCGAGGCCGCGACGGCCGTCTGGGCGCCGCGGGCCTTGAGCTTGCCCGCGAGCTCGCCCAAGGCCGCGTCCCAGGACAGCTCTTGGCGCGGCGAAAGGCGCATCACGCGCCCGAGGCGGTCGAGGTCGAGGCCTGCGACGCTCTCGTAGCCGTAGCGGCCCTCGTCGCACATCCAGTACCCGTTGACGTCCGGGTTGTAGCGGGGCTTGAGGCGGCCGACGCGCTTGCCGCCGTTGTGCCACGGCCGCTTGGTGTTGGTGTGGACCGAGATGTTGCAGCCGCGGGCGCAGCCCGGGCAGACGGAGTCGGTCTTGTCCAGATACCAGACGCGCACCTTGAAGCGGAAGTCGCGGTCGGTGAGGGCGCCGACGGGGCAGACGTCGACGACGTTGCCCGAATAGGGATTGTCGAGGGTCTTGCCCGGAGTCACGTCGATGAACTGCTTGTGGCCGCGCTGAAACACTCCGAGGTCGTGGCTCTTGCTGACGTTGTCGACGAAGCGCGTGCAGCGCGTGCACATGACGCAGCGCTCCTGGTCGAGCATGACGTGAGGGCCGGCCTGGATGCGCTTGCGCTTGTGCACCTTGTCCTTGCGCACCTGGCTCTCGTAGCGGCCGTTCTTCATGTAGTAGTCCTGAAGGCCGCACTCTCCCGACTGGTCGCAGACCGGGCAGTCCAGGGGATGATTGACGAGATGGAACTCGAGGGAAGAGGTCTGCGCGCGCCGCGCGACCTCCGAGTCGGAGCGGATGACCATCCCCTCGTTGACCGGGAGGCGGCAGGACACCATCGGCTTGGGCGCGCCCTGGACCTCGACGACGCACATGCGGCAGTTGCCCGGATTGCCGAGAGCCGGATGGTAGCAGTAGTGCGGGACGTCGATGCCGTTGTCCCGCGCCACCTCGATGGCGAGCTGGCCCTCGTAGGCCGGCAGCTCCTTGCCGTTGAAATTGACCTTGCAGGGCTTCTTCTCGGGGCTCACGATTTCGCCTCCGGCAGGCGCCTCTTGAATTCTTCCGGGAATTTCTTCATGAAGCCCCGCACGACCATGCCCACGGTGTCGCCGAGCGCGCAGATGACGCGCCCGGCGATGTTCTCGCCGATGCGCTGGAGATTGGTCATGTCCGTGGCGACGCCGCCCCCGCGTAGGATGCGCTCGAGGATGCGCGTCGTCCATTCGCTGCCCTCGCGGCAGGGCGTGCACTGTCCGCAGGACTCGTGGGTCAGGAAGCGCTCGATGTTGTGGGCGGCCTCGATGAGGTCCCGGGTCTCGTCGAGCACGATGATGCCGCCGGCGCCGAGGAAGGAGCCCACCCCCCGCAGGGAGTCGAAGTCCATGGGGACCTCGACCTCCGCCGCCGTCAAAGGCGGCGTCGAGGTGCCGCCGGGGATGACGCATTTGAGCATGCGCCCGCCCTTGATCCCGCCCGCGGCCTCGATGATCCTGCGAAGCGGCGTCCCCATCTGGAACTCGTAGATGCCGGGCTTCTCGACATCGCCGGAGACCGAGTAGACGCCCGTGCCGCCGCTGGGGTTGAAACGCTTCTCCGGATTGCCCTCCACTCCGAGCTTGGCGAACCAGTCGCCGCCGTTTTTGACGATGTGCGGCAGCATCGAAAGGGTCTCCACGTTGTTGACGACCGTGGGCTTGCCCATGAGGCCGACGACGGTCGGAAAGGGCGGAGGCTGCCTGGGCCAGGCGCGCTTGCCCTCCATCGTCTCGAGCAGGGCGGTGTCGAGGCCGCAGATGTAGGCGCCGGCGCCGCGCATGAGGCGCACCTTCACGTCGCCGCAAAGGCCCGCCTGCTCGGCTTCGTCGATGGCGGCCTGGACGATCTTGGCCTGGGCCGCGTATTCGCCGCGAATGAAGATGAAGCCCCATTTGGCCGAGATCGCGTGGCAGGCGATGAGCAGGCCCTCGATGAGCTGGTGCGGGGCGCGCTCGCCGAGCACCCGGTCCTTGAAGCAGCCGGGCTCGGACTCGTCGTAATTGCAGACGACGAAGCGCTCCGGGGCCTTCTCGACGGGCGGCACCGTGCCCCATTTCATCCCGGTCGGGAAGCCCGCGCCGCCCAGGCCCCGGAGGTTGGACTTCTTGACCTCGGCGGCCAGATCCTCGAGCTTCATCTTCCTGGCCTTGGCCAGAGCCTCGTAGCCGCCAAGCGACCGATAGGTCGCCAGCTCATGGAGTTTGGGCTCGGCGAAGTGCTGCGTCAGGACCCTGGTCGTCGCGGAGGCCAGATCGACGCGCGCCTGCGGGCGCGGCAGCGGCTGGCCGCGCAAGGCGGCGTCGAGGTTTTCCGCGGTCGCCGGTCCCTGCAGGACGTCGTTGACCTGGAAGGCCGGCGCCTGGTCACAGGCGCCGATGCATTCCAGTTCCTCCCAGGAGAACTCGCCGTCCGGG
This sequence comes from Elusimicrobiota bacterium, assembly GCA_027452025.1. Lineage (GTDB taxonomy): Bacteria > Elusimicrobiota > Elusimicrobia > UBA1565 > UBA9628 > DAIDHI01. Next base: position 32,001 of record DAIDHI010000079.1, on the reverse strand, counting down.
GTGGTTTCCCCCTCGGAGACCTTGAGGCGCTCCTTGAGCGAATCGCAGGCCTTGCCCGCGCCCGCCATCGCGCAGGAAAGCCCGTGGCAGACGCCGAGGCGCTTGCGGCCGGCGGGCTTTTCCGTGAAGGACGGGAAAAAGGTCGCAACGTTGTGGACGTGGTTGCGCTCGGTCTTGAAGAGGCGCGCCAGATATTCCTCGTCGTCCGGCCGGATGCAGAGGTGCCACTCCTGCACTTGGCGCATGGCTTCGAGCAGGCCCATGATCGGATAGGGATAATAGGTGGTCCACTTCGCCAGCGCCCGCTCCTGCTCCAGAGTAAAAATGGTCTCCTTGGCCTGCGTGGTCATCGGTCCAACTCCCCCGCGATCATATTGACCGAGCCGAACGTGGGCACGATGTCGGCGACGTAGGAGCCGGGCAGGATCTTCTCGAGCGCGGCCATGGGGTTTAGGCAAGGCGGGCGGCAGCGCACGCGGTAGGGGCGGTCGTCTCCCGAGGAGACGATGTGGAAGCCCAACTCTCCGTTGCCGCCTTCGACGGCGGAATAGACCTCGCCCGGCGGGATCTTGATGCCCCAGGTCCACATGACGGTCTCGAAGTGGTTCATGAGGCCCTCGATGTTGCCGTAGGTGTCCTCCTTGGCGGGCATCACGAAGCTGGGGTTCTGGAGCAGGATGTCGGGCCGGTAGTTGCGGCCCGATTCGGCCAGGGTCTGATCGACCTTCGCCATGTATTTCTTGAGCAGCGCGGTCTGCCCGCCCTTGCCCATATCCTGAAACACGAAGGCGTCCTTCATCTCGGAGACCTCGAGCGAGTGCTTGCCGGCGGGGATCTGGTCGAAGCATTGCTCCACGATGCGCATGCTTTGCTCCAACTCGGCCATGCGGCACAGGTAGCGGTCGAAGTTGTCCCCCGTCGTGCCGACGGGGACCTCGAAGTCCACGCGGTCGTAGAGCAGGTAGGGGTGCGCCCGGCGCACGTCGTAAGGCACGCCGGTGGAGCGCAGGAAAGGCCCCGTGATGCCGTAAGCGGCGGCCTCCTCCTTCGAGATGACGCCCGTGCCTTCCATGCGGTCCATGAAGATCCGGTTCTTGGTCAGAAGCAGGTCCGAGTCCTTGATCGCCTGCCGCACCTTCTGGAACACCTCGCGCGTGCGCTCGGCAAAGCCCTCGGGCAGGTCGCCCTTGACGCCTCCGACGCGCGTGTAGGAGGTCGTGATGCGGGCGCCGGTGATGTTGTCGACGAGCTGGTAGATGTATTCGCGCGCCTTGATGAGGTAAAGGAAGACGGTGAACGCCCCCAGCTCCATCGCGCTCGCGCCGATGCAGGTCAAGTGATCGGTCACGCGGGACAGTTCCGAGGTGATCATGCGCAGGTACTGGCCGCGCTCGGGCACGACGATGCCGGCGAGCTTCTCCACCGCCAGGCAGAAGCCCGCGTTGTTGATGAGCGGCGAAACGTAATTGAGCCGGTCCGTCCACGGCACGACGTTGTTCCAAGGCTCGGTCTCGGCGTGCTTCTCGAAAGCGCGGTGCAGGTAGCCGATCTCGGCGTCGGACTTGAGGATCCTCTCGCCTTCCAGCTCGAGGACCAGGCGGATGACGCCGTGCATGGCCGGATGCTGCGGCCCCATGTTGAGCAGGTAGGACTTCCGCCGCCGGCCCGTCTCGGTGGTCTCACTCATACTTGACCGGTTGCTCGACGTGATTGAAGCTCGGGTTGCCGGGCGGCTCCCCTTCCTTGGGGCCGATGAGGGGCTGGCGCTTGGTGATCGGATAATCCTTGCGCAGGGGATGCCCCTGAAACTCCTCGTAAAGAAGCAGGCGCTTGATGTCGGGCCTGTCGACGAAGCCGATCCCGAACATGTCCCAAACCTCGCGCTCGAGCCAATCGGCGATCGGCCACAAGGATTTGACGGAGCGAAGCACCGGCGCGCCCTCGGGCACGTCGCAATGCAAGTAGACTCGGCCGAGGTCCTCGCCGCTTTGCAGATCGAGCTTCATGAGGCGGTAGACGACGTCGAAGCGCGTGGAGACGGGCGCGGCCGGCCGCGGCTCGTCGAGCGTCGGCCGGCCGGGAAGATGGGGCGTGCCGTATTCCTCGCCCGTCGCGCCGGCGATCGAGTGCGTCAAGTCGGCGCACTCCATCGGATGGGCGCGCTTGAAGGCGTCGCTGACGTCTCCCTTGGGCGCCTTGCCCCACGCGGAGTAATCGACGGCCGTCATGTCGACGAGGACGTTGTAGCCTTCGCCCTTGAGCTTGGCGAGCTCCTCGAACGCCTTTTCGGCCGGGACGCGGCGCTGCTCGGCGTTCATCGCCTCGGCCCTCCGGCCTGCCGCTGGATCTTGTCCTGGAGGAGCATCAGCCCCTGGATCACCATCTCCGGGCGAGGCGGGCAGCCGGGGATGTAGACGTCGACGGGCAGGATCGTGTCGATGCCCTGGACGGTGGCGTAATCGTTGTAGAAGCCGCCCGTCGAGGTGCACACTCCGAAAGCCACGACCCACTTGGGCGCGGCCATCTGGTCGTAGATGCGCCGCAGCACGGGCGCGATCTTGTGGCTGGTCGTGCCCACGACCATGAGGACGTCGGCCTGGCGCGGCGAGAAGCGGGGCAGCCCGGCGCCGAAGCGGTCGATGTCGTAGTGGGAGGCGGCCACCGACATGAATTCCATGCCGCAGCAGGCGGTCACGAAGGGATATTGGAAGATCGAGTACTTGCGCGCCCAGCCGAGCGCGGCCGAAAGCTTCGTCGTGATCGTGCCCGCCGGCGCGGCTTCCTCTAGCGGCATTCCAAGACCCCCTTCTTCCAAAAATAGGCCAGCATGAGGCCGATCAGGGCCGTAAAGACCGTGATCGAGGCCATTTGGGTCCCCGTCAGCGCGTGCCGCGCGAAGGCCCAGGGCAGCAAGAACGCCAAGTCGACGTCGAAGACGACGAAGAGCACGGCGAAGCGGAAATACAGGACGGCCATGTGAGTCTGCGCCGACTCGAAGGGCCGCATGCCCGTCTCGTAGGGCACCTCGGCGTCGCCTTGGTGCTGCGGGCGCGGGCCGAAGAGCCGCCCGACGTTGGCCAAGACCGCGACCAGCGCCGAGACCAGCAGGACGTCGACTCCGATGGCGAACGCGGTCATGGCGAAAGCAGCCTCGAAAAGACGCCGATGAGCCAGGGAGCCAGGCCGAGGACGGCAGCCGGGGCGGCGCAGGCCGCCAGGATGATGCTGCCAAATCGGTCGCCGGGCCGGGCAGGGGCGGCCGCCTGGGCGGGCAGCGGCTCGTCCAAATACATCTGGCGCACGAGGCCCAGGTAATAGCCCAGGGAGGCGAGGGCGGCCGCGCCGGCCAGGATGACGGGCCCATAAGCGGCCGCCTTGATGGCCTCCCAGAAGATCAGCAGCTTGGCGAGGAAGCCCGCCGTCGGCGGGATGCCTCCGAGGGCGAGCAGCAAGACGGCGAAGAGCAAGGCTCCCGGCGCGTCGCGCCGCGACAGGCCCGTGACCTCGCAGCGCTCCCGCAAGCCCGTCTGGCGCAGGAACAGGAAGGCGCCGTTGCTCATGAAGAGATAGGCGGCGAGGTAATAGTAGATCGAGGACGCCTCTCCGGGAACGGCGCCCAGCGCCGCCCAGGCTCCGACGCCCAGGATCACGTTGCCGGCGTGGGAGATCGAGGAATAGGCGAGCAGCCGCTGCAGCCGCTGCTGGCGCAGCGCGAGCAAGGCGCCGAAGAGCGCGGTCACGCCGCCCACCCACGGCAGGCAGCGGACAAAGCCCGAGTGAGGCGAAAGAGCCGCCACGCGCATGAGCAGCAGCACGGCCGCCGCCTTCATGGAGGTCGACAAAAAGCCCGCGAGTTCCGGATCGGCCGACTCGTAGACGTCGGGCAGCCAGAAGTGGAAAGGGAAGGCTCCCACCTTGAAGAGCGCGCCCACGCCCATGAGCGCGAGCCCGGCCTCCGCCATCGGGCCCGTCGACGCCGAGAAAGCCAAGGTGCGGCCCGCGGCGTAGTAGAGCGCCAGCCCGAACAGGAAGAGGCTTCCGCCCGTGCCCCCGGCGAAGAAATACTTCATCGCCGCCTCGCGCGCCGGCGCGCGGCGCGCGCCGCGGGCCACGAGCAGGTAGGCCGGCAGCGACATGAACTCGAGGCCGATGAAGAGCATCAGCAGGTTGCCCGCGCTGGCCAAAAGCCCCATGCCGAGGAGGCTTCCGAGCATCAGCGCCGTGGGCACCTCGTCTTCGCCGCGCAACAGCAGCGCGAAGGGCACGGCTGCCAAAAAGATCAGAAGCTGCCAGCCGATGGAGAGCCCGTCGACGCGGATGAGGCCGGGCGCCTCCACGGCGGGCACGGTCGTCAGGGCCAGCGCGAAGGCGCAAAGCGCCCCGAGCGGGCCGATGAGCTTCCAGTAGCGCCGGCCCGACGCAGGAAGGCCCGCCATGAGAGTCGCGCAGACCAGCGCCGCCAGCGCGAGCTCCGGCGCAAGGCCGGACAACGACGTCTGGGCGAGGAACTGGGCCATCACAGGAGCAGTCCTCGCAGGGATGAATCGAGCAGCGACAACAGCGTCCCGGGGAAGAGGCCTATCCAGAGCATCAGGAGCGTCAAAGTCCACATCAGGCTCTTCTCGCGCCAATCGAGCTCCGTGACCTTCGCGCTGACGGACCCGGGGCCGGGATCGGCCCAGAAGACGGCCTGGTAGGCCGGCAGGGCGTAGCCCGCGGCCAAGGTCACTCCGACCACTCCGGCGATGGCGAGGATGGGCAGCACGCGGGCCATGCCCGCCAAGGACATGAACTCGCCGACGAAGCCGTTCAAGCCGGGCAAGCCGATCGAGGCGAAGACGGCCACCCCGAAGAAGAAAGTGAACCAGGGAGCCTTCGCGAAGAGCCCGCCGAAGTCGGAGAGCCCGCGCTTGTGCCCGCGCTCGTAGAGGCAGCCCACCAGCAGGAAGAGCGCCCCCGTCGAAAGGCCGTGATTGAGCAGCTGCAGGCTTCCGCCGGCCAAGCCTTCGGGCGTGCGCGAAAGGATGCCCATGACGCAGAAGCCCAAGTGCGCCACGCTGGAATAGGCGACCAGCCGCTTGAGATCTCCCTGCGCCATCGAGCAGAGCGCTCCGTAGATCATGTTGATGGCGGCGATGAGCCCCAGCCACGGCAGCAGCGACCAGCTCACTTCCGGGAAGGCCGGAAGAGCCACGCGCAGCAGGCCGTAGACGCCGAGCTTGAGGAGCACCCCGGCGAGCATGATCGAGCCCGCCGCCGGCGCCTCCGTGTGGGCGTCGGGCAGCCAGGTGTGGAGCGGAAAAAGCGGGATCTTCACGCCGAAGCCGACCACGAGGGCCAGAAAGACGACGACCGCGGCCCGGCCGCTCGAAGGTCCGCGCAGCACGGCCATGTCCCAGGTCCACAGGCCGGTGGCGCTGTGGTGCATCGTCACCAACGCCAGGATCCCCAAGAGCAGGAAGACGCTGCCGAAGAAAGTGAAAAGGAAAAACTTCATCGCGGCGTGCCGGCGGTTCTCGGAACCCCAGAGACCGATGATGAAGAACATCGGCACGAGCACCGCTTCCCAGAAGATGTAGAAGAAGAACAGGTCGCGCACGAGGAAGACGCCGAGGCAGGCGGCCTCGAGGAACAAGAACGACGCCCAGAATCCCGCCGAGAGCTCCTGCTTCCACGCGGACAACAGCGAGACGACGGTCAGGAAAGCCGTCAGCCATACGAGGACCAACGACAATCCGTCGAGCCCTACGCTGTAGCGGATGCCGTAGGCCCACAGCGGGCCGGCTTGCGCCAGCGAAGACAGCCCTTCGGGGCCCGCCGCCCAGGGCAGCGCCAAGGACAGCGCGAAGACGCAGACGGCGACGGCCAGCGCCAGCCGCTTGGCCGGCCAGCGGCCGGCGGCGGCGAGCACGAGCAGCCCGCCCGCGGCGGGGATGGCCCAGATCGCGCTCAGCACCGCGGGCCTCTCATCGCATCACCGCCAGGAGGAGCACGGCCGCGCCCGCGAGCATCCACCAGACGTAGTCATTGATGCGCCCCGTGGCAAGCCTGCGGCCCTGCTCTCCCGCCGCGCCGGCGACGCGGGGCGCGCCCTCCACGGCTCCGTCGACGACGGCGTGATCGAAGAAGCCGGCCGCATTCGCCAGGGCCACGACGCCCGCGGTGGCCAGGCGAACGAACGGCTTCCAGCCGAAGTCGGAGTTTAACGCAGACTCCAGCGCCGGATACTTCGTACGCCACTCCCAGTCGAAAGAGGGATTGACGAAGGCGATGACCCAGGCGATCCCGGCGCCGACGGCGGCGGCCGACATGCCGACGGCGAACGTCGACCAGGAAAACTCGGGCAGGGCGGCGATGGGCTGCGCCACCGGCCAGCCGGATTTGATCACGGTCGAGAAGCTGTGCCCGAGCAGGCCGCCCAGGAGCGTTCCCAGCGTGATGAAGCCCACGGGGACGGCCATGACGGGCTCGGCCTCGTGGATGTGCTCCCCCCCTTTCTGGCGCGGCGACGGTCCGAAGAACGTGAGGAACAGCATCCGGAAGATGTAAAGGGCGCTCGTCACGCCGATCAGGACGCCCGCGACGATCGCCCACGGGCCGCGGTGCAGCGCGGCGTCCAGGATCGCGTCCTTGCTGAAATAACCCGCGAAAGGCCAGATGCCTCCCAAAGACAGCGCGGCGACGGTGAAGCAGACGAACGTGAAGGGCATCTTCTTGCGAAGCCCGCCGACCTGGTCGAGATCGGCGGTCGGCTGGTGCAGGCCGTGGGCGATGTTGCCGGCGCACAAAAACAGGACGGCCTTGAAGAAGCCGTGAGTGATGAGGTGATAGACGGCCGGCGCGACCTCTCCCAGGCCCAGCCCGAAGACCATGATGCCCAGGTGGCTCACGGTGGAGTAGGCCAGGATGCGCTTGAGGTCTTTTTTGGCGCAGGCCACGATGCCGGCGGCGATCGCCGTGAAGGCTCCGACGACGGCGATGAGGTCCGGCAGGACGGGAACCGTCGAGATCAGCGGCCACGAGCGCGCGAGCAGGAAGACCCCGGCCGTCACCATGGTCGCCGCGTGCATCAAAGCGGAGACGGGCGTGGGACCCTCCATGGCGTCCGGCAGCCAGAAGTAGAGCGGGAACTGCGCCGACTTGGCCGTGGCCGCCCAGAAGAGCAGGAAGCCGACGAGGCTTACGAGCGCGTAATGGCCGTTGACGATGGCCGGGAAGATCAGCGCGAAGCGCGTGTTATGAAAGACGGCGAGCAGGATCAGGGCGGCCAGAAACAGCCCGAAGTCTCCCAAGCGGTTGGTCAAAATCGCCTGCAAGGCGGCGCGCCGCGCCGTTTTCTTCTGCCACCAGAAGCCGATGAGCAGATAGGAGGCGAAGCCCACGAGCTCCCAGAACAAGTAGAGCTGGATGTAGCTGTTCGAGAGCAGAAGGCCGATCATAGCGAGGAAGAAAAGGTGGAACGCCAGGAAGAAGCGCGCAAAACCGGGATCCTCGGCCATGTAGCCCGAGGCGTAAACGTGGATGAGGCCGCCGACGATGCTGACCATCGCCAGGACGGAGGCGGACAGGCCGTCGACGCGCACGCCGTAGGACACCAGCCAGTCGCCGGCGACCATCCAGCCGCCGAGCGGCAGATCCAGGCCCCAATTCTGGAAGAGGACCAGGCTCAGGATCCAGATCGCGCAGGCCGCGATGACGGCGCAGGACGCGAGGATCGGCACGTGCGTCCAGCGGGGCCTCGCCGGGCGCACGATGAAGAAAGAGACGAGCAGGGCGGCCACCGGCGCGGCGAAGAGCAGGATGACCGGCCAAGGCAGGAAGGCGAAACCGCCGGGGATGCGCTGCATGCTAGCCCTTCAGCTCCTGGAGGGACTCCGTCTCGACCTCGCGGCCGGCCTCGTAGACCTTCAGGATCAACGATAGGCCCACGACCGCCTCCGCGGCCGCGATGGCGATGATGAGCAGCACGGAGGCCAGCGTCTCGCCGTCCGCGTAGCGAGAGCAATAGTAGACCAAGGCGATGTTGACCGCGCTGATCATGAGCTCAAGCCCCATGAGCATGGCGAGCAGCTGCCGGCGCAGCACGATCATGGCGGCCCCGCAGGCGAACAAAAAGCCCGTCACCGCCCAGACGGCCCAGGTCATCGCCGAGCTCCTTCGTCCGCCATGGCCAAGCCGGCCAGCAGCAGCAGCAGCGTCACCGCCTCGGTGGCCGCGGCGTAGGGGCCGAACAGGACCGACGCGATGGAAGGCTGAAGCGAGATGCCCGCGGCCGGCAGGGACGCGGCTCCGGACGACCAGGCCATCGCCACCGCCTCCGCCACGGGCACGGCCACGGCCGCCACGGCCAGCCAGCGGGGCACGGCCGTGCGGCTCCACGGGTCGGACACCTGCGAGGGCGCGGCCATGATGGTGATGACGACCAGGACCATCACGGCGCCGGCGTAGATCATCACCTGCAGGAAGGCGAGCAACGGAGCGCCCGAGAAAAAGAAGAAGACCGAGACCTGGAGCAGGACGATCAGCAGGCAGATCGCGGCCGCGTAAAGCGAACGCTGGAAGACCATCAGCGCGGCGAAAAAGGCGGCGACACAGCCCGCCAAGGCGAGGACGGCCAGGGACATAGGACGCGCTTATTCTAAGTCTTTTGCGCGGGGCCGTCCAGTTTTCCGACGACGCTCGAGTTCCAAGGCCTGGCGGCGCAGCTCTTCCGGCAGGGTCTCGCGCACGGTCTCCTCGATGAGGCCGGGCTCGGAAACCTTGAGGCCCCAGAGGACAAAGACGGAGAGCACTCCGGGCACGACGTAGTAGACGAGGCGGTAAAGGAGCACGGCGACCAGGGCCTTCTCGTAGTCGAGACCGAGGCTTGCGAAGATCGCCGCCATCGAGCCCTCGACCACGCCCAGGCCTCCCGGCAGGAAGGGAATGAGGGTCGCCGCCATGCCGGCGGTGAATCCTGCGCTCAAGTGGCCCACCGAGAGGGTCAGGCCGACCGCCCGGAAGGCGAAGTAGAGCGTGGTCATGCACAACGACCAGTCCAATGCGGTATAGGCGATCGTCTTGGTCAGCTGGCCCTTGGCCGTGCGCACGCTCTCGAGCCCGGCGCGCAGCTGACTCTCGAACTCCTCGAAGTCCTCTCGGGGAATCTCCGACTTGGAAAAGAAGAACGCCCCGCGATTGAGCCAATGAAAGACCCGGCGCGTGATCTTGCCGCGGACTCGGTGGTTGAAGAAGAATACGAGGAGCGGCAGGGTGACGCCGATGAGGATCAAGAGCCCCAGGGCGCTCTCCATGATGGCGATGCGCGTGCCTTGGAGGTGCATCACCAGATACGTCAGGCCCTGGCCGATGATGACGGCCAGCACTATATAAAGGATAGCAGAGGTCAGCACCGAAGCCGTGACGGTGACGCCGTAGGGCACGTGGCGCTTGCGCAGCAGGTGGGCCTTCAGCGCGAAGCCGCTGACGCCGGCCGTCGAAATGAAGTAGTTCGTCGTCGTCGAGACCAGCCCTATGCCGATGACTTCGGGCAGGGGCAGCGGGTGGCCCAGAAGCCCGAGGACCTCGGCCAGCGCCAAGCCGACCATCACGTAACTGCCCATCGCGCACAAACCGGAGATGAGGACCCAGCGCCAGCGGATGTGGTCGCCCACCCTTTGGATCGCTCCGAGATGGTTGGCCACGAGGAAGGCCAGGATGGCGCTCGAGACGAGCAGTCCGAGGGCCAGGGCGATCCTCTTGTTGCGGCGCCGCGGGCCCGACAAGATCTGGCGCGTCGTCCCCGAGAGCTCGGGGTTCACGGCCGCGGCTCGCTCGCCGCGGAAACGGGCTGCGAGGACTGGATCACCGCCAGCGCTTGAGAGAGCGTCTCGGGCGTGGCCCCGCCTTGAAGGATCTGCGCCAGCTCCTGGGCCTTCTCCTGGTCGAGCGGGCGCTGCATCAGCGTCCGCGCCGCCGCGGCCAGCGAGCCCCGGTCGAGGCTCGCGATCGCGCGCGCCGCGCCCGCGCCGATGCCGGCGAGGATCAGGAGCCCTCCGGCGCAGGCGAGCAGCCAAGCGCGCAGCGGCCACGGCGAGCCCTCCGGTCCGGCGATGCGCCGCAGGTCCTCGTAGAGCGCGGCCGCGGCGATGAGGGCGAAGGGCGCGGCCAGCGCGCTCAGGATCCAGCCCACCCACGGCACGGCCGCGGCGGCGCTCAGGGCTAGGCCCACCAGAGCCAAGCGCCCCAGCACGCTCCACCAGCGGCCGCGCACCCGCGAGAAGCTGGCCTCGAGGGCGGAGAATCCCGCCTTCGATTCGGCCACGCAGGCCAAGGGCGCGAACGCCAGCGAGACGCCCAGGACGATGGCCGGGACCACGAAGAAGAACAGCCCGCCGCAAAGGACGAGGAACCACAGGATGCAGACCCAGGAAAACGCGGCGACCTTGGGCCAAGACAGCGAGAAGGCCCGGCGCCAACCCAGCTTTTCCGGCGCGAGCGCGGACTCGGCCATCGCCGCCTGGGCCCAGCCCATCGTCCAGAGGACGCCGGAGACGGAGAGCAGACCCGCCGCGATCCAGACCGCGATGGGAACTCCCCCGCGCAGAGACCACCAAAACGCGGGCAAGGCGGCCGGCAGCAGGGCCGCCGCCAGGCCGGCGGCGCTGCCCAGGCCCCCGATGGTCAGCTGCTCCCAAAGCCTATCCTTATACCGCTGCCAGGACAGCTCCAGCCATTGTCCCAGCGACAGCGGCGTCTCGCTCGTTTGCGGCATGTCGAAGCCGTATTATAACATCATCCGGATGCCCGAGCCGGCCGAGCGCTCGCCCACTTTCTGCATCCTGCCCTGGCTGGCCGCCTACAACAGGCCCGCGGGCGAGGTGCTTCCCTGCTGCGAGTACTCGGGCGAGCCGGCGGGAGCGCTGGGGCGCGCGCCCTGGACGCAACTGCAAAACTCCGAGCCGCTCAAGAGACTGCGCCGCCGGATGCTGGAAGGACGGCGCGACGCGGGCTGCTCCGTCTGCTACGCCGAGGAGTCGGGCGGCGTGCAAAGCCTGCGCCGGGCGTCCAACGACCGCTTCGCCCGGTTCGCGCCGCTCATCGACGAGACGCGGGCCGACGGCTCGCTGCCTCGACCGCGGCTTCGATTCCTGCACATCACCTTCTCGAACATCTGCAACCTGCGCTGCCGCATGTGCGGCGAATTCGCGAGCACGGCCTGGTACGCCGATGCCGCGGCCTTGCGAGAAGGAGACGTCCTCTCGGCGCCGCTGGCGCCGGCCCAGCCTTTGGAGGCTCTCCTGCGCGAGCTCGACCCGGTCTTGGAGGACGTCGCGCAGATCCACATCTCGGGAGGCGAGCCCCTGCTGGACCCGCGGCACTACGCTTTCCTCGAGCATCTCCTGCGGCGAGGACTGACCGGGATCGGGTTATCCTACAACACCAATCTGTCCTCTCTCCGTCACCAGCGCTGGGACGTTGCGGAGCTTTGGGGACGCTTCGCGGAGGTCGCCGTCGGCGCCAGTTTCGACGCCATGGGACGCCGAGGAGAGTACCTGCGCAAGGGACTGCGCTGGGACGCCGCCGTGGACAATTGGCGGCGTCTGAGACGGGAATGCCCTCGCGTCCAGCTCGCCGTCCGGCCGACCGTGACGATCTTCAACGCGCTCCATCTTCCGGATTTCCACCGCGAGTGGATCGACGGGGGCCTGGCGCGCGACGAGGAGTTCCGCCTCAGCTTCCTGACCGCGCCCAGGCACTACAGCCTCCAGGCCCTGCCGCCGCGCCTCAAGGACCGCGTCCGCGCCCGCTGGCGGGAGCACATCCGTGAGCGCCTTTCGCGCCTGGGACCGGCCGCGCGCGGGCAAGCCCACCCGATGCGCGAGATCGGGATGTTCCTCGCCGGCCTGGAGTTCATGAAGGCGGCCGATCTCAGCGGCGAATTGCCGGCCTTCCGGGAAGCGACCCGGGAGCTGGACGCCCTGCGGGGCGAGAGCTTCGCGCAGGTCTTCCCGGAGCTGCGCGAGCTCCTGGACGAAGAGCAAGCCGCTATTGACGCCCCTCGCAAATCCTGTTAAATAGGGAACGCATGCCAGGCCCTGACGAGCGGCGGCGCAAGATCGTCGTCGTCGACGACGACCCGGAGATGCTGGAGCTCCTCTCGCGCCTCCTGGCTGCCGATTACCAGGTCCATACCGCGGCCGACGGCGAAAGCGGACTGGCTCTGGTTCGCCGGGAGCGCCCCGACCTCGTCGTCCTCGACTTGCTCATGCCCCGCATGCACGGCTTCGAGGTCTGCCGGCGCCTGCGCGAGGACCCCTCCTTGAGCGGCCTCAAGATCCTCGTCAGTTCGTCGAAGTCCTACGCCAACGACATCGCCACGGCCAAAAGCGCCGGGGCCGACCAATACGTCGTCAAGCCCTTCGAGGTCGACGCCTTCCTCGCCGAGGTGCGAGAGCTCCTCCAGGCGCCGGCTCGACGCGCCAAGGTCGCCTTCTGGGGCACGCGGGGCTCGATTCCGACGCCGGGCTCCAAAACCGTCCGCTACGGCGGCAACACGCCCTGCGTGGAGTTGTCCGCGGGGCAGACGACGATCCTCGTCGACGCCGGCACGGGGCTGCGCGAATGGGGCAACGCGGCGCTCGCCGGCGCGGCCGGCAAGCCCTTGGACGCGCACCTTTTCATCGGCCACACCCATTGGGACCACATCCAGGGCCTGCCCTTCTGCGCGCCCTTTTACATGCCCGGCAATCGCTTCCGCGTCTACGGCGCCCCCGGCACGACGCAGGGACTGGAGCAAGTGCTGGCCGGCCAGATGGCGCCCGCCTATTTCCCCGTGCCAATGAAGCAGATGGCCGCGCGCTTGGAGTTCGTCGAATTGCGCCAGACGGCGGATGCCGGCGGCGTGAAGGTCTCCACCCATTATCTCAATCATCCCGGGGTCACGTTGGGCTTCCGCTTCGAAGGCCCCGGCTGGACGGTCTGCTACATCAGCGACCACGAGCCCTACGGCAAGCTCAACCAAAAAGGCGAATTCAGCGCCAAAGAAGACGAGGCCGTGGCGCGGTTCGTTCGCGGAGCCGACGTGCTCATCAGCGAGGCGCAGTACACCGACGACGAATACAAGACCAAGCGCAGCTGGGGCCACAGCACCTTCTCCGACGTCGCCGCCCTGGCGGCCAAGGCCCAGGTCAAGAAGCTCCTGCTCTTCCACCACGATCCCGCGCACACCGACGAGATGATGGACCGGTTCCTGGAAGGTTGCCGCAAGGAGCTCTCCGCCGTCTCGAGCCGAGTCGAGTGCGAAGCGGCGATGGAAGGGACGGCGATCGTCCTGGGCGGCCCGGGCCCGACGAACCAGCTATAATTGGCTGCATGCTGATCAGGCACCTGGTCCAGGCCCTCTTTGCTCGGGGGGGCCCTTCGCTGCACGACGACAACGGCGTCGCCATTGCGCCTGAGCGACTCAGGCGCGAATACGAGGGGATTCGCGCCTGGCTGCTGGAAGAACTGGAAGATGGCGAGCCCGTGGCCGTCAGCCTGCCGCGGGATTATCGATTCGTTTTGAGCATCCTGGCTTGCCTGGAGACCGCCCGCCCATGGATTCCTTTGAAGCCGGCTTGGCCGGCCTCGAGAATCAAGCAATTAAGCGGCGCGACGGGATTCACCCGGATACTAGACGAAGAGGCCGCGGCGGCCGCCCTGAGGCGGCCAGGCTCGGCGCGGCCGCTTCCCGGCGCCGGGCCGGACGCTGCCGCCTACATCATTTCGACATCGGGATCGACGGGCGCGCCGAAGGCCGCCGTCATCTCGAGGCGAGCCTATGAGAACTTCTTAAGCAACCTGGCCGCCCTCTGCGAGCCGCTGCCGAAAGACTGCCGGCACCTGTTGATCGCCGACTTCACCTTCGACATGTGCCTCATCGACATAGGCCTGCTCCTGCTCAAGAAGCCGGCCTTTTTCATCTCGCGCTTCGAGGGCGATATCTTCCAGCTCGCGTACGAAATCCAGGCGTGGCGCATCACCGGCGCTTCGTCCGTTCCCAATACCTTCGGCCTGCTGCTTCGCGAGGCCGTTCGAAGTCGCTGCGACCTGTCCGCCCTGTCGCTTGCGATCCTCGGCGGAGCGCCGATGACGCCGCGGGTCTATGGCGACCTGTTTCGGTTTTTTCCAAACGGGCTTCGAGCCCTGCACATCTACGGCCCAACGGAGACGACCGTATTCACGCACGCCAAGAGGCTCACCGGGAGCTCCCTCCAAGACTCGATCGACGGGGTCTATTCGATCGGCCGCCCTCTGCCGGGAGTCGCCTGCCGCCTCCGGGGCGCCGACGGACGCCTGGTCGCCGGGCCCGAGGGCCGGGGAGAACTGCTCATCGGCGGCGTCCAGCTCATGACGGGTTACGCCGGAGAAGCCGTCTCGTCGCGCCTTGTCGAGATCGAAGGAGAGCGCTATTTCGCGAGCCAGGACCTCGCCTTTGCGGATCAACGCGGGGAGCATTTCATCGTCGGTCGCACGGGAGATACCATTAAGCGCCGAGGCTGCCGCGTCAACCTGGCGGAAATCGACGCGCGGGTCCGGGCCATGGATTTGGTCGACGATTGCGCCACGCTGGCCTACCCGGACCGCGACCGCGATCACGTGCTGGTGACTTGCATGACCCTGAGCCGGCCCGCTTCGGAGAAAGAGGTGCGGCGCCGACTGGCCGAGCAGTTGCTGCCTCACGAGATGCCCGATCTCATCGAAATCCTGGAACGGCTCCCGATCGGGGAAACCGGCAAGATCTCGCGCGCCGTATTGCAGGAGCGCTTCGATCCGCGCAAGGGGGACCGTGGCTAAGAGCCCTCCGTATCGCCTCTTCCTGGGCGGGCTCCTCCTGACGGGCTTGGCGGCCTGGAGCGCCGTCAGGTTGGCGCAAGAGAGACGCAAGCCGGACTGCCTATACTCCACCGCGCTCGACCTCAGCGGGCACGCGATCTCTCAAATTCCAGCCGACTCGCCCCGCCCTATCGTCTTCTTCGGCTCGTCGGCGATGGCCGGCACCGATCTTTTCCCCCACCTCACGTTCGAGGGATATTTCGACAAGCATCTGCGCGGGGAACGCTCATATAATCTCGCCGCGCCCGGGCTCAACGTCCTCGACATCCTGGCCTATTTCCGCCTTTCCCTGGCTTATCGTCCCAGGCTGGCCGTCGTGGGCCTGCTCCCGGACGATTTTGTGTTTTCGCCGACTCTATCGACCATCGTCCTGGAACGCCCGAACCTCGTCCAAAAGGAGCTTCCCGCGCGTGTTTTCGCGAAGATAGCCCCTTTCTGCGGCCCTCTCAGCCGTCTCGCGGAGTCCTTCCGGCAGCCGGTCTATCCGAGCGTCTCGCCGGCGGAATTGGCGCTCCTGCATGGGCTCTACCGGGCGCGCCAAAGATTCTACTCCAATCCTCGCTTGGTGCCCGGATTCGGGTCCTTCGACGCCTTCGGCACCGTTGATCCTTATTGGAGATTCTTTCCCTCCCCGCCGGTGCGCCTGTTCTCCGACGTCGACGACCTTCTCGGCGCCTTCAAGCGCTTGGCGATCGAACACGACGTCGCGCTGGTCGTGCTCCTGCCCCCTATGTCCACGTTTCAGCGCAACCTTCATCCTTGGTTTGCGCCTCTGTTGAAGGAAGCGCTGGCAAGAGCGCGGATTCGGACCCTCGATTATTCAGGGCTTTTGGCGACGGACCCGGACGCGTTCGTCGACGACTCGCACTATAACCCGAGAGGATGCCGCCGCCTTGCGCAGCGCCTTTATCGAGACCTGTCCGCGACTCCGGGAGACATCTCGGCTCGATGATCGCCCAGGAGCTGCTTTCTTTCGTCTGCGTCGCGATCGTCGTGGCCGCCTGCTTCAAGATCGTGAAAAGTCCACGGCGGCGCGGTTTTGTGATCTTGGCCGCCAATCTGACATTCGCCGCGTTCCTTTTTTATAACTCGGAACTCCGCCTGGCGCTGCTCCTCGCCGTGCTCGCCGCCAATTACGCTCTTTTGAGGCGAATCGGCCCGCGTCGCGGCGGTTACGCCCTGGCCTGCGTTGTCATCGTCTCGGACGCGGCGTTGTTCGCCTCCAGCCTGTTGCAGCGCCAGCGGCTGATTGTCGTCGTTCCGCGGCTGGCCCGCCTTTTTCCCCGCCTGGGCGATCCTCGGTTCGGCACTTTCATGACGATCGGGGCTTCGTTCCTTTTTCTGCGCTTGGTCCATTTGGCCGTCGAGGCGACGCGGGGGCTGGAACTCGACTGGCTGGACTATCTCAACTTCCTGCTCCTATTCCCGGCCTATCTGGCCGGCCCGATCGACCGCTTCGCGCGCTTCAGAGACGATCTCTGCCGAGCGCGCGAACCGGACGCACGGCGGGTCTATCACGCATCGCTGCGCGTCGTCGAAGGTCTTTTCAAGCGCCAAGTGGCCGCTTTGGCGCTGACGCCGTTTGCCTTGTCGGAGCTCCTGGACGCCGACGCCGCCCGGCTGCCCCCCTGGAAGCTCCTGATCGCGTTGTTCGCTTTCTTCGGCAAGCTGTATTTCAGCTTCTCGGGCTATACTGACGTGGCGATCGGCGCGTCCGGATTGATGGGAATAGATCTGCCCGAAAATTTCAATCGTCCCTACAAAGCACGCAATATAGCCGAATTCTGGCACCGCTGGCACATCACTTTCTTCGAGTGGCTCCGGGACTATCTCTATTTTCCTCTGGCTCATCGTCTCGTCGCGGGCCGCCGTCTCGGCGCCACGACGGCCGCGGCAATCGCCATCGCGGCGACTGTCGTGTTCGCGGCGGTCTGGCATGGGTTCGGGTGGCACTTGGTTCTCTATGGCGCCTATCATGCGGCGGGACTCCTGATTTTTTTCGCCTACGCGCGCCTGCTGGAGCGACAACTCTCGCCGAAGGCGCTGAGTCGCTACCGGTCCAGCCTCGCCGTTCAAGGTCTCTCGACCGCGCTGACTTTGGCGTTCGTCGCCTGCGGATTTTTGCTTTATTTGGATAGGACCGGCCTGATCGTCGCAGTCCTCAAGAGGATGGGATGAAGAAAGCCTATTATGCGCGCTATTTCCTGGCCCTCTTGATGCTCGTCGCCGTCATGTTTTTTCTGGGAAATACGATCGGCTTCCATTATGGGGAATGAGCCCGCCCCCCCGCGTCCGCTCAAAGGGCTGCTTCTGGCGAGGGCGGCGCTCAGCCAGGCTCTGGGAGTCCCCGCCGATATGATCCAGGAAGACGGCCGCATGGGCGAAATCCCGGGGTGGGACTCGGTGGGCCACCTTTCCGTAGTCGTCGCGCTCGAGGATCTCTCGGGACTGCGGCTGTCGCTTTTCGAACTGCGCGCCCTCACTTCCGTGCGCGCCATTATCGATCTGCTCCGGTCCAAGGGCCTCGCTTGACGGTCTCGATCATCGTCGTGACCCGCAACGCGCTGGCTTCCTTACGCCGCTGCCTCGACTCGATCCGCTCCGGCACGCGGGGCCTGCCCTGCCGGGTGACCATCGTCGATAACGCCTCGACCGACGGCACCAGGCAGTTCCTGCGATCGCAGCCGCGCCGCATGGCGCCGCTCGTCTTGCTCAATCCACGCAATCTGGGGAAGGCCGCCGCGATCAACCGCGCCGCCAGCCAAGCCCCCGCGGATTGGTACGCCGTGTTGGACGACGACGCCGTCGTCCCGCGAGGCTGGCTTTCCATGCTCCTTGCCGCCGCTCATCGCTTCGCGCCCGCGCCGTCGCTCGTCGGCTGCCGCAGCGTGTATCCCGACGGCCGGATCTGCTGCGCCGAGATGATGTCCTGGCACGAATCCATAGGAACGATGGAGCGGGACCTGGGGCAGCGAAATTACGTCCGTCTTTGCGACAGCGTCAGCGGAATATGCACCCTCGTCGAGGGTCGGGCGCTGCGGAGCCTGCGCTTCGACGAGAGCCTTTTTCCGTTTGAAGACGGGGATTTCTGCATGCGCGCGCGCAGCCGCGGCCTGAGCGTCCTCTATTACGGCCCGCTGGCCGTCAAACACGAAGGCCTCAAGCGGGTCGCGCCGGGAGGGCCCTCTCCTTACCGCCGGCTGCTGGCCAAATGGGGTTATCCGGAGTTCGTCGATTCCCATCCCGTCGACCGCGCCTATGCTCGGGCCATGACCGCCATCCGCGGGCAGGCGTTGGGCGAGCTGCTTCGGGCATGCCGGCTGCTGCGCGGGCGCGATCCAGCCTCCTGGCATGCCTACTGGTGGGCCGCGACCGCGTTGACCCGGCTGGGCCGGCCGCGTGCGGCTCGGCTCCAGCTCAGGCGCATGGCGCGGCAGCCCCACCTCTCCCCGCTCGTCCGCGCTCGAGGAGAGCTGGCGCTCGAGCTCGTATGAACCGGGGCGGCAAAGCGGCGGTCACGATCGGGGTCGTGACCTACAACGCTCCGGCGGCGCTCAAAAGATGCCTATCGGCGATTCTCAAGCACACCACGGACGTCCCTTACCGGCTGGCCTTGGTGGACAACGGCTCCTCCAACGCCAACACCCCCTTGATTCGCGCGCTTTCCCGAAGGCGCCGCGTCTGGCATCGCTCGTATGGCCGCAACCTGGGCAAGGCCGCGGCCATGAATCGGATCGTGAGCGAAAACCCGTCCTCCTGGTATGTCTTCCTCGATGACGACGTCGTAGTCGGCGAAAACTGGCTCTCCCGGATGCTCGACCACGCGCTGAGCCATCCCGCCGCGCCGCGAATCATCGGTTGCCAAAGCCTCCTTCCCGATGGGACCGTCTTTTGCGCTGAGCAATCGCCCAACGCGACCGCAATCGGGGAGGGCGAGCGGGACTGCGGGCAGCGCGACTATATCCGTCTTTGCGATATCCTCTGCGGGGCCTGCTTGCTAGTCGGGGCCGAGGTCTTCGGCCGCGGCGTGCGGTTCGACGAGGCGTTTTATCCGTGCCAATATGAGGACGCCGACTTCTGCCTGCAAAGCCGCAGCCTCGGGTTCAGGGCTTTGTACGTCGGCTCCGTGAAAGTCCGGCATGACCATCTGTTTCGGCAGGCCGGCAAATATCGCCTGCAACGCCGCCGCCTGGAGTCGAAATGGAAGGTTCCGGTGCTCTTCCGCGATTCGCATCCGCTCGACCGCGCCCTGGCCGCCATCGAGGTCGCGCTGCGGCAGAATAGAGACGCCGAGGTCGTCCGCCTTTGCCGGGCCTCTCTGCGCCTGCACCCGGTGGCCGCCGACGCGCATTGGCCGGCGGCCATCGCATCGGCGGCCCTCGGAAGATGGCCGCAGGCCGTTGCGGGCTTTTCGCGGGTCCTTGAGGACGCGCGGCTCGCGCCCAAACTTCGCGCGCAGGCTTGGCTCCTGCGCGACCAGGCACTATGGAACCGACGGCGCGGTTAAGCGTCCTTCTTCTGGCAACCCGGCTGGCCGCGGCCGCGTGGGCGGGTCCGCCGCCGAAGGCGAGAGTCTTCCTGATCGGGATCGACGGCGCGTCGTGGAATGTCGTCAATCCCCTGCTCGCGCGCGGTCGCTTGCCGAACCTCGCTCGGCTCATCGCGCGCGGAGCCTCGGGGCCCTTGAAGTCCGTCCAGCCGCTTCTTTCCCCCGCCATCTGGACCTCCATCGCCACCGGCCAGCCTCCGAGCGTGCACGGCATCCTGGGCTTTCTCCAGGACGACGAGCGCACGCCCGTGACCAGCGCCGACCGGCGCAGCGCCGCCGTCTGGAACGTCCTTAGCCATTTTGGCCGCTCCGTCTGCGTGGTCGGCTATCTGAAATCCTGGCCGGCGGAACCCGTCGACGGCGTCATGGTTTCCGACCACGTTCTCGACCCCGACGTAAAATCGGGCCAGGTCTATCCGCGCGACGCGCTGCGCGGGCTGTCGACGCTGCGCGCCTGGGACCCCGACTCCCCGGCCGAAATCCAAGAACTTCGGCGCTTCATCCCTTTCAACTGGGATCCGGATTACGAGCGGACGGCGAAACGAAGCCGAATCCGCTACCTGGAAAACAAGCTCGTCGACCTTTACCTGGCCACTCCCTATCCCTGGGATGCCAGCATCGCCAGGATCGCCCTGTTCCTGCTCTCGAAACGGAAGCCTGATTTCTTCGCCATCTATTTGAGAGGCCTCGACAGCGTGTCGCATGGATTTTGGAAATTCTCGCAGCCCGGACCCCTCCGCGCCTCGTCCCGGGAAAAGAAAGACTTGGGCGGCGTCATACCCCGGTATTACGCCTACGTCGATGAGCTCGTCGGGCGGCTGCTGCGTTACTCCGATAACGAGACCGTGATCATCGTCGCATCCGACCACGGCTTCGGAGCGGCCCAGGGCAGCCCGCCGCCCCGCCTTCGGTCCGGAGACCATCGCCCTCGGGGCATCCTGATCATCACCGGCGGACCCGTGCGGCCCGGGAAAAGAATCCGCTCCGCATCCGTCCTGGACTTGATGCCGACCATCCTTTACCTCGAAGGAGCGCCCTTGGCCCGCGATTTGCCCGGACGAGTGCTCTGGACGGTCCTTCCCGAAGGCTACGCGTCCGAACATCCCCCCCGGACGGTGGCATCCTACCGGGGGCTGCGGCCGAAGGCGCAGCCCGTCGCGGCGCCCAAACTCTCAGAGCAAGCCCTCGAGAGCTTGAAAGCCATGGGCTACCTTCAATAGGATGCTGTTCGAGTGATGGCCCTAGGAAATCCGCGCGCCGCCCGGCCTATGGTCACGGTCGTCCTGACGACCTACAACGCTCGCCGCCACTTGCCGGCCGCTGCTCGAAGCGTTTTGCGGCAGACCGTCCGAGACCGGGAGCTCATCGTCGTCGACGGCGGCTCCGACGACGGCACGCATCGTCTCCTGGAGCGAATGAATCGTCGGCATGCCGCGCGAACGATCATCGTGCCCGGCAATAGAGGGCCCGCGGCCCTGATGAACGCCGGCTTGGCCGTCGCGCGAGGGCGCTACGTGGCATTCCTGGAAGCCGACGATTTTTGGCAGCCGGGCTATCTCGCCAAAGCGATGACGGAGTTCCGAACCGCCCGCAAGAAGATCACCGTCTGCGGCTGCGGCGTGATCGATGAAGCCGGACGCCGGATCGGGACGCTGGACGCGCGAGGCCGCACGGCGCTCGATACGGGCCGCTGGCGACTTCCCGAAGAAGATCCGGTCATGGGCCGGCTCTGCGGCCGCATCCGAGCCGTCTGCATGTCGACCGTCATCGTCCGCCGATCGATGCTCGTCGATCTCGGCGGATTCGATCCTTGCTTCCGGTGGCTCTGCGCCGATACTGACTTCATTTACCGAGTCGCGCTGGCCTACGGCCGGGATGCCTTCGCCTTCATCGATGAACCGATGGTCCTTCATCGCCGCCACCTCGGCCAGCTGACACGCCGCCTTTTCCTGCCTCGCCTCATCTTCTCCGCCGGCTCCAAGACTCTCGATGCGCAACAACGTCAGGTTCTGATGGATATGTTGGCCTTCGAACTCAAGCACCGCAGCCTGACCGTCAAGCGCCGCGTTTCGAGGGCTATTGGCTGAGCGCGCGGCCGGCGGCCTTTCGAAATGGCTGACTCTCGCCCGGAACGTGGCCCTCGCGAACCTCGGCCGGCTCCGGCGTCCTTACCGGCTCACGTTCGTCGTCAACTACCTGTGCAATTGCCGCTGCGCGATGTGCAACATCTGGCGCAGGCCGGGACGGCCGGAGATGGCCCTCGACGAGATCCGTCGCTTCTTCGCCAAGGCCAGCGGCGTCTCCTGGCTCACCATCAGCGGCGGCGAGATATTCCTCCGCGAGGATATCGAGGACGTATTCCGCTCCGCCGCCGCGGATTGCCGCGATCTCTTTCTCGTCACGATCCCGACGACGGGCATCCTGACGGACCGGATCGTTCGGGGCGCGCGGATTCTGCTCGAGTCCAACATCCAGCGGCTCATCGTCACGCTCAGCCTGGACGGTCCCGAGGACGCTCATGATGAGCTTCGCAGGACTCCCGGCTGCTTCCGGCAGGTGATGGAAACCTACAGACGCCTCAAGGAAATCCGCGACGGCCGGCTGCGCGTGTTTTTCGGCTATACGCTGATGAAAGCCAACAGCGGGCAGCTTTTCGCCTGCATCGAGTCGGTCAGGACGCATTTGCCTCATGTCGCCGCCGACGATTTCCACGTCAACCTCGGTCACACCTCGGGCCACTATTACTCGAACCTCGGGATGGACCTCAAGCCGGACGGCCGCGCGCTCGCCGTGCTCGATGAATTCATGCGCCGGCGCAAACATCCTCTGTTTGATCCGGTGCGCTGGCTTGAGAGAAGCTATCAACGACAAGCCGGACGATTCATAAGGACAGGAAGGACTCCCGTTCCCTGCGCCGCGCTGACCTCCTCTCTGTTCATCGACCCGTATTGGAACGTCTACCCTTGCAACAGCTTCGACCGCGT
Organism: Elusimicrobiota bacterium; assembly: GCA_027452025.1. Classification (GTDB taxonomy): domain Bacteria; phylum Elusimicrobiota; class Elusimicrobia; order UBA1565; family UBA9628; genus DAIDHI01. The sequence continues at coordinate 9,612 of DAIDHI010000079.1, read as the reverse complement.
CCTCGGCAATCTCCGCGCCACGGACTACGATCTGGATGCGATTTGGCGTGCGGACTCATCGGCCCGGGCAAGACAAGAGGTCGCGCAGGGCCGCTGTCCGCATTGCTGGACGCCCTGCGAAGCTTATCAATCGATCCTCGCGGACCTTCTCAAGCGCCGGGCGCGATCGCCGGGGCTGGCCCGGTAGATCTCATAGAAAACCTTTCCGTCGGGACGCGGAACGGTCCCCGCCAGACGCAGGCGATAGCCCAAGCCCGCCGCCTCGTGAGACACCAGAGCGAACCGGCGGCCGCCGCCTTCGGCCGCCGCGTTGCGGATGAAGTAGCATCCCTTCGTCCCAAGCAGGGCCGCCGTCTCCGCCGGCTTGAAGCCCGCGACGCCGCGGCCTGAACCGAAAACGAAGGCCATCGGCAGCCGGTCTCCGGAAAGATAGAGCAGGGTATTGTAGTCCGCGTTGGGCCGCGAGACGATCGCGACTCTCGCCTCGGGACGCCGGGAAAGCCAAGCGAAGAGGTCAAGGCATGGGCGTTGGGCATCGCGAGTCGCTCCGGTGCGCGCCAGCTCGCTATCGAGTCTTTGGAAGAAGCGAAGGCAGGCCCAGCTGCGCGCCGCCGCGAGAAGAATGAAGGCCGCCAGGACTGCGGGGCCGTAGCGCCGCCGGTTGCGCAGCGCCACGGGCAGAAGGATCGCCAGGCAAAAGAGAGGCAGAACGGGCACGAGATGCTCCCACAAGAGGTGTTCCGGGCTGAAGGCCGAGATGAGCACATAGAGAGACATCACGATCCATGGCAAGGCCAGGCGCTGGAGGCTCTCCCCGCGTTTGACGACGCAATAGGCCAAAGCCGCCGCCGCCCCAAGAAATCCAACGGCGAGAGCGGCCAGGCCCTTCATGAGATAGTCCGCCCGGCGCGCCGCGAAAAGGTCGGCGCCCGCGACGCCGCCGAGAATCTGCTCCGCCTGGCGAAGACGCGCCCCGAGATTAGCCCCATACGCGAGGTTGCTGCCCCCGTCCATTCGGCGCCTGAAAAGGTGGCCGATCCAATAGGATGGAATCCGATGATGACCGACCAAAAGGGCGGGGATCAGAGCCGCCGCGAACAGGAGCAGGCAACCCAGGCAGGAAGCGAACAGTCGCAAGCGCTGCTTTCGGCCAGCGGGCAGCAGATTCGCGACGGAGCGCCGATAGAGCCATCCATAGCCCGCGAATCCAAAAATCGGCGCGAGCATTTCCGAACGGGAAAACAGGCCCAGGCCCAGCGCGGCGAATGCCGCGCAGGCCCAGAAGTCCCGGCGCTCCTCGGCGAACCGAAGAAAGCAAAAGAGGCTGCAAAGCTCGAGGGCCACGCACGTGCCGCAGGCGCCCCCTCCCACCAGGAAAGTGATGATCAGGGGCGGGAACGTGCACAAGAGCAGCGCGGAAAGAAAGGCGCACCAGCGGTCGCGATACAGAAGCCGTCCCACTTGATAGGTCAGCGCGACGGAGATGAGCGCCAGGCAGGCGTTTTTCCAGACCAAGGCGGCCTTCGTATGGCCCAGCAGCGCCACAAACGGAACCGCCAGAAATATCTCTCCCGGGCCATGCTTCGCGCTCCACGCGATCGGAAAGACCAGGCCGCGCCAGGAGAAGCCGATGAAGGCGTCCAAAGCCGGAAGCGGGTCCTGAATCTGGCGCAGGAAATCCCAGGCCATCCGCCCCAGGCCGGCGTCGTCACCGTCTATCCCCAGCAGGCGCGCCGTCGGGAGGTAGTTAAGCAGGAAGAGAGCCAGGCAAGCGAATGTGGCGACGATATCGACGCAATACCGCTTCAACCTCGGTGTCATACAGGAAAGACTCCGGCCCGGCATGTTGGCCGCGAACGCGGCCGCGCAGAATGATATGAAAATACCGAAAGCGAATGACAACCGCCGCATGATCCATGCCCGGGAAGACTTCGATCCGACCGACGAAAGGCGCGTCCGCCTCGTCATGTCGCGGCCCGAAAGGCCCTCCGGGGGCCCGAGTCTTGAAGCCTCCTAGGGTCGGCGGCCGAAGGCCTGGTTGTCTTTTGTGACGTGGCCGATGGAGACGAGCCGGTATGCTTCGATGACGGTCCCTACCGACGACATCCGCCCGACGAGCACCGGTTTCCAACCGTTGGCCGCGCACTGCCGAAAGAAATTGCGGCGTATGGAAGGCAAAACGGTTGTTCGCGCCGAATGGACGAAGTAGATTAGGCCGGGCTCGAGGTAGTTCTTAGCTGACAGCCCGCCGTCTAGTATAAACATCGGCATAAGAGGCTGCTCGGGGAAAGCCATGCGTCCCCGGCCGCGGGTGAGCGTCGGGATAGTCGAACGGAAGCCCAGGTCGAGAGCGACCAGCGGCCGCCGGAAGCGGTCGAAAAACACGGTCGAGTCGGACGTCAATCGATACGACCATTCTGGCGCGACGCGATCTGAGAGGATCGCGCGCCTGAGCCCTATCGTCGCGGCGGCGTCGCAGGTGAGCAGGATCGCCGGTATCACAAGACGGAGGATTTCCAGGGGTCGGCCGGCGGTTAACGGCAGGCAACATGCCCAGCCCAGGCCGACGGCCAAAGGCAGCCACGGGTAGAGCGCCAGAATCGCGTCGTGATAATGCCCGCGAAGCGCGAATGCTGGAACGAGGAGGAGCGTCGTCGCGCTAAGAAGAACCGCCGACCATGCGAAAATGGTCAAACGCCTGCTCCTATTGCCGGTTGCGAGATGGGCATCCAGAATCGCCATGGCCGGCAGCAGAAGGAGCGCGGACGTGCCCCGCGTGACGACGTGTTCATTAAGAATGAACTTCTGCGCAAGAACGCCGTCGAGAGCACCGGCCAGAAGCGCCGGACCGGCTCGCGCCATGGCTCGCAGGGTTGACTCTCCCGCCCCGGCCGGCGAGTTGAGTTGCGCGAGGCCGCTGGCTCCCTCAACGAGGTAGAAGTACAGGAGAGGGGAGATTGCCGTCAGAAAGCAAGCGAGGGCGAGGGCGTTCCACGCTCCCAGTTCCGAGACCTTCCTCCTCAGGCGCGGGCCCTCGAAAATCAAGAGCGCCGTGGCCACAGCTCCCTCAAGATGCTGGAGCGCTACGCCCATCTCAACAAGGGAATGTAGCGCTCGACCATCCAGCTCCTGGGCCGCGACACTGCCTCAGAGGTGGCCGACAAGAAAGTCTCCGCGCCGCGGAGACAATCGAGGGCCGTAGGAGGAAGCCGATGAGGATAATCCAGACGCTGTCTGGACTATTGGCGCGGCCAATTTTGCCGACATTGTCGGCACAATCTCATCGCGCGGCAAGAACGGATTCAGGCGGACTCGAAGGACTGCTGCCTTGATTTGCTATTCTATCACCGCAAGCTGAACGCATGAAAAGCCCTGTTGCGATCGCAAGCGTAAAGGACCTGATATTCATAATTCGCGGGCATAAGGTATTGCTCGACAGGCACCTGGCGGAATTGTATGACGTCGAAACCGGCGCTCTGAACCGGGCAGTCAAGCGGAACAAAGATCGCTTCCCGTCCGACTTCATGTTTCAGTTGACGGCTCAGGAGTGGGAAAACTTGAAGTGCCAAATTGGCACTTCAAGATGGGGTGGAGACCGGCGGGCCCTGCCTCATGCCTTCACCGAGCAAGGCGTCGCCATGCTCTCCAGCGTCCTGAGCAGCAAGCGGGCCGTCCAAGTCAATATCGCCATCATGCGCACGTTCGTGAAAGTGCGCGAGATGCTGTCGGCTCATAAAGACCTCGCCGCAAGGCTGGACGACCTGGAGAGGCGTTTCGCCGATCACGACAATCACATCGCGTCTCTCTTCGGGGCGATCCGCGAGCTGATGGCTCCAGCGCAAAAGCCCGCGCCTAAGATCGGCTTCAAAGTCCAGGACAAGGCGTCTGGCACTACGTTAACACTACGCTCAAAAAAGGGCGATCTGGTAAAGGGAACGATTTAGCTATAATTTTTCGGCAGTTTTAGATTTTGGAAGGGTGCGTGAGCGGTTGAAACGGCACGACTGGAAATCGTGTAGGGTCTAACAGCCCTCGGGGGTTCGAATCCCCCCCCTTCCGCCAGATTTATCCGGCCCCGGAAGTCCTCCGCCTTTCGGTATAATGCGCTTGGTTTGAAAGCGCTTTCCATCAGCCGCCGCACGCTGTGGTCCTTGCCCGTCGTCTTCGCCGCCGGCGCGCTGATCCTCGCGGCCGCGCCCGCGCAGTATCTCGGGCGCCAGCAAGACGACCTCCTGTATCTCGTGGCCGCGCGCTCGCTCTCCTCGGGCTTGGGCATGCGCCTGCTCACCTGCCCCGGAGCGCCTCGCATGACGATGATCAATCCGGTCTTCCCGCTTTTGCTCGCGCCGCTGGTCCACCTCTTCGGGGACCGCTTCGGCGTCTGCCAGGCGTTCTCGGCGCTGCTGCTGGCCTGCGTTCCGCTGGCGGTCTGGGCCTGGCTGCGAAGGCGCTGCGGCGACGTCGTCGCCGCGTTCTGCGCCGCCGCGTTTGCCGCAAGCCCCCTCGTGCTGTCCCAATCGGGGACCGTCATGAGCGAGCCGCTCTTCACGCTCCTTGCCGTCGCCGCTCTGGCCTGCCTCGACCGTCCAACGATCGGCGCGCGCCGCTGCGGCACGGCGGGAGCGCTTCTTCTGGCGCTCACCCAGACCCGCTTGGCGGGCCTGCCCGTGGCCGCCGCGGCGGCCGCGCGCCCCCTGCGGGAAGGGCGCTGGCGCCGCGCCGCCCTGGTCGCCGGGCCGGCCTTAGCCGGGCTGGCCGTCTGGGCGGCGTGGTCGCACGCGGCGTCCGGAGGGACGCTCCAAAAGCTAGACGAGTTGTCGCGCTCCTACGCGGGCTCTTCCTGGCGGCGCCTGCCCCTCGTCGCCGCCGACAACGCCCGCTTCTACCTGTCCGCCCTCGGCGGCTGCGCGCTGCCCGCGCGCTGGGCCGGCACGCGGGCGAGCCTCGCGGCCGGCGCCGCGTGGGCCGCGGCTTCGAGTTGGGGCGGCCTGCGGCTCTTGCGCAAGCGCCCGCTCGACCCGGCCGTGCTCGCCCTGGGCGGGACGGCCGCCATGCACCTGGTCTGGCCCTGGCAGTACGACCGCTACCTGATCATGCCGCTGCCCCTGCTGTTGTGGACGGCCGCCGAGGGCCTGGGCCGGGCCGCCGTCCCGGCGCTGGCCCTGCTGCTGGCCGGCCAACTGATCTTCCAGGCCCCGGCCTGGCTTCGCGGCACCTCGTGGCGCAGGCCGGAGCTGCCTCAGACCTACGCCTGGCTGCGCGACCACGCCAAGCCCACGGAAGTCCTGGCCAGCGCGCTTTACCTTCGCGACGGGTTCTACGCCGGCACGCCGAGCGCCCCCTTGGCCGACGCCTCGGATCCCGCCGGCCTGTCGCGCGCGCTCAAGGCCGAAGGCGCGCGCTGGGTGCTCGAGCAGCGCGGCCTCGACCTGGGGCTGACGCTGGCTCCGTCCTCGGCCATCGAAGGCCGATTATCTAGGATTTCCGCGCAGCTCGGAGACCGCCGTTATTTCGAGCCCGCTTACCGCAATGACCGAGAACAAAGCCTCGTTTACCGCGTCGAGTAAGGCCCTCCTCGCGCTGGCCGCCGTCTGCCTGGCGGCCTTCGGGCTGTCCTTGCGCTCGCGGCAGCTGCTGCAAGACGACTGGATCATGATCGGCGCCAACCCGCTGCTCCACGAGGGACTTCGCGGCGCCTGGCGACTCTTCGTCTCGGGCTATTGGGAAGCCGTCCTCGGCGGCGGGGTCAAGGTCCAGGAGTATCGTCCCCTTCTCATGTGGACCTTCCTCGCGCAGACCTCGCTGCACGCCGGCGTGCCCGCCATGCACGCGCTCAACCTCCTGCTCCACTTCATTTGCTGCTGGCTCCTGCTGCTGGTCCTGCGACGCTATCTTGCCGAGCGCGAGGCGCTCTTCGCCGCCCTGCTCTTCGCCGCCATGCCCGTGCACGTCGAGGCCGTGGTGCTTTTGACCAGCCGCTCCGAGCTGCTCTCGGCGGCGCTGCTTCTGGGCGCCTGGCTGTTTTTGGAGGATCCCCGGCGCACGCGCCTGGGCCCCGGATTGCTCCTGTATGGCGCGGCGGCGCTGACCAAGGAGTCGAGCGTGCTGCTGCCCGCGGCGCTGGCCTTATCGGATTGGACGCTCCACGGCGAGCGTCCTTGGAGCCCGGCCCGGCGCCGCGTCCACGCCGATCTTTGGGCCGCGACGCTCGCTTACCTCGGCTGGCGGCAAGTGGTCCTGGGCCGGGACTTCCACGGCGGGCAGCCGTATTTCACCTCGCGCCTCACCGCCCTGGCCACTCTTCCCGGCTTCTATCTGCGGCATTACGTCTGGCCTTCCGTCTCCGGCCTAGGGCTTTGCACGGACTACACCAAGCCCTTGATTCCCGATGGCTCGTTTCGCAGCCCGGCCGCGTGGCTGATGCTCGCGGCCGCCGCGGCGGCGCTGGCCTGGTCGCTGCGGGCCTGCCTCAAGCGGCGGGCCTGGGGCTTCGCGGCCCTCGGCCCGGCCCTGGTGCTGCTGCCCACCTGCCATCTCCTCATGCCTCTCGACACCATCGGCGCCCAGAGGTTCCTCTATATACCCACCATGGGCCTGGCCGCCGTCTTGGGAGCCGGCTTGGGGCGCCTCGGCCGCGGAGCCTCCTGGGCGGCGCTGAGCGCTGTCCTGTGCTGGTACGTGGGCCTGTCGGCCGCGCAAGCCGCCGCTTGGCGCACCGGTGCCGGCTATTACGAGCGCGCCTGCGCCTGCAACCCGGTCTCCGGCCGGGCGATGTCCGGCTGGGGCGCGAGCCTCCTCTCCGAAGGCCGCGTCGCCGAAGGCACCGCCCGCCTGCGCCGGGCGATGGCGCTGTCGCCCGGATTGGCCGCCCCGTATTACAACATGGCCCGCCTGGCTTGGCAGAAGGGCGATGCGCCCTCGGCCGCCGCCTGGGCTTCGCAGGCCGTGAGCCGCTACGGCGGCGACGCCGATTCCTGGACCCTGCTCGGCGCCGCGCTCGACGCCGAGGGCGAAGAGAAGCGGTCGCGGGCCTGCCTGCTCGAAGCCTTGTCCCTCTGGCCGCAGGACGCCGAAGCCGAGTATGATCTCGGCCGCCAGGACCTCAAGGACGGACGCGCCCGCGCCGCCCGCGACCGCTTCGCCCGCTTCCTGGATCTCGCCCCCGACGATCCGCAGGCCGGGGCGATCGCCCGCCTGGAGGAGGAGCTCTCCGGAGCGCCCCGAAGATGACAGACGAGCGCCTCGAGACCCTGGCGGTCGGGACGGCCGCTTCGCTTTTCTTCCTCGCCTTCCACTCGACGTACTACAATTTCGACGGCGTGGCTTGCGCCGTGGCCGTCGACCTCGGCAATCCCCGCTACTTGGCCCACGGCAACCACCTGCTCTACGGGCTGGCCGGCTTCGCCTTCGACCGGGCTTGGCGGCTCTTCGGCTATCGCGGTCCGGCCCTGCTCGTCCTTCAAACGCTGGACAGCCTCCTCGGCGGGGCGACCGTGGCGGCCGTGTGGAGGCTGCTGGCGCGCGCGCGCGCGCGGCCGCTGGCCCGGATCGCCGCCTGCGCCGGACTGGCCCTCTCGCAAGCGTTCTGGCTTTGGAGCCTGGAAGCCCAGGTCTACATGCTCTCGGCGCTCTTCCTCGTGCTCGCCGCGACGCAGGCCCTCGAGCCCTCGCCCCGACCCGGCCGGCTGGGGTTTTGGCATGCCATGGCCTGCCTCGGCCACGTGGGAGCGGTGATGTTCTGGCCGGCATCGGCCTACGCGCTGTGGCGCTCTCGCGCCGGACGCCGAGGCGCGCTGGCCTGCGCCGGCGCTTGGACCTTGACCCTCGGCGCGGCTTACGCCGCGGCCGGGGCCTTCTTCGTCAAGCCCAGCGGCTTTGCCGACGCCCGCGTGTGGCTTCTGGGAAGCGCCGCGCTCAAAGTCGACCATTCCTTCACCTGGTACGGCGGCTATTCCTGGAGCGGCCTGAAGGATTGGGCCGTCATGAGCTCGCGCATATTCTCCGACTCGGGGCTCCTGGGTCTCGGCGGGCTGGCCCTGGCCGCGCTCGGGGCCTGGCGGTCGCGGCGCGGGCATGAGGTCCGGACCGTCCTGCTGTGGCTGGCCGGCTACGCCGTCCTGTTCACGTCCTGGCAGCCGTCGATCATGGTCTATCGCGTCGTCGACCTGCCCGCGCTGTGGATCCTGACCGCTCTCGGCTTATCCGCGGCCGGCCCGGCCCTCCTCGGGGCCGCGGCGGTCTTCGTCGCCGCCCTCGGCGTCTTCAACTGGCGCGCCGCCATCGCTCCCGCCTGCGATCCCGCCCGCAACGCGGTCTACGAGGACTCGCTTTGGATCGGCGGCGTCACGCCCGACGACGCCTGGATCGTCTCCTCGGGCCTCTATCAGGTCTACGCCCCGTATTTCGCGCATCGACGCCCTCTCAATCTGCGCTACTTCGACCGGCAGCCGCAGGCTCTGAGCGCGCGCCTGGACGCCTTGGCCAAAGCCGGAGAGCCGGTCTTCGTGCCCTCCTCGGTGATGGCCGCCGATCCTTGGAGCGCGCAGCCGCTGCGCGCCTACGGCTTGACGGAGGCGGGCCGCCGGGGGCAGACGGTGCTCTACCGGGTTATGAAAGGAAAGCCCAGCGGCAGCAGGACGAAGAAATTGAAAACGGCCGCCGCGGACAAGAAGGGCCCGAACGGGATCGGATCGGACCTCGTGAGCCGGCCTCGCGCGATGAGCCAGACGCCGTAGACCGCCCCGAGCAAAGAGCCCAGCATCAAGGCGTCGAAGGCGCCCGTGCCGCCCGACCAGGCCCCGATCGCGGCCAAGAGCTTGACGTCTCCGCCGCCCATGGCCTCCTTCTTGAACAGGAGCTCTCCGATCTCGGCGACGCCCCAGCAGACGGCGAAGCCGACGGCGGCCCCGCGCAGGCTCAAAAGGATCGGATGCCACCAGGCGCCGGCCGCAGGGCTCGACAAGAGGGCGTTGATGGGGGACAGGGCGATCCCGAGGGCCAGAAGCCCGAGCGAAAGTTCGTCCGGGATCAGGAAGGTGTCCCAGTCGATAACGGCCACGGCCAATAGCCCCAGAGCCGCCGCCGCGCAGGCCGCCGCCCAGACGGGACGCTCGCCCCAGCGCAGCCACAGCAGCGCGGCCAGGACGCCCGAGCAAAGCTCCAGAGCGGGGTAGCGCCACGAGATGCGCCCGCCGCAGGAGCGGCAGCGGCCCCGCAGCCACAGGAAAGAGAGCAGGGGCACGTTGTCGTAGGCCGCGATCCGGGCCCGGCAATGCGGGCAGCGGGAGCGGCCCGAGGCGAATGGCTCCTCGCGCGGAAGGCGATAGACCAGGACGTTGAGAAAGCTCCCGAGGCAGAGCCCGAAAGCGAAGACCCAAAAGACGGCGAAGGCCATCACGGAAAAGAAGGGGGCCCCCCGTTTCGGGAGGCCCCCTGGTTCGTCATTCCGAAGTCCGTGCGGAGGACTTCAGCCTCTTAGTAGCTCGTCCAGACGCTGTTCTTGGTGTCGGTGTGCGTGCAGTTGACGAACACCGTGCCCAAGTTGGCATCCCCGGCGAGGTTATTGTAGGCCCACCCGCCCGCGTCGTCGCCCGAAGCTTCCAGGACGTCCAC